>NVQL02000073.1 GCA_002400495.2 Alphaproteobacteria bacterium | reverse complement strand
TTTATAGATACCCGGTGCGGGCGGGCGCTGTTGAGCTGACGGTTGCTGATGTTAAGAGCAACATGAGTGTGTTGCATGATGCTGATGATGCTAAGATTGGGCGGCTTATGGCGGCGGCGATTGGGTTTTTGGAGGGGGCTTATGGCCTATCGATTTACCGGACTGATGTTTGGTTGCACATTGAAAAATTTGAGGGCTGCATTGAGCTGAAAAAGGCCAATAACTGTGAATTGTTGAGCGTGAATTATTTTGACGTTGATGGTACTAAGCAGGAATTTAGCCTTGCTAACGTGCGGCAGAGCCAGTTTATGACCAACTTTTTGCGGTTGCGGGCGCGGGCTGGCAGTGTTTGGCCGGCGCATTACCCGCAATTTGGGGATGTGGTGGTTAAATACAGAGCTGGGTGGGCGGTTGGTGATGCTGAGAAAATGCCGGTTGAGATTGGGCAGGCGGTGATGTTGATTGTTGGTGAATGGTATAAAGAGAATTCCGACACGACCGATACTAAAAAATATGCGCTTTCTAATGGTGCGGCTAGGTTGATGAGTGGGTTTAAGGTGATTTAGGTTGTGGAATCGGTTGAGGTTTGGTTAATTTAATTTAGAAAGGTTGTTTTTATGGAATCTCTATTCGGTTTAACATTTGAAATACAAATTGTACTCGTTGGTGGGTATTTAGGGTTTTGGGTGTCTACTGTTGGGCGCAATAAACGCATGAGACCAACTGACATTGCAATGCAAATTTTGGTTTTCGGATTGATTTCAAAACTTGTATTGCTGATATTTAGTAGCTTTGGTGTTGAAAATGAATTTTACCCGCCGATTATAGCAGTGCTGGCGGCGATTATTGGTGCGGCTGTTTGGCGTAAGATTATTGGCAAAATAGTTGTTAAGTTTATGAAATGGACGAATGTTCACCATGATGACCACAGCCCTAGCGTTATTGCCTCTATGTTGGGTGAGACGGGTGTTGTTTGGCAATATGTGCAAATTCATCTGAATGATGGCAAAGTATATGAAAGCATATTTGGTTTGTTACCAAAAGATTTGCCCTTGAATGCAATTACAATTGATGAAGAGGGAAACGTGTCTCTTTATGTCACAAAAATTATTCAAAAAGACCGGGTGGCTGAACCAACAATATTTGAGTTTGATGCAAATAGTGAATCGGCGACAATTACGTACATACCCGTACATAGAATTGAACGGATTGACGTTAATTGGGGCTAATCTTTTGGTTTATCGGCAGAGGTTGAAGTTGTGCTAGTTTTTGGCTTGCCAATATCATTTATGTTTAGTTTATCATCTGCCATTTTTGTATTCCTTTAAGTTATAGAATTAAAAACATATAGTGAGTCGTTTAAAACGGCAAATTGAATCTTTAACCGCTCCTTTGGGCGGTTTTTTTGTGGGTGATTAAATGCATTTAGCAGAATTGATAATGTTGCAGCGCAAGGCTGCTGGTACTGACAGTATGGGCGGGCAGAATGGTGAATTTGCCGATGTGCAGCCGGCGCGGGCTATGATTACGCCGATACGGGCGAAAAGTGGTTTGATTGAGGGCGGTAAAAAATCGGTTGGTATTTATAAAGTTGTGGTTTGGCGCAATGCTTTTGGCGGTAATGCTGGCGGAGTGTTGCAGGGTGATCGGTTTGTTTGGCAGACGAATGGTGACAAGAAATTGTATTTTAATTTGGAGCATAACAAGCCTGTGGGCGATGCTTATGCTGAATTTGAGGCGACATTGGTCGAGGGGTAGCTATGGCAAAGGGTGGTTTTATCGGCATTGAAAACTTACGTCGAAAACTGATGGAAATGCCGGTTGAGATTAGAAAAGATGTTCAGAAAGCCATGGACATTGGGGCAGATGAATTTGCAAACGCCGCAAAATCGGCAGTTAAGAACGGGCATACTGGGCAATTAGCAAAAGGCATAAAGGTTTTAGATGCCGATTCTGTAAAGCGCGGGCGGGCAATTGACGGAATAAAACATGATGCTATGCGCGTCAGAGTTGTAAATGAAGTGTTTTATGCGCCAATGGTTGAGTTTGGGCATGTGAAAGTAAACTCAAAAACCGGGCAGGTGACAGGACATGTGGGTGCAAGAGATACTTTTTACCCTACTTGGAATGGGATGAAACGGCGAATTAAAGGCCGTATTACGCGGGCAATTAACAAATCTGTTAAGCAGGTTTGGGGTAAATAAATAGGTTGAAATTATGAGTTTTTTTACTGTGCCATTGGCGGAGGCAGTCACTGCTGCGCTTAAAGATGCCGCCGTATGTGATGGGCGAATTTACAGTTATGTGCCGGCGGACGCCGCTAAACCTTACGTTTTGATTGAGGATTTTACTGGCAAAACTGAGCGAGCACGAAGCCTTGATGTGGTGAATGAGCAATTTAGTGTGAAGATTTTTGACGATACCGAAGCGTTAAAAAATAGTTTGATTCTTCGGCAAGAGATTACCGAAATATTGATTGATGAAACGTTTGAGGTGGCAGGTGCTGGCTTGGTTTTGTTGACCGTTATTTTGGAACTAGCGGGCTTTAACCAAGATGGTGAAGGCCACGAAACCATGGCGCGATTTAATGCGCTTTTACATAAGGAATAACGATCATGGGTGAATTAGCTCGTAGTTTGGCATTTATGATGAATGACCCAGATAATGCAGGGGAATTTTTAATGATTTGCGGCATCAAAACGCACAGTTTTGAAGTGACGGCAAATATGATTGAAACCACTGTGCCGGATTGCACTGACCGTAGTGCGCCGTTGCATAAAACCACGCGTTACGGCAAGAAAGAATTGAGCATTGAGGGTGAGGGGCTTTTCCAAGATCACGCGGCGGTCAAGGTTGCTGTTGCTGCATTTGAAGCGCAAATACCGCTTGATGGCAAGATTGTTGTGCCGGGGTTGGGTACTTATACCTGTGTTGCTGGCTGGAATATTACCAAGTTCAGCTTTGGAGGTGATATGGAGGAAGATTTATCCATGAGTATTGGGTTTATGCCGGCTGGTAAATATGTTTTTGCTGCTGAATAATTAGCTTTGTACGATTGGGATTGATATGGATAATTTAGAACAAAGTGATGTGAAGTTCATCATAGCTGGGCAAAGCTACACTGCTAGCTTGGATATTGCGGCTCTTGAAGCGGTGCAAGTAAAATTTGGAAAGAATGCTTTTGATTATATGGATGAAATATTACCTGTTCTCGATTTTCCGAAAGTCCGGGAGTTGATGGCGGTGATTATGGAGGCTAATGGCATGAATAAAAGCGATTTGCCAGATTTTACTAAAGCTAGTTTTCAGGGACTTATGGGACTGGTTGGTCAATTGACGCAAGCAACGCTTGGTAATCAAGAAGCTGATACACCTGAAAAAAAGCCACGGGCGGCGAGGGCAAAGAAGAAGTCGGACTAATTGATTTCTATGAAATGCTTGGGTTCGCGATTGCGAACCTTGGCATGCCTGCGCGTGATTTCTGGCGGCTGTCGTTGCGCGAATATGCTGCGGCTCACAAAGCTTGGTTGAAAATGCAGGGCTTTGACGAGGAAAAAATACAAAACAATAAAATGACAAAAGATGATCTTTTAGAATTAAGAGCATTGGTTGAATAGGTGATGGTATGGCTAGTAATGATAATGTGGCGGTTGCAATTGACATAACTGCTGACCCGTCCAAGGCTGAAAGGGGTTTGAGACAGATAGCCAATAGTGTCGCAAAAACCAGTGTTCAAGTGAAAAAAGACATTAATAAAATGTTTGATATAAGTGGGAGTGGTGCGGAATATAGGGGATTAGTGCGTGCGGCCACCCAAACAACTCGAAAATATGCAACGGCCACGGAACTCGCTAGGAATGAAATTAGTAATCTTAGAAAGCAATTCAAATCTACGTCATTATCAGCGACTATTTTTAATAGAGCTATGTCGGCGCAAACAAAAATAATAAGTGAGGCGTCTAGGAAAGCTAAGCTACATGCCAGCGTACTTGGTCGACTACGCCAGCAAATGAAAAGTTTGACGGTTGGGCATTATGCACTTGGTGCTGCAATTGCAACGGCGTTTGCTGCGCGCGGTATCAAAAACCAGTTAGATTCTGCGTCGAGCATGCGAACGCAAATTAAGTTGATTGTTGGTGAATATGGCAATGTAAATGCTGCAATGCGTAAGAATTTTGAACTTGCGAAAAAGACTTATGGCAGTTTGGATTCTACCATTAGTGCTTATGCACGTATTAGTCGAAGCACAAAGCAACTTAACAAGAGTGAAGAAGACCGGCTGCAAGTTGTTAGTAATATTAATAAATCGATTAGCATTGGCAGTAAAACTGCGCAAGAGGGGGCAAATGCAGTGTTGCAACTTGGGCAAGGTTTGTCATCAGATCGGTTGTCCGGCGATGAATTAAAATCTATTTTAGAAAATGCGCCGCGTTTAGCGCAAGCAATTGCAGATGGTATGGGTGTGAGTATTGGTAAGTTGCGTGAAATGGGCGCTGAGGGCGAATTAACTGCTGAGCGTGTGTTTGATGCCCTGCATAGTCAAACCGCTAAAATTGATGCAGAGTTTTTGAATGTTGAAAAACGTATTGACCAAGCCATGACCGGAGCAGGTAATAGTGTTACGCTAGTATCTGGGCAGCTTGATAAGCTTTACGGCATTAGCCAAATAGTTGTTGGCGGTTTTGACAGTATGGCAACGGCAATTGAGGGTATACCAAAATATATTGAATTGATTGAGTTTGGTTTTGCCGGCGTGGCGGGGATGATTACAGCTAGTTTGATACCATCTGTTATTGCTATTGGTACGGCTGTTGCGGCTTCACCTTTGTTGCCGTTGATACTGGCAGGTGGGGCGGCGGCTTTGGCTATAAATTTATTAAGTGAAGCGTTAGGCGGTGCTATTGATTTGTCAGCTCGGCTGTCCGACGCAGACATGAGACTAGCAAAAACAACGGATATTGCGACACAGGCACAGTATGGGTTGACGCGAGCATTGCGGCAGCGTGGACGTGAATTGGCAACGGTAGATGTTACTGCGGCCTTAGCTGGCCGGAATGAAGCACAAATAAATTTAACTAGTGCGCGTGAAGAATTGGCGGCTGTTGAGGTTAATATTGGTTACGGCCATATGAGTGGCGATGAAATTAGTGAGTGGCGTGATGATATAAATACACAATTGGCGACGGCAAACAGAGATTTGAAAAAAGCCACATCTCAATATGATGACTCAATGAAGAATTTACGAAAGATAGACAGTGCAGAGATTATTGATTTTTCCGGTAACTTAGGAAAAGACCCTGGAAGGGGGGCTGGTGATTCGTTGGTGAATCGGGTTAAAAGTCAGGTGTCTGAAATAAATTCGATTGTACAAGGAATTCGAACACCGGAGGAAATATATGCGCAACAGGTTCAAAAAAACCGGTTGGCGTTTGATCCGAATGATCAATCTGACGCTATATTATTACGTCGAGCAAATGCATTGGCTAAAAAGCAGCGA
>NVQL02000062.1 GCA_002400495.2 Alphaproteobacteria bacterium | reverse complement strand
CTTAATAACCCGTCGTTGGATTGATGTAAGAGACCCACATTGGCCTACGCAATTACATAAGCATAAACCATGCCAATCAGCTCGAATTGCAATTTACAATCGCCAAAAATCTAACCAATTGAAATGTTTAGTATAATTATTAGTATCCAATTTTGGCTACATCGCAGTCACTGAAATATGCGACATTGTGCCTAAAAAATAATCATAAATTATTCTTGCCTGTTTTTTAGGCATAACGCCTGTCTGTAAGTAACATAGCGAATGCAGATCAATCCCATACATTCACAGTCTATTCCAAAAAAAAATATTAAATCAAAAGAAATAGGTCACCGACCCATCACTAACCAACTGATTAAATTAGCAATGCTCTCCAACATCGGAAAATAAAATTAAAGCGGTAGCCTCTATCACTAGATCGTCAATATATTGTCATATCAACGTCGTACACATGCTTCAAAGCTTATTCTAGCATATCTATATTTGGAGTTTCCCTTGGCCAGCCTTTTTCCCGACATTAAACATAGCCATCACCGCTGCGTTAAAAGTGCAAAACTGCGCGCAACTAAACTGGCGGAAGAAAGTGGTAAAAAATTCGGCGCCAATCAAGTTCTTGTTTTTGATGCGTTATTACAAAGCCATCAGGCCTCTAGTGCATATGAAATTGTTGAAAGCGTAGCCAAAAATGGCAAACGCTTGCAAGCTGTTCAGGTTTACCGTGCATTAGAAACACTCATTAAAATGGGAATAGTTCATCGCATACAATCAATGAACGCCTACATTGCCTGCACCTCCGATGAAGAACATCACAACCCACAATTACTTTTTTGCTCATCTTGCAAACGTGTCGCTGAACTTACAAGCCCAACAATTTCAGAACTAATCTCAAAAACTGCAGAACAAACCCAATTTAAACTTGAATATGGGCTCGTTGAACTGGTCGGCCTTTGCCCAGAATGTACAGGCTAAAATATTTCATTAAAACCAATAACTTACTCACACAACAAGGATTTTTAATCATGACTTTCAAAAAATATCTAACCATTGCCTCCGCCCTAACACTGCTCGCTCCAACTTTTGCGTCTGCCGAAACGGCGCGCCAACACGACGCTCATGAACATGGCGTTAGCCAATTGAAAATTGCTCTAGATGGCAATCTATTACAATTTGAGCTCGAAGCACCAGGAGCAGACATTGTAGGCTTTGAACATGCGCCAGAAGACGAAGCCCAGAAAAAAAGCGTTCAATCCGCACTCGCTCTACTCAAAGACCCCGCCAATATATTTGAACTTCCCAAAGCTGCCAATTGCTCGGTTACTGCCCAAGAAAGCGCCTTTGAAACTGAACATGAAGGCGAAGAGCATGACGAGAAAGAACACGATGATGCCAAAGATCATGATGAGGAAGAACTTAACGATGAAGAAGGGCATGCAGAATTCCATGTAAGCTATTCTTTCACCTGCACCTCACCCCAATCACTCGCAAATATTGGGCTAAAATTCTTCACCCACTTCTCAGAAGCTGAAGAATTAGAGGTTGAAGCCGTATCAAACAATGGGCAGTTCGCAGCAGAAATCATGCGTGATGAGACGTCYATAGATCTTTCATCAATCATAAATTAATYCAYATGACCGYAATCAAACTAAACGACATATTTTTTTCTTGGGGCACTCAYGCCAATTCTTTCARTCTTAAGCTCGATGAGTTTGWWCTGGAAAGGGGCGAGAGTGTSCTACTWACMGGRCCYTCAGGCAGTGGMAAATCTACTTTACTTGGTTTGATTTGCGGCACYTTRGTTCCAAAYTCWGGTAGCRTTTCAATTTTGGRGCARTCYTTAGGAGATTTATCTGGCTCTGCTCGAGATCGTTTTCGTGCMGACCATATTGGCATTATCTTTCAAATGTTTAATTTGCTGCCTTAYTTRTCKGTTTTGGATAATGTGCTTATGCCTTTGCAATTTTCAAAGCGYCGCAAATTGCAAACTGGGGATACAGACCAAACACGCARAAACGACGCCAAACGCATTYTATCAGARCTTGGRCTTGRGCAAATGGRTCAACAAAAATCTRTCAATCTTAGCGTMGGYCAACAACAAAGRGTWGCRGCAGCCCGYGCRTTTATCGGCRCGCCCGAAATYATCATTGCRGACGAACCAACKTCCTCSYTRGACGAAGGCCRCCAAGCGRTATTTATRGAYATGCTATTCGCKCAAAAAGCAAAATCAAAAGCTAGCYTGCTCATGGTCAGCCATGATTTACGCTTGTCCRATCGGTTCGATCGGGTSGTWARCTTARAAGAYATYTGCCAAATTCATGAAACRGRCCARAACCWATGATWATTTTACGCCTCGCRTGGCAAAGCCTACTGAACCGYCGATTGACTGCCATATTRACAATTATTTCCATCGCTATATCCGTCATGCTYYTGTTAGGSGTCGAAAAGGTTCGAGTGGGCGCACGATCAAGTTTTATCAACACCATAYCTGGTACCGATCTAATCGTCGGAGCCCGCGCTGGCGATGTRCAACTMTTRCTATATTCMGTTTTTCGCATTGGCAATGCGACAAATAACATCTCTGTAGAAACACTTGATGACATTAAAAGCCAAAGTCARGTCGAGTGGTTGGTTCCAATTTCTCTRGGCGATTCTCACCGTGGTTTCCGTGTGATGGGCACAATAAAAGACTATTTTAAAAGATATAAATACCGCAGGAACATCCCGCTTACATTCAAAGAAGGTGTGGCGTTTGATGACCTGTTCGACACAGTTATTGGCTCAGAAGTCGCCAAGCAACTAAATTATTCGCTAGGTGATCTCATTAGCGTTGCACATGGGACAGGCAACGTTTCCTTTGGTGCCAAGCATGATGATAAACCATTTCGAATTTCAGGCATTCTAGCCCCCACAGGAACTCCTGTAGACCGCACAGTGAATATTTCTTTAGAAGCCATTGAGGCCATTCATGTCGGTTGGCAGTCCGGTGCAGCACCACAAGGCGATGCCATAGTAGATGCTGAACAGGTGCGAAAAATGGATCTAACGCCTAAAATTGTAACAGCTGCCTATATCGGGCTAAAATCAAAAATTGGTATATTCTCGCTGCAACGCTACATCAATAATTACCGTGAAGAACCAGTTACAGCTATCTTACCAGGCGTTGCATTTTCACAACTCTGGACGCTTGTGGGCAACGCAGAAATGGCATTGATTATCATTTCAATTATGGTGGTTATTACGGCATTTTTTGGAATGATAATTTCAATTTTAGGAACACTCAACGAACGACGRCGCGAAATGGCYATWTTGAGAGCCATYGGCGCAAGRCCSMYGCAWATMTTYASTTTRTTTGTWKCSGAAGCSGCWKYATTGGCAGTCTGCGGTGTATTGGTGGGAGTGGCAGCGCTTTATACATTGCTTGCATTGTCATGGGAATGGATAGAAAACGCATCGGGGCTTTATTTACAATTCACAAGTCCTGCTCAACAGGAAATAACCTATCTCATACTCATCATATTAGGTGGAATATTAGTAGGTGTCATTCCAGCGTTTAGAGCTTATTATATGTCAATGTCGGATGGTTTGGCCATCAGATCTTAAACTGGAAAGGAATGGATCAATGAAACGTCTAATTGCAAATTTTATGTTGGTATTGTTTACATCAATTACCTTAGCATCTGCTGCGCAAGCCAAACCAATTACACTCAGTTGGGAAGACCTTATCCCGCAACAAGGCGGTGGTGAATTCCTCGTCATCCCAGTGAACAGCCCCACAATTGGTCTGCCCAAAAAAGAAGATTTCGAAGGCAATGATGAAGAATATGCCCAAATGGTTGATAGCTACGAAATCAAACGATATTCGCAACCGCAAGGCGCTTCCATCCGCACTGATTTAGATGGCAAAATAGTCCGCGTTCCCGGGTTCATCACACCACTAGAAATTGACGGAGAAAAAGTCGTGGAATTCCTATTGGTGCCCTATTTAGGAGCATGTATTCATATTCCCGCGCCTCCAGGCAATCAAATCATATATGTTTCCAAAACAAATGGAATTTCGCTAGATAAATTATATGACCCCATATGGGTCACTGGAAAACTAAAAGCTAGCCCGATGACAACCTTACTAGCTAATGTAGGCTATCGCATGCAAGATGTTAAAATTGAAGCCTATACACGAAAACAATAAAACAATTAGATTTCAACTGCGCGTTGGTTGAGCTAACCCGCCCATCTAAAGTGGTCCTGCTATTTAGGACAGTTTTGCGGCTTGGTTAAGATGTATTGTGATTATGTTCATGCCGCAATTCATACTTAGATTGTCTCCAAATATACTTCATCTGGCGTGCATTTATCAAGTGCTGTATATGGTCGATCTGTATTATAAAATGTCATCCAATCATCAATAATTTGACTTGCATGGAAACCATCAGTCATTTCATGCAAATAAATGGCTTCTTGTTTCAGTGATCGCCAAAGACGTTCAATAAAAATATTGTCCAAATAACGACCTCTACCATCCATTGACATTCTAATGCCCGCATCACTTAAAACAGTAACCCAGTCTGAGCTTGTATATTGGCTGCCTTGATCGGTATTCATAATCTCAGGCTTCCCATATTTGGCAATGGCCTCATTAAGCACTTCAATACAAAAACTTGCATCTAACGTATTTGAAAGGCGCCAAGATAAGACCTTTCGTGTGGCCCAATCCATAATCGCAACCAAATATAAAAACCCTCGCTTCATAGGAATATAGGTAATGTCACTACACCAAACATGATTGGCGCGGGTAATGGGAAGCTTTCTAAGTAAATAAGGATAAACAGGATGCTGCCGATGCTTTTTGCTCGTATTTGGCCTTTTGTAAACAGTCTGCAAACCCATAATACCCATTAACCGCCGAACTCGATGACGACCAGCTGCAAAACCATTTCTTGGAAGATAAGCGGCAATCTGGCGGCTACCAAAGAACGGGTGTTTCGTAAATGTCCGGTCAATCTCATTCATTAGGTCAAGCGTTGCGGGGCTAAAGTCAACGCGGCGATAATAAATTGAAGACCGACTAATCTTCAATAACCTACATTGACGGCTCAGACTTATGCTAACATTGTCCTGTTTAATCATATCTCGACGTTTAGACGGGCTCATCGATCTAGCCCTTGTGACAAAAAATCATTTTCCATCGCAAGACGGCCAATCTTGGCGTGAAGATCTTTGACATCACTGTCTTGAACACCAGATTTCTTTGATTTATCTGTAAAAACACCTGATAGGCCTTCTACAGCTTGACGTTTCCAAGTGCTGACTTGTGTTGGATGAAGGTGATGCTTGGCAGCAATCTGCTGAACCGTCTTATCACCTCGCAAAGCTTCAAGTGCCACTTTGGCTTTAAAAGTGTCTGTAAAATTCCGTCGTTTTGTCACTTTTAAATGCTCATTGACAGCTATGAGGAAAAACTATCTATTGCAGGTGCAAAGCTGTTGTTTGACGATATGCGCGAAGTTGAAAAAGTAATTGGTAATTTTGAATAAATTTAGCTATTTGATGGATACATGATTGAAATATCGCGTTTTTCGAGCATGGAGATAATATCAGAACCTGGCGTTTTGTCGGTTATTAGAATGTCAATTTTGGTTTCTTCTTCTATTCGAATTGGTGCTAATTTATTAAATTTCTTGCTGTCTGCAATGATTATTGATGTTTTTGCACGTTTAGTCGCTTCACGTGATAAATCGGCTTCTTGTATATCATGCAACATAAAGCCGTTTTCAGCATTAATTGCGCTTGCTGATAAAATGGCATATTGCACATTGAAACGGCGAATGAATTGGATGGCATCAAACCCGAATGCACCACCATCATGTGAGCGCAATTCGCCGCCCGCCTGAAAAACCCGATTGTTATTTCGTTTGGATAGAATGTTGCTTATGGTTACAGAATTAGTAACAATGAAAAGATCATGATGGTTGCAAAGCGCTTGCGCTATATAAGCCGTGGTTGAGCCAATGTCTAGGAATAATGAATCGCCATCTTTAATCATATTAGCGACAGTGGCGGCTAGTAACTGTTTAACATTTGCATTTTTATCCATACGGGATCTAAATGGTTGTTCAACTTGGTCTAAATCAGACGTCAATAAAACACCACCGTGAACTTTTTTCACAAGCGATTTTGCTTCTAGTGTTTTTATATTTCTTCTGACTGTTTCGTCTGAAATACCCAAGCTCTTGGCCAAAAAACTGATGCGGCAATTGCCTCCCGAAAGGCGGATCTCTCGTAGAATTTCATGTTCTCGGTGGTTTGTGCGAGAAAACTCTTGGTTTGTGTTGTTCAAATTTGGCTCCATAATTTTTATAGCTCTGGATGATATCATAATTCACAATAAAAACCACACAAACTGTGGCTTTTTTTATTAAAAACAACACATAACCACGCAAGCGGCTAAATGTGTTGACAAATGTGGAGTTTATGAGCAGGTTTCATATATGGAGTGTTTGAAATAACTGAGGGAGGAAGTGAATTTTGAAAAAAATAATTAAAAGTACTTTGATTAGTGGAGTGATTTGCGCGTCATTATCGGGCATGGCTATGGCCGCCGAAATGTCGACTGATCCAATAAAGTTAACCTTACATGACTGGTCTGGACAGCTCATAAACACCAAAATTATGGGATCTATATTAACTGAAGCAGGCTATAATGTAGAATATGTGCAGGCCGATTATATTGCACAATTTGCAGGGCTTAAAACTGGTGATTTAACGCTGGCTATGGAAATTTGGGCAACCACTGGGCAGGAAGCTTTGGATGAAGCTGTTGCCACTAAAAAAGTGGTGAATGTGGGCGAAACTGGTTTGCAAGCGATTGAAGAATGGTGGTACCCGCTATATATGAAAGAAAAGTGCCCAGGCTTGCCAGATTGGGAAGCACTTAAGGCTTGTTCTGAGGTATTCTCAACCGCAGAAACAGCGCCTAAAGGTCGTTATGTTGGCGCGCCAGTCACTTGGGGCGGGTTTGATGAAGAGCGTGTTGAAGCCTTAGGTTTAGATTTTGATGTTGTTCATGCGGGGACAGATGCCGCTCTATTTGCAGAATTAGAGTCTGCTTATCAACGTAAAGCTCCCATTGTATTGTGGGCATATGTACCACATTGGGCACCTGCTAAATATGACGGCGAATTTGTTGAATTCCCTAAATATACTGCGGAATGCTATTCTGACCCTAGTGTGGGAATTAACCCGAATGCCGCATATGATTGCGGAAAACCACGTGGCCCTATCTGGAAAGCTGCTTGGTCGGGTATGGAAGACAAATGGCCTGGCGCTTACGCAACTGTGAAAGCTTATAACATCGATAATGATGAAATGAGTGCTATGGTTGGAGCTGTTGATTTGGACGGCAAAGAGATTGATGAAGTTGTTGCTAAATGGATGTCTGACAATAAAACACGATGGGGGAATTGGGTTTCTAAATAGTAGATATCCCTAAGATATAGGGCGGGTTGATTTTAATCTGCCCTATATTTAATTTCTTATTGGCACTAAACTAAAAATTATTTCATTTAACTCTGAGTCTATTTGTATGCTTGGTTCGACAAAATTTGTATGTAAAAATATTTGGAAATTATTTGGGCCTGATGCCGAGAAATTTCTAACCAAAAACCCAAATCCAAGCCTTGAGGAAATTAAGCAAGCTGGCCTAATACCAGCTGTTCGCGATGCGAATGTAGAAGTGGAAGAGGGTGAAATATTTGTAATTATGGGCCTTTCGGGTTCTGGTAAATCGACTTTAATTCGCTGTATGTCTAGGCTAATTGAACCCACGCATGGTGAGCTTATGCTTGATGGTGTTGATTTAAGAAATATCAGCGACAAGCAAATGATCGAAATACGCCGCCATAAATTAGGCATGGTTTTCCAGCATTTTGCGCTCTTGCCACATTTAAATATTCTTAAAAACGTTGCTTTCCCTTTAACCATTCAAGGCGTGAGTGTACGAGAAGCCGAAAAAAGAGCCGAGCAAGTGATAGAACTTGTTGGTCTAAAGGGCTATAATAAATCCTACCCTCGGGAATTATCTGGTGGGCAACAGCAGAGGGTCGGCATCGCTCGGTCTTTGGCTGTGGAGCCTGAATTATGGTTTTTAGACGAACCTTTTTCGGCGCTTGACCCGCTTATTCGGCGTGAGATGCAAGATGAGTTTTTACGTTTGCAGGCCATGCTAAAGAAAACCATTATATTCATCACTCATGACTTTGATGAAGCCATTCGGCTTGCAGACCGCATTGCTATTATGAAAGATGGTAAAATTATACAAATTGCGACGCCAGAAAACTTGATCTTAAACCCCGCTGATAATTATGTAGAAGAATTTACCAAACATGTATCTAGAGCCAAAATATTAAGCGTTAAAAGTGTTATGTCATCAACACTGTGCGACAGTGAAGAAGAAGTTGATGGGAGCGCCAAGATTGTTGACGTGGCTGAACAGATTGTAGCTACAAAAACGCCTATTAGAGTGGTGCAGAATGGGCAGGCTATTGGGTCTATAGACGCCAAAAAGATCATTGAAATTTTGGTGAAACAGGTGTGAAATGATGAAAACATTTAACACGATCATGAATTCAATTTGGTTCTGGATAGGGTTATTTATTCTGACCTATATCATTGCAATGGATGCTAAAAATATTGCTGAATATTTGAATGCGCCTTGGCTCACTAAATATCCGAAAGATTGGATTTTCCCCACAAAAACATATATTTCTTCATTTATGAATTGGCTAATTGAGGATGCGAGTTTTGGGTTATTTACCTTTACTGAATTTACCCGCGCAATCTCTTGGACAATAGAGCAACCTTATAAATTTGTTTTGGCATTGTTATCTTCAGGCTTTACCAGCGGCTTTGGGAAAAATATTGTTCAAATATTGCCGCCACTGAGCTGGCTTGGTGTTTTGGCTTTTGTAATCGCTTTGGCGCATTATGCTAAAAGTTGGTTTTTGGCTTTTATTGTCGGTTTGTCATTTCTTTACTTAGCGGTTTTTGGGCAATGGGACAGCGCTATGATCACGCTAGCTTCTGTGGTGATTGCGGTTCCAATTGGGGTTGGCTTGGGTTTGATGTTTGGTATATATGCTTATTACCACCCTCTATTCGAAAAAATACTCAATGCTATATTAGACCTCATGCAAACCATTCCTATTTTTGCTTATTTGGTGCCGATTTTATTTATGTTTGGGTTTGGGCCTGTTTCGGCGCTAATTGCAACGGTTATTTATGCCGCCCCTCCAATGGTGCGCAATACAATGCTGGCGCTTAAATCGGTTGATCCTGAAATAAAAGATTTTGGCATAATGACCGGGTGTACACGGTTTCAACTTACATGGCGTATTTTAGTGCCTGCTTCATTGAACCAAATTATGGTGGGTACCAATCAAGTGATTATGCTGTCATTAAATATGGTGATAATTGCCTCGATGATTGGCGCTGGCGGGTTAGGTTTTGATGTATTGTCATCATTAAGACGGCTAGATATTGGTGGCGGCTTTGAAGCGGGCATTGCCATCGTTATTTTAGCCATTGCGATCGATAGGTTAAGCCAAGCCTTTGCGGTGAGGCAAGTGCAGATTAATAAAAAGCATAAAGATTATGGCGTGCTCAGCAGATATAAACGCACATTCATTGTGATAGGTATATTATTGAGTGCATTAATTTTTGGACAGTTTTTACCGTTTTTACAAGATTTTCCAAAAGCCTACGAGTTAAGCACAGGCACGTTTTGGAGTGATTTAATCAAATATCTAAACATTAATTATTTTGATTATTTTGAAGCCGTTAAAATATTTTTACTGAAGGGCTTTATGCTGCCCATTAAACGCTTCTTGTTAAGTGTCCCTTGGGGTTGGATGATATTGATTTTGACTATATTGGGCTGGAAATTTGGTGGTTGGAAATTGGCTTTGCTAAATTTACTCATGTCACTTTTTATTGTCATTAACGGTGTGTGGGATAAGGCGATGATCACCATTTATTTATGTGGTGCTTCTGTCATTATTGCCGCGGCTATTGGCCTGCCACTGGGTATTTTAGCGGCTGTTAATGACAAAGCTGGCAAGATTATTGGGGTTTTTATTGATACATTGCAAACTTTACCAAGTTTTGTTTATTTAATACCTGTGGTTATGTTGTTTAGAATTGGCGATTTTACCGCGATGATTGCCATTATATTATATGCCTTGGTACCCGCAGTGCGTTACACCGCACACGGGGTTAAAAATACAAACCCAGAACTCATTGAAGCGGGCATAGTTTCAGGTGCTACGAAATGGCAAACCCTGACAAAAATTCGGTTGCCACTTGCATTGCCAGAAATTTTACTTGGTATCAATCAGACCATCATGCTTGCCTTATCTATGTTGGTGATTACGGCTTTGGTTGGCACAAGAGATTTAGGCCAAGAAGTTTATATTGCTCTGACTAAGGCTGATACAGGGCGCGGGCTTGTTGCTGGGCTTGCCATTGCATTTATTGCCATTATGGCTGATCGGATCATATCGGCGGGCGCGAAAAAAGCCCGCATTCGTTATGGCATGGAGGCCGAGTGATGGAAATTGATAAAAAAATTAGTGAAATCATAAATCTCGATATCTGGCAGAACAAGATATCAATCGCGCCATTGGTAGGCGGTTTAACCAACACGAATTATTTGGTTGAAGATGGTTTGAAAAAATATGTAGTTCGGGTTGGTGGTGACATTCCTGAACATCACGTCATGGGGTTTAATGTGATTGCAGCTTGCAAAGCAGCGCATGCCGCAGGTTTATCGCCCGCTGTGCTTTACGCAAAGGATGACATTTGCATAATTGATTATATTAAAAGCCACACACTAAGCGTTGATGATATTTGTGAGGGGGATTATTTAGCAAAGATCGTTCCGCTTATACGGGATTGCCATAATAATGTGGCTAAGCAGTTTATCGGACCTGCGCTTATTTTTTGGGTGTTTCATGTTATTGAAAATTATGCGGCTAAGCTCATAGATGTGCAATATAAAAACCAAAATCTAGTGGTGGAATTACAGGCTATTGGCAATCAATTAGAACAAGATTCTGGGCCTTTTGACATTACCTTTTGTCACAATGATTTGTTGGCAGCCAATTTTTTAGATGACGGCAAAAGATTGTGGTTAATAGATTGGGATTATGCTGGTTACAATACGCCTTTATTTGATTTAGGCGGGTTGGCCTCTAACAATAATCTAACTTATGACCAAGAAATTTGGATGCTTGAGACCTATTTTGAAGAAAAAATAAACCACGAATTATTGCACCAATATACCACAATGAAATGCGCCTCTTTGTTGCGCGAAACAATGTGGGCAATTGTATCGCAACTTAACTCAAATATTGATTTTAATTATGAAGATTATGCAGAAGAATGTTTGGAAAACTTTCGTAAAGCTTATCGAGAATTTATACAAGTGTGAGGACAGAAAATGAGTGAAACCGTAAAAACAGTTCAACCGCAAAATGCCGCAAAAATACCAAGTTCAGCCAAAACTATTGTTATTGGTGGTGGTATTATTGGTTGCTCAACCGCATACCATTTGGCAAAAATGGGCGAAGAGGTTTTGGTGCTAGAACGCAAGAAATTGACCTCTGGAACTACATTTCATGCCGCAGGTTTGGTGGGGCAATTACGTTCCAACGCGAATATAACTCAATTGTTGGGTTATTCGGTCGAGCTTTATAAGAATATAGAAACTGAAACAGGCCTTGGAACGGGTTGGAAAATGAATGGTGGCTTGCGGCTAGCTTGTAACCAAGAACGGTGGACAGAAGTTAAACGGCAAGCGACCACAGCGCATTCATTTGGGCTTGAAATGCATTTGTTGACCCCAAAAGAAGCGCAAGATTTATGGCCAATGATGAATATACATGATGTGGTTGGCGCGGCTTTTATGCCGACTGATGGGCAAGCAAACCCTTCTGACATTACCCAAGCTTTGGCCAAGGGTGCACGGATGTCGGGGGCAAAAATTGTCGAAGATTGTAAAGTGTTAGATTTAGAGATTGATAAGGGTAAAATTATTGCGGTGAACACGGAATTTGGGCGCATAGAATGCGACAAAGTTGTTGTATGTGCAGGGCAATGGACTCGCGAATTTTCTAAACGATTTGGGGTGAACGTGCCATTGGTGGCAATGGAACATCAATATATGGTAACCGAACCGATAAAAGGAATAACCAAGGATTTACCAACATTACGCGACCCTGATAGGCTCACTTATTATAAAGAAGAAGTTGGTGGCTTGGTTATGGGTGGTTATGAAGCCAACCCAATTCCTTGGGCTGTGAATGGCATTCCAAAAGGGTTTCATTATTCCTTATTAGATTCTAACTTTGATCATTTTGAACCCTTAATGGAGCTGTCACTAGGCCGCATACCTGCACTTGAAACGGCTGGCATTCGCACACTAACGAATGGTCCCGAAGCCTTCACTCCAGACGGTAATTTTATTATTGGAGAAGCGCCTGAACTTAAAAACTATTTTGTTGGTGCGGGCTTTAATGCTTTTGGCATTGCAGCTGCTGGCGGTGCGGGTATGGCACTTGCCGAATGGGTTGTTAAGGGCGAGCCACCATTTGATTTATGGTCAGCCGATATACGGCGTTTTGGCCGCCCGCATTTTGACACAGATTGGGTGAGAACCAGAACTATAGAGGCTTATAGCAAACATTATACGATGGCTTGGCCAAATGAAGAGCATAAATCGGGTCGGCCATGCCGCAAGTCGCCGCTTTATAATATATTGTTGGAGCAAGGCGCGTGTTTTGGCGAAAAATTGGGCTGGGAACGGCCAAACTGGTTTGCCAATAAAGAATTAGGCGAAAAACCCGAAGATATTTATACGTTTGAGAGGCAAAACTGGTTCGAAGCTGTTGGGCGTGAACATAAAGCGACCCGAGAAGCAGCGACTATATTTGATCAAACTTCATTTGCAAAATTTTCAATAAAAGGTCCAGATGCCGTAACCGCTCTCAATTGGATTTGTGCTAACCAAGTTGATAAACCAGTTGGGGGTTTAATATATACCCAAATGTTAAATGACAAGGGCGGGATAGAGTGTGATTTAACGGTGGCAAGAGTAGCCGATGATGAATATTATATCGTGACAGGCACGGGGTTTGCGACACATGATTTTGATTGGATAAATCGCAACATTCCAGATGGTTTGAATTGCCAGTTATTCGATATCACATCTTCAAATTCGGTGCTTTCGTTAATGGGTCCGCGCGCACGAGATATCTTATCAGCTGTTACTAATGATGATGTTTCAAACGAGGCATTTGCGTTTGGGACAGTTAAGACCATCGGCATTGCAGGTTGCCCTGTTCAAGCGCTTAGAGTCACCTATGTTGGTGAATTGGGATGGGAGCTGCATTTGCCAGTTGAATATGCCACCGCTGTTTACCAAACCATTATTAAGGCGGGTGATAAGTTTGGGCTCATAAATGCTGGCTACCGCGCAATTGAAAGTTTGCGGCTGGAAAAAGGATACAGGGCTTGGGGTAGCGATATTGGTTCTGATCATACACCTTTTGAAGCAGGGCTTGGATGGGCTGTTAAATTAAAATCGGGAATAGATTTTAAAGGTCGTGAGGCCATGGTCGCGCAGAAACAAAATGGCGTTAAGAAAATGATGGCTTGCTTCACTGTTGATGACCCCGATATTATTTTAGTTGGTCGAGAGACTATTTATAGAAATGGAGAGCGGGTAGGGTGGCTAACCTCTGGTGGCTATGGCTATACCGTCGCGCAATCCATTGGTTATGGTTATGTTCGTAACAAAGATGGTGTAGATGCTGCTTTCGTTAAAGATGGGGATTATGAACTCGAAGTGGCCACACAAAGGGTTAAATGTAAAGTACAATTGGAACCACTTTATGACCCAAAGATGGAGCAAGTAAAAATTTAAAATTTATTTCACAATGAGTTTTTATCTATTGTCGAAACGGTGACTTAGTCGCGGATTGGTTAAGTCGTTAATGTATAGCCTTAACGACAACTCAATAGTGCTATTGTAAATCAGAGAAGGCAATTTTTAGTCGTTCTATGGCCTCAATAATTCCTGACCTTGAACAAGCAATATTAAAAATAAAATACGGAACTGGTACTTTTTACAAAGTACCATTATAGTACCCGTCAAGCTGTCAGAATAACAATTAATGCTACTATATGTCACAAAATAAACCAAAAGTTAAAGTCAAAAACCTAACTGAAACCCTTGGCGAAAAACAGAAATTACCATATGCTGTTAACAGGCGCTTCAGCACGGCACCTATGATTGATCGGATGGGTAAGAAATCTATTCATTTGATTTATAAGAATAATTAGATTTAAAGAAATCTCATGGTTCCTATATGGCTCATGTATTTTTCTGACATGTTAGAAAATATCGCAGAAAAACACAAAATATTATTCATTAGTTTTGTAACTGTGTTGGCATGCAAAAACACCCCACTTAAGTTAAGCTATGCGCAACTTTATTTAATTTTTATGCTCAAGCCTATCAAGTTGCGCGAAAACCACATTCAACGTAACAAAACACCAATGCCGTGGGTTTGGCGAGGCTGATAGCAGTATCGCCAGCCAATCGGTATTTTCTGCTTTTAAAAACTCTTTTGACCATTTGTAATATGTTCTTTGGGCTAGCTGAAGCTGCCTCAACATCAATAGAAAATTGTCTATAAAACAATACGGCACTCATCGTGACAATGTTTAAAAAATCATGCCGATTTTCGAAAATTAGGAAGCTTGACAGGGAGTTGAGTTTACTTTACTAATACGTATTACTAATTCGAATTACTAGATTGTGTGAAACAAATGAAACCAACAGCCACTCAAAAAGATGTCGCTAAAAAAGCTGGTGTATCGCAGGCCACAGTGTCACTTGTCTTAAATGGTTCTGGTGGCGGTTCTATTCCAGAAGCTACAATTTCAAAAATTAATGAGGCCATAGCGGAGCTTGGATATTCACCTAATTATATGGCGCGCGCGCTGCGGACGAATCAGACAATGACACTTGCTTGTGTGGTGCCTGACATTACCAATCCTTATTATCCGCTATTGGTGCGCGGTGTCCAGACTGTGGCCGAGGCGGCCGGGTATGATGTGATCACCGTTAACACTGACGGTAAAAAAGATCGCGAATTACATTATATCAATATGGCGCGGCAAGGCCGTGTAGATGGGGTGGTTGGTATTTTTTTTGGTTTGACCATTCGTGACATGTTGCCATTTGTCGAGGCGGGGATACCCATTGTGCGGCTCGAAGCATCGGTAAAAACTGGCGGCTCTATTGCCGTAGATGATGTATTTGTCGACAACTGCCAAGCTGCTGAAGATTTGACTAATTTTCTAATTTCAAAAGGCCATAGTTCAATCGCTATGATTGCAGGCCGTGATGGCCCGCAGTCTGTACGCTTGGATGGGTATCGCAAAGCACTTCAAGCTAAGGGGCTTAAAACACGCATTCAACTTGATGATGCCTTTACCGAGGAAGGCGGTGCGCGAGCAGCGGCTACTTTACTAGATGAAGGTGAAAGACCGACGGCGATCATTGCCGCAAACGATTTAATGGCAATTGGTGCGATGCACACTTTGTTAGACCGCAATGTGTCCATTCCAGATGAGATTGCGATTGCAGGGTTTGATGACATTCCTTCATCCCGATTGGTATCGCCTGCGCTAACGACGGTGACCCAGTTTCAGCATGATTTGGGTGCAGAAGCCGCGCGAACATTAATTAAGAGACTCAACGGTTCAGTAACCGGGGGAGGACGAGTAACGGAACTACCCTATAAGATAATTGAAAGATCATCTACATAAACGTTCATTAATGGAGGAAATAATGACACTTAAACTAACACTTTTAGCAGGCGTTTTTGCTGCTGTAACAACCGCTCAAGTCGCGATGGCGCAAGAGCAAGTCACTTGGTGGTACGAAGCGGCAAACCCAGAGCAACAAGCCGCGCTTAGCGAATTCATGATTGATAAATTCAACGCTGCAAACCCTGATCATCTGTTGACCATCGATTATCGTGGTAATGAGTTGGATAGGCAATTACGTATTGCATTGCTTTCAGGCACTGGGCCTGATGTGGTGAACACACCTGGACCATCATTTGTAGCCACAATGGCGCGTGCTGGACAGTTGATGCAGCTGGATGATATTGCAGCTAAAATGGGTTGGAATGACAGAATACTGCCATTTTTTATGGACTTAGGACGGTTTGACGGCCATCTTTATGCTTTGCCCAAAACCTATGAAACATTGGGTTTGTTTTACAACAAGGCACTGTTTGCAGAAAACGGCTGGACACCACCAAAAACATTGGCAGAACTAGACACGCTAGCAGAGGCCATGATGGCAAAAGGAATTATACCTTTTGGCTCCGGTAACTCGGGTTGGCGTCCTGCTAACGAGTGGCAAGTGTCTATAGCCTTAAATTCTATCGCTGGGCCAGACAATGTTCAAAAGGCCTTAATAGGTGAATTGCCTTGGACTTCGGAACCGTTTGTTAAAGCTATCAATGAACTCGATAAATGGTGGGATAAAGGTTATTTCGGACCTGATTACTTCTCGCTAAATGGTGAACAAGTAATGGCAAATTTAGCAGACGGCACCGCAGGTATGGCGCCAACTGGCACTTGGAACTTTGGCCTCGTACCAGAATATTTTAAAGGTAGGTTTGACGATGTTGGCTTTGTTGGCTTCCCAAGCGGTGAAGGTGTTTCTTACCCAATCTATGCGTTAGGTATAGGGTCAACTTTCTCAATCTCGGCTAAAGCGCAGAACCCAGAAGGTGCTGCCAAAGTAATTGACCAAGTGTTTTCAGAAAGCTTCTATGCAGACATTAACAATGTTTGGCAGGGTGAATGGAATGTGCCGCTGCGCGACTTGAGCAACGTAAAATTGAGCGATGATGTTATACCGCTTTACACCACCTCAATGGCTGGGTTGGCAACGGCAGTGAATGAAAACCAATATGGTTACACCACTTGGACATTCTTGCCGCCTGCAACAAACTCCTATCTGGTTAGTGGTATTGAAGAAGTCTGGTTGGATTCTTTGTCTACGGAAGACTTCCTCGCTGAGTTGGATAAAATATTCCAACAAGAGTTAGCTGAGGGTAAAGTCGCTGAAATTCCAGCGCGCTAAACCAAACAATCTAAACGGGGCGGCGACAACAAAGTTGCCGCCCAATATCTCAAAGCCACGGGGTTTACATGCATCGCTTATTCGTCATTCCGACACTGTTAATCAATGTGTCGATTATTCTTATACCCGCCTTGTTAACGATAGTTTTGGCCTTTTATCGATGGGATGGCATTTCGGACCCAACATTTATTGGTTTCGCCAATTTTGAAAAATTATGGGGTGACCGAATTTTTTGGAAGGCACTTAAAAATAATTTTATTTGGACGGCTATATTCCTTGTATTTCCGATCGCTATTGGGCTTTTAGCCGCGTCATTATTATTGATTATTAAGCGTGGCCGGACGCTCTTGCAAGTCATCTATTTTTTACCCATGATCATCGCGACTGTGATTACGGCGCGAATTTGGCAGGGTATGATTTATAACCCACAAAACGGCATTATAGCTTTGCTCAACCAATATGGTTTTGAGCTTAGAGACCCACTTTCCCAAACTTCTACAGCCCTATTTGGTGTGGCAGTGGTTGACCTTTGGCATTGGTGGGGGTTTATGGCAGTGATTTTCTTTGCGGCCATGCGCCAAGTGTCTCAAGAACAGATTGAAAGCGCACGCATTGAAGGGGCTAACTATTTTCAATTAATGCGTTGGGTATTGATACCAGCCATCAAGCCGACAATTGCTTTGATGATGATTATGACTGTGATTTGGTCGTTCTTAGTTTTTGATTTTATTTACATTATGACGCAAGGTGGCCCGGCTTTTTCAAGTGAAGTGCTGAGTACAATGGCCTATCGCAAAGCTTTCTATGAACTTGACGTTGGATACGCAGCCACATCTGCACTTGTTATAAGTCTGTTTGGCTTGACCGCAGCATTTTTCTATATACGAATCCAAAACAAAGAGGGTGTCGAATGAATTTAGTTGAAAGTCGAACGACGACTACCATCATATATATAATATTAGCTATTGCAGCGTTTACGGCTTTGTTTCCGATAGCGCTTATGGTCTTAAACTCACTTAAGACGACGCCAGAAATTGCATCCAGCCCCTTGGCGTTGCCATTAACACCTCATTGGGATAATTATACCCATGCTTGGCAAGGCGCGAAATTTAGCAAAACCTTTATCAACTCTGCAGTGTTGATGTCGATGACGATTTTCTTGGTGCTCTCAACGGGTTCACTGACCGCTTATGTGCTAGCACGTAAGAAAATCAAAGCGTGGAAGGTCATCACTGCATATTTACTGGCAACGACAACCGCACCTATTCAACTTTTCTTGTTTCCGCTTTATTTCGGGTTCGCGAAATTAGGCCTTATCAATAACGTCTTTGCCGTTTCAGTGGTTTATTGTGCGCTGTTTTCGCCATTTTCTATTATGTTGTTGCGCACCTATTTTCTTGCTGTGCCCAAAGAGCTAGAGGAGGCGGCCTTGGTTGACGGAGCAACTCCATGGCAGGTGTTTTCTAAAGTCTATTTGCCAATGGTTTGGCCAGGTTTGTTGACCGTGGCGCTCATTGTAGGACTATACACTTGGAATGAATTTTTAATTGCCACTACATTTCTTCAAGCATCGGAATCGCGCACGGCTGTTGTTTCATACTTCTTGCTCTCGGGGCAATATTCCACTGATTGGGGTGATTTAATGGCTGGTGCCATGCTCGTTACAGCTCCCATCGTTATTCTGTTCATCTTCCTGCAGCGTCACTTCATTGAAGGCATGACCGGCGGGTCAGTCAAAGGCTAAAAAGGTAATATTATGTCAATTCCAAATGATTATTTAGAGCGCGTCTATGCAGGCGTTCTCGGCAAACTAATCGGTGTTTATCTGGGGCGTCCTTTTGAAGGGTGGACCTATGATAAGATTATGAAAGAACTCGGGTCGATCGAATATTACGTTCACGAAAAATTGGGCGATCCTCTGGTCATTACAGATGATGATGTGGCGGGCACTTTTACATTCATACGGGCGTTAGAGGATTATGATTTGTCTGAAGACTTGTCGGCTGAAGATATTGGCAAGTTATGGCTGAACTATATAGTCGAAAAGCGCGCAATCCTATGGTGGGGTGGCAATGGTAACTCGACCGAACATACCGCCTGGTTGAACCTAAAACGCGGTATACCAGCACCTGCAAGCGGTTCGATTGAAATCAATGGCCTTACGGTTGCCGAACAAATTGGCGCGCAAATATTCATAGACGGGTGGGCGTTAGTGGCGCCAGGTAAACCTGTTTTGGCCGCGAAGCTTGCGAAACAAGCGGGCAGCGTGAGCCATGATGGAGAAAGCGTCTATGCCGGAATGCTGTGGGCGGCAATGGAAGCAGAGGCTTTTTTATCGGCTGATATTGACCATTTGTTAGACACTGGCTTGGCTCAAATTCCTGCAGACTGTAAAATTGCCAAATTAATTGCCGATATCCGTAAATGGCACATAGAAATGCCGAACTGGCGCGACTGTAGGCAAAAAATTCAGGACAATTATGGCTATGATAAATATAGCGGAAATTGTCATGTTATGCCCAACCATGCATTGATGATCATGGCGATATTATACGCGCCAGATGATTTTTCAAAAGGCCAGATGATTGTCAACACTTCGGGTTGGGATACCGATTGCAACGCCGGTAATGTTGCTTGTTTGCACGGCATTATGCTTGGTCTTGACGGTTTGGATAAGGGCGTAGATTGGCGTGGCCCCATTGCAGATCGGATGTTAATTTCTTCGGCTGATGGCGGCAACTCGATTAATGACGCTGTTCGCATGGCATATTATATTACCAACCTTGGGCGGCAGCTGGATGGGCAGGCTGCGCTTGATGCCCCCAAAGATGGTGCTCAATTTCATTTCTCACTGCCCGGATCGGTACAGGGGTTTCAATTGGCCAGTGGTGAAGGCACCTTGTCGTCAACCGACAATGCCCTGAAGATTAGCAGCAATGGTGGCGAAGTGGTTGCTACAACGCCAATGTTTGCGCCGCTGGATGTCACTCGGATGCGCACCTATGACTTGATGGCAACGCCTTTGGTTTATCCCGGTCAAAAGGTTTCGGCACGTGTCATCGCTTCTTCGCAAAACAACGCACCTATATCAGTTGCATTACGGATGCGCCATTATGGCGCAAATGATGTTTTGGTGGATTGCACTGGCACAGCACAAATGTTGAAGCCAGGCGAAGAAGTCGCGCTGGGTTGGACACTTCCCGACACGGGTGCCCAACCCATCGCCGAATTGGGGCTGGTGATTGATGGCCAAACTGGCGGAACAGTAAGGCTTGACCGCATGGGTTGGTCTGGCACGCCAGAACTGACATTAACCAAACCCGAAGAGGTAGGCGATTTTTGGCACCGCGCTTGGGTGAATGGTGTGGATGTATTTTCTAAACATTTCCCAGAGAGTTTTCACATTTCGCACGACCGAGGTGAAGGTCTAATTTTACATGGCACACGTGATTGGACCGATTACACTGTCGAGGTCGATTTGATCGTTCACCTTGGCTCTAGTGCAGGGGTTATTGCACGCGCCCAAGGGCTGCGCCGCTATTATGCAGCACGTGTCACGCGTGAAGGAAAATTCGAATTGGTACGCCAGTATGATGACAGTTTTGAGATATTGGCTTCGGCCGATATGCCCGTGGCGTTTGACGAGGTAATTCCCATCAGCTTTACTGTCAATGGATCAAGTTTGACGGCTGTAACTGGGGACACGATCTTATCTGCTACAGACACTTCAGATGTTGCAATTTCTTGCGGAGCCATCGGCCTAATGGTTACAGATGGTGCAGCATCAGCGAATACAGTGTGCGTTTCCG
Source organism: Alphaproteobacteria bacterium (assembly GCA_002400495.2). Taxonomy (GTDB): domain Bacteria; phylum Pseudomonadota; class Alphaproteobacteria; order Rhizobiales; family OSC116; genus OCS116. The sequence goes on along the minus strand of NVQL02000062.1, from coordinate 22,894 downwards.
CACCAAAAGGAGCCTAAATAATGGCACAAGTGAACATTCAAAATATAGAGAAGTTTTTCGGCGAAACCGAAGTGCTAAAAAACATATCGCTTTCAATAGAAGATGGAGAGTTTTTGGTTCTGGTGGGGCCATCTGGTTGCGGTAAATCGACCTTATTGAGGATGATAGCGGGGCTAGAAGACATCACGGTGGGCGACATTTCTATCGGCGATAAAGTGGTGAACAACCTACCGCCAAAAGAGCGCGATATTTCCATGGTTTTTCAAAATTATGCGCTTTACCCACATTTGACCGTCGCCCAAAACATGGGGTTTTCATTAATGCTGGCGCGGGCGCCAAAGGCCGAGCAAGAACGACGCGTGAATGAAGTTGCGGTCATACTTGGTTTGACGAACTTGTTAGAGCGTAAACCAAAACAATTGTCGGGTGGCCAAAGGCAGCGCGTTGCCATGGGTCGCGCGATTGTTCGAGACCCAAAAGTGTATTTGTTCGACGAACCATTATCGAACCTAGATGCAAAGCTACGCGTGGCTATGCGCGCCGAAATAAAGTTAATGCATCAAAAAATTAAAACCACCTCGGTTTATGTGACACATGACCAAGTTGAAGCGATGACGATGGCGAACCGCATTGCTGTGATGAATGCAGGGCGTATCGAACAGATTGGCAAACCGCTCGAAATTTATGACAATCCCAAAAATGTATTTGTTGCAGGTTTTATTGGCACACCATCAATGAACTTATTGGCAGCAACGGTCGATTTGTCAGGAAACGCACCTCTCGCGGTATTGTCTGCAGATTTGTCTTTGCCCTTGCCATTGGATACGGATTTGAAGGAAGGTCAAAAAATTACCTATGGAATTCGCCCTGAACACCTAAATATTGCTTCTAACGGAGCGCCTGTCAAAGTAAATGTGATTGAGCCAACAGGGTCTGAAACCCATTTAATGCTCAGCTTTGGTGAAGAATCATTGGTTCTTGTCGCGCGGGATCGGGTGGCTTTATCGCCAGGAGAGATGATAAATGTTGCGCCAGACTTGTCCCGTGTTATGATTTTTGATTTAGAATCTGGCGATCGTATATAATTTCGGCAAAGAATGGTGCGCCAATACGTTAGAATATATAGGAATTAATATACAGAATGACTATTTTTAACATTGGTTCGCTCAACCTTGATATAGTTTATCGAGTCTCCCATTTACCATTGGCAGGGGAAACTGTAAAAGCATTGAACAGGTCGGTATATTTGGGCGGTAAGGGGTTGAACCAATCTGTTGCGATTGCAATGGCTGGTGGTGATGTGAAGCATTTTGGCGCTATATCCAGTGATGATGATTGGATTGTAAGCAAATTAATTGATTATGGTGTTGATTGCGATTTTATTAGAAAAACAAATGAAGCAGACACAGGTCAAGCGATTATTTATGTGGCTGAAAATGGTGATAATTCAATTGTGTTGTTAGCTGGTGCTAACCATTGTTTGAAGGAAAATGAACTGGAGGCTGCGCTTAATGGGTTTTCGAATCGCGATTGGTTTTTGGCGCAAAATGAAACCAATGCTGTTGAATATGGCATTGACATTGCGAGAAAACGTGGTCTTTCTATTGCTTATTCTTCCGCGCCATTTGACCTTGAAAAATTGTTACCTATTTTACCAAAAATAGACCTATTGTCGGTGAATGAAATTGAATGTGAGCAATTAATTGCCGCGATTGGAGACGTTAATTCTCTGCCTAAAAACCAAACCCTGCTCATTACCAAAGGTGCAAGAGGTGCTGAATATATCAAGGATGGTGCCAGTATAAGTGTGGATGCCTATGCAGTTGATGCGGTTGACACGACAGGTGCTGGCGATACATTTTTAGGGTATTTTTTGGCGATGTTAGACGCTCGAAAAGAAATTGAATATTGCTTGGAGTTTTCAAGTGTAGCTGCTGGTTTGCAAGTGATGAAACCGGGCGCGTCGAATTCTATTCCGTCAATTGAACAAGTTAAAATTCATTTTGAAAAACATCTCAACTCTAAATAGCGAACTGGTTCATGATTTTACAGGCCAGCCTGCTATTTTATTTCATTCATGTTATTTGTCAGATAAACATTAGTTTTGAGTGCACCAAGATTGATACCAGGCTTTGAAAAGAGTGAATTGTTGTTCTAAATAGTTTCTTTGGCTATCTGACAGAATGTCAGTTTCATTGAAGTGTAACCTATATTCTTCGTAGCCTTGCAACACCATTAAATGTTTGTAATAGAGCACCAAGTCTGCGCCTTCGTCAAAGGAAGATAAGACACTTAAAGCCGTTTCTAATTCAAGCGCTTTTGAACGGGCTTTTGCATCGCCTTTTGCGGCTTTTTGGCACAATGCCACTAAGTGTAATACTTCTTTAGGTAGCGCATTGCCAATGCCAGTGATGGCTCCGTTCGCACCGCAATTTACAAACCCATGATATACAGCGGTATCGACCCCAATCATAAGAGCAATATTGTCATCGCGGTTGGTGATTGTTTCAGCGGCATAACGCAGGTCGGCATGGCCACCAAACTCTTTAAAACCAACTAAGTTAGGATGCTCGGCACGAATGTTAAAAAACAAATCGGCGCGCGTTGCAAAACCGTAATGAGGACTATTGTAAATAACAGATTCAAGATCTGGTGCGGCTTCAAGAATGCTTGTGAAATGTGCGTGTTGGGCGGTTACAGATGTGCCGCGAGATAACACCCGAGGAATGACCATCAGCCCTTGTGCGCCAACTTTTTGGGCATGCGCAGCATGTTCAATCGCCTTAGCTGTGTTGACGGCGCCAGTTCCAACAATAACCGGAACACCAGCTTTTACCAGTTGTGCCACGCCTTCTTGGCGCTCATCGTCCGTTAACAAAGGCCAATCGCCCATCGAACCACAATATACAACTGCCGACATGCCGTCGTTAATTAATTTTTTGCCCATACGCACCAATGCAGCAAAATCAGGGCGTCGGTTAATGGTGCAGGGTGTCATGAGTGCAGGCATGCAACCTGTGAATATTTTAGAAGTCATGTTTTTCCATTATCTTGTAATTTTGGACAAAGCAATAAAACCAAATTTTTTCGATAACAAGTTTAGCATTTGGTTATTTGGCGACAATATCACCATTGTATACAATATACAATTAGTCATGTGGCTCCTTAAATTGTTTGTATATAAAATTTTACACGAGTTATAAAATATTCTATAGGGTTACAGAATAACGAGGTGAGGAATGGTGGGAAATCCAAAAAAAATTAGACGAGTTACGCTGGCTGACGAGTCTTTTAATTTGTTGAAGCAACGGATTATTTCTGGCTTTTATAAGCCTGATCATGCGCTTCGACAGGATGAACTAGCTAAGGAGCTAGGCGTAAGTCGGATTCCTTTACGCGAAGCACTTTTAAAACTCGAAGCTGATGGTTTGATTGATATTGTTGCGCATAAAGGCGGTATTGTTCGGGCCTTATCCTTTGATAAAGCACAAGAATTGTTTGACCTTAGAATTTTAATTGAATGTGATTTGATAGCCAAGTCAATCCCCAAAATGACAGCGGAAAACTTCGCAAATGCCCAAGTGGCCTTAAAAGAGTTTGATAAAATTGTTTTGAATGAAGATAATATTGAAGGTTGGACAGAGTTAAATTGGCAGTTTCATTATAAATTATATGAAGCGGCGCAAAGAGAAGAAACAATTAAGATATTGAAGAGCCTACATTCAAATTGTGACCGCTATATCCGCAAGCAATTGTTAGTGGCTGGAGCAGGAAATCGAGCTCATAAGCAACATATGAAACTGCTGCAATATTGTAAAGCTGGAGATGTTTCTAGTGCAGTTGCCGAGTTAAAAAATCACATTTCTGAGGTTTTTAAAGAATTGGGCGAGTTCGTCTGATCGTCTGAACTAAGGAAGATTATAAAAAGACCCTTGAAAAAACTTAAATGTTTTATAGAATAGGGTGACATACAGCTAAGCAATAGCCAATTGATATCAGGTGGTAATGAGTAATTTTCAGAAACATAAGAATCACGACACTTATTTTGTCCCTGGTCTTTTTCGGGGGTTAAGGGTGTTAGAAATATTGGCCGAACATGAAGCACCCATGTCAACCAGTGAGTTAGCCCGCGAGATGAAAATCAGCCGTTCATCAGCATTTAGATTGGTCTATACGCTTAATTATATGGGGTTTACCCAAAACGCCAAAGGCTCGCAAGATGTTGAACTTGGGGGGCGGGTGCTCAATTTAGGTTTTTCATTTTTGGCGTCGCAAAAAATGGTTCAAACCGCACGTGTTGATTTAAAATTATTACGTGATGAAACAAAGATTTCTAGCCACATGGCGATATTGGAATCAAAAGAAGTGCTGTTTTTAGAGTGTATTCAATCAAAGTCAGGATATTTAAGCAATGTCAATGTCGGGCGCCGTATGCCTGCTTATCAATCGCCATTGGGGTGGATATTGTTATCTGATCTTACCAGCCGTAAATTATTGGCACTTTATAAAGATGCCGAAATGTCTCAGTTGACCGACAAAACGCCCAATACGCCCAATAAATTGGTAGATGCCGTCAATAAGGCAGTGGAGACAGGGGTTGTGGTAAGCTATGGTGCGGTTGGCAAAGATGGCATATCAATTTCAGCACCGATATTTGATAAAGATGGCGCGATAGTCGCGGCCATTGACATTTCGGGTCCAAATGCTGCGTTTGATATGAATGTGATAGAAAGTTTTTACATTCCAAATGTCGAAAAAGCCGCTCAAAATATTTCGTCACGGTTAGGGTATGCTGCCAACTCGTAATTGTTTTTAAAACCGACCACAGTCTATTTTGGCTTTGTCTCCAGTGATGGCAGATGAGGCATCAGAAGCATAATATAATGCGGCATAACCGACTTCCAACGGGTCTACCCAACGTTTTAATGCAGCAGGGTCTGTGTAATTTACTTTTACAATCTCTTCGGTCGGTCGGCCTTCTGCGGCACTGCGCTTTGCCAATATTCTATCCATATTATCGCCATAAACGGCGCCGGGCATCAAAACATTACATCTAACGCCAAACTCACCAACTTCGCGGGCAAGAACCTCTGTCATGCCAACAAGTGCAAATTTGGAAGCGCAATAGGCACTGCGCATTGGGTAGCCTTGTATGCCCATTAATGATGACATATTGATGATAGATCCACTTTTTTGCGCGCACATAATTTTACTGGCGGCTTTCATGCAATATACCGCGCCAAACAGATTAACCTCCATACAGGCGCGCCATGCTTCAATGTCTAAATCTGCCATTGGGGCAATTGGTCCTGGACCACCGGCATTATTTACTAAAACGTCTATTTTTCCGTTTATTTTTAAAGCTTGTGCGAATAGGTTTTCTACATCTTGCCAATTTGAAACATCACACTGAATGGCCGTGCCATTCACTAATTTAGCAACCACTTCTAATTTGTCTAAACTTCTACCAGCGACAACTACATGTGCGCCAGCTGCGGCAAATATTTCTGCACAGGCTTTGCCGATTCCGCTACCGCCGCCAGTTATTATGGCGAGTTTTCCATCCAAGCGGGTACGTTTTGCGATGTCGTTATTAACATGAAAGGTCATTTATTTTCCAGTTTGGGTAAATTGTCTATTTGGGTCAAAAAGCGGTAATTCTAATTCATTGCCAAGAATAAAATCGCCCATTAATTTGGATATATACGGCCCGATGGTAAAGCCACCACGAACACATCCTAATATATAAGCATTGGGAACGTTACCCAAGGCACCGGCAAGTGGATAAAAGTCGGGCACATTGGCTTCAAAGCCAGTCCAAGATCTTATGATTCTTAGTGCGGATAGAGCGGGCAGGGCATATTGCCCCAATTGAATGTTTGGAATGACGGTTTGGGAATGTACTTTGCCACGCCCATCATTGGGGGTGCCCGTGCCTTGCCAGCCGCCGCCTATTAAAATACTGCCATTGGCTTTTTGTTTCATAGTCAATAAACCTGTCGCGTGGCCAATCACGTTACTTATTAATTTAGGGCTGCGCTCGGTGACCGAAACTGTATTCACGCGTGCCTGAATTGGCAGATCAATATCGAGTAGTGCTGCCGCTTGCTTCATCCACCCGCCACCCGCGAGCAAAAGGCGCTTTGCTTTATATTGTGGGTTAGCAGTATGGACATTAAACCCTTTGTCGGATTGATCGATTTTAATGATTTGGCTTTGTTCAAAATAATCAACAGAGGAATGATTTAACAAATTTCGGTAATATTGGCCGGTTAAAGAACTATTTGCATAGCCGTCATCAGCGCAATAGCTTACCGCGACAATTTTTTTGGTGATGTTGGGTTCATTTTTATGTAATATTTGTGGTGAAACAAATTCTATATTTGCGCCTGCTTCGCGTTTTAAGTTCATTCGTTCTTCGAGCAATTTGGCTTCTCGCTCGTTAAAAGCAAGGGTATAACCACCTGTTTTAACAAACCCAACTTTATCGCCCATTTTTTGCCATTCATGATGGCCCTTAAGGGCGTATGGCATTAATTTCACGCGTTTAATTTGCAATGATAATGTGCCAGCATTTACACCCGATGCGCCTTGGCCAATGTCATCTTTTTCGAGCAATATGACTGACATACCTGCTTGGGCTAAATGCAAAGCAGTTGCGCAGCCCATTATACCGCCACCAATAATGGCTATGTCATAATTTTTGGTCATGGTTTTCCTATAAAGGCGCAGGCGCGGGAATGGGCAGATCATCATAATCAAAATTTTGAGCGATGGCACTGATTGGTAAGGGACGTATCGGCGGGCGGCTTGTCGTCAAGCCGATTTGTTGGCGGGTTTTACCCGATATGGTTTGGTTTATGAGTGCAGCAACGTCATTACAATAGCGGCCGCCACATGGCCCCATTCCGCATCTTGTTCCCGATTTTATGGCATTTGGTGAGTGCGCACCACTTGATATTTCGGCTTCTAATTGCTGACGACTGACTGCTTCGCATCTACAGATGATGGCGGTTTGTTGCGTATTTTCAATCATACCTTTGCGCAATATTGTGAGCTTCGTTGTCGCAAGGCCAAATTTGGCTGCCGATTTCATTTTTGCCACAAGCTTGTCTGTATTTTGAGTTTTTCCAATGTTTAGAAATTGTAGAGCCGCAATGGCTGCGAGCTTGCCTCGATATGGCGCGGCGCCCGCGCCATAAATGCCTGCATTGTCTCCCGCAGCATATAAGCCTGCTTTATCAGTGCGGCCAAAGTCATCGGTTTTTACATGCCATCCACCGAGTTCGGGTGAGTATATATGAGTGGCGTCAGCAAGTTTTGTGGCTTCTATGGCGGGGTTTAAGCCATGCCCCATGCATAGGCTATCGGCTTTTATATTGTTTTTTTGACCGTGGCTTGTCGCACTCCAATTTGCATCGATTGCGGAAATGTTTACTGACTCAATGTGCGTTTCGCCGATAATTTCGGTAACTGTAGATTGCCAATATATGGGTATGCGTGCGGCGGTTATTTTGGCAAACCATGTCGCACCGCGCCATAATAAGTCAGGCCTTGTCATCATGTCGATTGATGCTTTCGCCCAGTTTGTTTTTGAATTTAATGATATAATCGCACAGACTTTCCCGCCCAACCGTAATATTTCATAGGCCGTAAAAATAAGCAGGGGGCCGCAGCCGGCGACAATGGTTTGTTTTCCAGGGGTGGTTAAATGCTGTTTGAATAAAGCCGTGGCAGCCGCCAAACCAATGACACCTGGTAATTGGGAACCTGTTACGGGAATGACCCGCTCTTGTGCACCTGTCGCGGCAATGATGGCTTTGCAGGTCACATTGTGCAAATGGCCATTGTTTAAATAGCCAATATTCCACAAGTCATCATTATTTTTTTCAATTTGCCACACTCTCGCATTTACAATGTGTAAAATATTTTCTAATTTTAAATCGCTGCGTAATTTATCGCCTGCAATGGTTTCTGGAGTTTTGGGTGCGCTTATAATACTGGGTGATTTTGCCCGCCAGACTTGTCCACCCGCTTCGGCTTGTTCGTCTAGTAAGAGTATTTTGGCACCTGCTTTGGTCGCTTCCATCGCCGCACGGCTGCCTGCCGCCCCCGCGCCAATTACAATTAAGTCGAAGTCAGACATTTTCATCTCCCTTGGCTTTTTGCTCGGCAATTAAACAACCAATGCTCTGTACAATCAATCCTTCAGATAATGCCACTTGGCAAGCCTCAATGCGCAAGCCGTCTATCAATAAAACACATTCTTGGCAGCTGCCCATAAAACAAAATGCACCTCTAGGGCTGCCATCGTGAGTTATTCGCGTGGTTATGATTCCATTTGCGGCAAGGGCAACTGTCACACTTTCGCCCAAATGGCCAGAATAAGTGGTTCCGTTAAAACTAAATTCAACCAGTTGACTACGTTTAATTTTCGAACCTGTTTGCCTGAAAAAACGCATGATTTACAACTTTATTGGTAGGAGATGTTAAGTGAATTGAAACATTTTTTAATTTTGTCTATATCTGCCCGTGTGGCTACATTCACTGGCTCGCGAGGTACGCCTGCTGGCAGGCCAATTAAATTTAGTGCCGCCTTAAACGATGCAGGCCAAGTTGCGGTGCTCATTAATAATTCATACAAAACAGTTAGATCATAATGTAATTTTTTATATTCATCATTCGGGCTTTGTGTTGCGATTTGCGATATACACTTGGTTATGTCGCCTAAAAATTCTGGCCCTGTGGCAATAAAGCCTTTTGCGCCCAAACCAATCGCAGGCAGTATATAATGGCAAGGCCCTACCATGATTGACATTCTATCGGCAAACCGCTCAATTAAATGCGTATGATGAAAAAAATCACGTTGAGATTCTTTAATGCCAATAATCGGCGCGACATCTAAAATAGCCCCAATGTCATCGACGGACATACTAAGCCCAGCTCTGCGTGGTGAATTATAAGCTATAATGGGTAAATCGCAACCAGCAGCTAAGTTTTCGAAGCGGGTGAGTAATTCATCGCGGGTGGTTTTAATCACATAGGTTTGTGGCATAGCCAAAATCGCCGCGGCTCCGTTTTCTTTGGCTTCGTGACAATAGGCAAGACTTGCTTTTAAGGTCGGTGCCGATACGCCTGTTATAATGGGCACGCGGCCTGCTGAGGTTTCGACAGCTAATTTTGTCAAACGTCCGCGTTCTTCGGGTGACAGTGTCCAGCTTTCGCCATTGTCGCCCGATACGCAAATGGCGGTCGCGCCTTGGACAATTAGCCAATTGACGATTTCTTTGAAATCATCCTCCATAATGTCGCCAGCTTTATTAAATGGTGTGACGATGGCAGGCACAAAGCCATGTAAATCTTGTTTTTGCATTTTTCAACCTTCATTTGCGGAAATATAGATGCGGTAAATTGCACCATATTGCGCTTCAATTATGTATAATTCATTTTGGTTTTTGGGATGAAAGGCAACGCTGGTTACCCATAAACCTTGTGGCAGAGGTATTTCTAGCAACAAGTCACCCAACAGGGAATAAACATAAACCCGCCCCATTTGCGCATGAGCGACGGCTAGCTTATTATCTTTATTAACCGCCAACCCATCTGGGCCTAATCCGCCTGTTAACTGAATATAATTGCCCACCATTGGGTATATGGGTTCGGGTTTATTGGTCTTAAACTTCCACACTGCATTGGCGCGGGTGGCGGCGACAAAACAGGTTTGTCCATCAGTTGATGTCACAATTCCATTGGGGTAGGGAACATTGTCAAGAATGAGGGTTAAGCCATCTAAGTCGTTATATTTATACACACAACCTGTCGGGTCGGAAAGGCTTGTGCGGCCGCTGTCGGTAAAATAATAATCGCCATTTACTGCAATGGTTAAATCCGAAAGGCCTTTAAACGGCATCCCGTTATAGGCCGTGGCAATTGTCGTTAGTTTGTTTTGTTTTGGTGCGTATTTAACCAAACCCAATTTATAATCCACAAAGATAAAATCACCATTTTTATCTATTTTTATAGAATGTGGCTCGCCTTCATATTGGTAGAATAATTGCCATTCACCAGTGGGGGTAATTTTAAAAATGCGTCCGTAAGGCACATCGACTATATATAAATTACCATCGTCATCAAATTCAGGGCCTTCAAGAAAAGAATGTAATCTTTGCCCGGGTCTGGTCATTTTGACCCAGTCATTCGGCTCGCCTTTAAAATGCAACTCATCTGGCAATTGGGTGAACAGAGTTGCGGTGGTTTTTATCATTATAATATCACCCCACTTTTTCTAAGTGCATTTATTTCTTCTGGCCTAATTTCAATTTCTTGTAGAATTTCGTCTGCATGTTGCGAAATTTGAGGTGCCGAACGAGTTAATTTTACACCGCCTTCATCGTCAAACTTGTAAGCAGATGTCGGTATATATTGTGGTTTGCCGTCAATTGTTACTTTTTTAAAGAATTCTCTCGCATCAAGCTGCTGGTCATTAACAGCTTCTGCCAGATGGCGTAATTTTTCGGCAGGTAGACCAATATTATGCATGTATTCTTGCCAAAAATCGGCAGTGTTTTGTAGAAAGATGTCCTGTAATTCGGCGTGGAGACTTTCGCCAGCTTTCCAGAGCTCATCCCACTCATTTAAAGTTGGGATTTTAATGTTGCAATAACCATCTTGAACCAAGGCTTTCAAACATTTACTCATTTGTTGTGGGGTGAAAGCACCCAAACATAATTCGCCTTGCTGAGTTGGATAGGTTTTAATGCCGGCTTCCAAATGGTTTGGGTTGTTATGTTGGTTTTTTTCTCGTGCCGCTTCGGGTGCCATCATTAACAAGGCCGTTTCATACATTGAAACCGAAATATGAGCCCCCATACCGGTTCGTTCCGCTCTAAAAAGCGCGGCTGAAATTGCAAAAGCAGCTTCCAAACCGGTTGCATAATCTACAAAGGAGACACCCGGTTTATGCCCGCCACTCTGACTAACGATGCCGCTTGATGCCTGTATCACATTGTCATATGCATTGATTTTTGCTTTGCTGCCTGTTGCCCCAAACCCTGTGATGGAACAGTATATTAGCTTTGGGTTGATGGCGGAAAGTGATTCATAACTAAGCCCCAATTCATCAAGCGCAGATGCGCGGTAATTCTCCACCAATATATCGGCTTGTTTGATGAGTTTTTTAAAAATCGTTTGGCCTTGCTTGGTTTTAAGGTCAATGCTGATTGCGCGTTTATTGCCGCCTTGCACTTGATAATTCATGCCCAGCATTTTGCTGTTTTGGGTAGTGTTGCCACCGCGCCCGCGCGCGCAGTCTGGATTAATTGGGTTTTCAACTTTAATGACATCAGCGCCCAATAGGGCAAATTGATAGGTTGCGAACGGTCCTGCGAGAACATGTGTTAAATCAATTACTTTGATGTCATTAAATGGTTGGCTCACATTATACCTGTTTTGTTGAAACGCTACATTTTTATATTGACTGATTTTCAAAAAATAATAAACTGCGATTGTGTTTTATACACTAAATTATGTTTTGCATACAAACTAATGAACTAAAATAACCACATTGGATCGCATTGAAATGACCGCCTTGCTACATCGAGACCTAAAATCTGACTTGCCTATTGTCGTAAAAGGTGAAGGGTCGTATTTGTTTGACGCTGAAAATAATAAATATTTAGACGCTTGTGGTGGTGCAGCTGTGGCTAGTCTTGGTCATTCTCATCCAAAAGTTATAAAAGCCATAAAAGCTCAATTGGATGATTTTTCGTTTGCCCACACTGGTTTTTTTACCAATAAGCCTGCCGAGCAACTTGCCCTAAAACTGCAATTATCTGCGCCAAAAGGTTTTGAAAATGCCCGCACCATGTTTTTAGGTTCGGGTTCTGAGGCGATGGAAGCTGCTTTAAAGCTTGCGCGGCAATATCATTTAGAAAATGGTGAAGCCAATCGAACAAATTTTATATCGCGCAATTTAGCGTATCATGGCAATACGCTTGCGGCACTTGCTGTTGGTGGGCATCCAGAGCGGCGTAAACCGTTTTTGCCTTTGTTGCTTTCTGTTGGGCGCATTCCTGCATGTTATCCATACCGGGAGCAGCAAGATTCTGAAAGTGAACAAGAATATGGCATTCGAGCGGCCAATTATCTGGAGGCTGAAATTTTACGCCTTGGCGCGGAAACCGTGGCGGCATTTACTGTTGAGCCAGTTTCCGGTGCCGCATTAGGCAGCGTGGTGGCTGCAAAGGGCTATTTTAAGCGCATTCGAGAGATTTGTGACAAATATGGCGTTTTGTTGATTGCTGATGAAGTTATGTGTGGGATGGGGCGTACAGGCACAATGTTTGCCATTGAACAAGAAGGCATTAGCCCTGATATCATTACCATGGCGAAGGGGTTGGCGGCGGGTTATCAGCCTTTAGCTGCGGTCATGGCATCGAATAAAGTGGTAAATGTTATTTTGTCTGGCAGTGGTAAATTATGGAATGGTCATACATATATGAGCCATGCTGTGGCCTGCGCAGGGGCACTTGCCGTGCTTAATGTTATCGAAGAAGAAAATTTGATAGAAAATGTCAACATCCAAGGTGAGAAATTAGCCAAGGCGTTAAGACAAGAATTTTCAAATCGTGATTATATTGGTGACATTCGGGGGAGGGGCTTGTTTTGGTCGTTGGAGCTTGTGCAAAATAAAGAGACCAAACAACCTTTTGACGCGTCTTTGGGCTTGGCTGCCAGATTTAAATCAAAAGCGTTTGAGAATGGTTTACTCACCTATCCTGCTAGTGGGTGTGTTGACGGTAAACTGGGTGACCATATATTACTGGCACCGCCTTATAATGTTTCAGATGCAGAAATATCTGAAATTATAGAAAAGCTAGCTATTACTTTTGACCAAATTATGCCAGTTTTAGCAAGTGAGGGCTAAATTAATGACAGATAAAACCATCATCACCTGCGCTATAAATGGCAATTTAACCAAATTGTCTCAACACCCAAACTTGCCAATCACTCCGCAACAAATTGCCAAAGCGGCTTTAGGTGCGGCCGATGCAGGCGCAGCAATTGTTCATTTGCATGTCAGAAATCTCGAAACTGCTATCGGCTGTATGGATTTGGGCTTGTATGAAGAAATGTATCATTTGATTAGGTCAAAAAATAGCGACCTTATTATTAACCTCACTACGGGCGAGGGGGGGCGGTTTGTACCGTCTGAAGATGACCCGCAGATTGCCGCAAAAGGCAGCACGCTTTGCAGCCCAGAGCGCCGTGTTGAACATGTGAAAAGACTAAAGCCTGAAATTTGCACCTTAGACTTTAATACAATGTGGTCTGGACAAGCGGCAGTGATTAACAGCCCGCGCAATGTAGAAATTATGGCAGATATTATTTATGCCGCAGGAACAAAGCCCGAAATTGAATTATTTGATGGTGGCGATTTAAATATGGCGCTAAATTTCCTTAAAAAAGGCATCATCAAAGCGCCTTTAATGATGCAAATTGTGATGGGGGCAAATTATGGCGCGATTGCTAACCCTCAGACGTTAATGTATCTGGTGTCTCAAATTCCAGAAGACACTGTGTGGGCCGCATTTGGCATTGGCAGGCATGAATTTCCGATGGTTGCGCAGGCCTATCTTTTAGGTGGCCATGTGCGGGTTGGTATGGAGGATAATCTGCAAATTAGTAAAGGTGTTTTGTGCAAAGATAACGCACAACTTGTTGGCAAAGCCAAATTGATCATCGAAAATCTGGGCGGAACCATAGCCAGCCCCACAGACGCGCGCAAAATACTAAATTTAACCTAATTTGACTGAATATATAGGATACTGAAAAGGTAAAGAATAATATGAATGACACTATAAACCCAACCAATAGGCTGCCGCTCACCAATGAAGATACGGTCGGGCCATATTATCCTATTTCCTATGACCATGATGACGGTATGGACTTGACCAAATCAACAATTGGTCAGCAATTCGGGGCAAAGGGTGACAAAATTATCCTACGTGGGCGGTATTTAGATAAAGATGGCAACGGCGCGCATGGTGCATTGATAGAATTTTGGCAAGCCAACGCTCAAGGCGTGTTTAGGACTGAAGACACCGAGGCCTCTCCAGAAATTGATCCACATTTTGATGGTTATACACGGCATCGGACGGTTACTGGTGGTTTTCAACTTAAAACCATAAAATCGGGAACGCAATTGGGGCGTGCGCCGAACATAACTTTGACACTTTTTTCAGATGGAATTTCAAGATTAGTGACTCAAGTTTTTTTTGAAAATGAAGTTTCTAATGAAACCGACCCGGTGCTTTTGTCATTGCCGCAAGATAAACGTGAAAAATTAATAGCGCGACTTGTTGGTGAAGATGACGATAACGTTCCGATTTACGACATTGAAATTATTTTGGCGGGGAAGGGTGAAACCCCCTTTTTTGACGATTTTTTAGCACTAGGGTGGAGAGATTAATGGAAAAATTAGGTAGAATATTACGCATTGGCCCGACCGACAATACATCTAATGAGCGCACACCAAGAGAAAATTTACGCATTATCCCCCCTGCGGCGCGAGACAGTTTTTTACCGTATAGCCGCGTTCAACCTGGTATTCGTATGGGTGAGAACGACTTAACACGCTTGGCGCCGCAAATGCCACGCGCTGAAGGCGACGCGATAGAAATGAGTGGTCAAATATTGGATGACATTGGCCAGCCGCTACGACATGCCTTGGTTGAGATTTGGAACGCCAATAAATATGGCAAATACGCACATGATTTAGATGGCTACGACGCTCCATTAGACCCCAATTTTAGCGGCCTTGGACGCACGCTAACCGATGAAGAAGGGCGATATAAGTTTTGGACAATTGACCCCGGATGTTATCTTGCGCGGCCAGATATTAACCGATGGCGGCCTAAACATATTCATTTGTCTATAAGGGGCGGCGCGTCAAGGCTCATCACGCAAATGTATTTTAAAGATGCAGAGCATAACGACACTGACCCTATGCGTATTGTGATGGCCGAGGACTTTCATTTGAACATTGGTAAAAAATACGAAACTCCTGATATTGATGTTGAACGGGGGTTTAAATTTGACATTGTGATTAGAGGCAAGAATTCAACCTTTTTTGAGTAGAATTTATGGTCACTCAAATGCTCGTTTATCATGCTTGAGTAAAAAGAAGCATACCGCGCCGATTGCTATCGAAAATAATACCCATAATCCACTGTCCAACGCGTCTCCAATTGTTGTGCCAAATAATGCTGCAGCCAATATAAACAAGGCTATTCTAGTTTTCCAAGATAAATACCAGCGCCAATACCCAATGCTGGCAATGGGTATGACTGCAAATAGTGCGATGCCAATACAAAAATCATAAATCACTTCGAGCCAGTTTTCATCTAGCAAGCTAGAGAATGTAAACATGAATGGTAAAATATACAGTGCCTTGGCAATCTTTACGCACTCCCAACCGGTTCGCATTGGGGGCGCTTCGGCAATGCGTGCGCCAACAATGGCTGTCATGCAAATGGGTGGGGTTATGGTTGAATCTTGTGCAAACCAAAAAATTATTAAGTGAGCCGCGAGGATGGATATACCCATGTCCTGTAACGCACCTGCGCCTAAAGCAGCGATGATGACGTAGGCCGCCGTAACTGGCAGACCCATGCCAATAACATAAGACATGAGACCGATTAAAATAATGGCAATAACCGCAGACCCGCCAGAATAAGTGATGAGAATGGATGTGACTTTGATCAATAACCCTGTTTGAACGGTTACGGCATAAATGATTGCCGCGCTAGCCAATAATGCTGAAATGGTGGCCGCTGATCTTGCGCCGCCCTCAAGTGCTGTTAGCATTTGGCGCCAATTTAACCTTGTGGCTTTTTTGGCATAACTGATTACGATTGTCATGACAACACAAGCTGTACTCGCCAAATAGGGCGTGAATTTCATCAATAATAAAATGATTAAAATAACAACAGGTATAAATACATGGCCGCCATTTTTGAGCACTTGCCAAGCGCTCTTTAATTTACTTTTGTCCATGCCTTTCATGCCATATTCGGCGGCTTTAATATCGGTATAAAAATAAATGGCTGCATAATATAAAATTGCTGGTGCTGTGGAATAGATTAAAATAGTCACCAGCGGAATGTTTGTTAAGCTCGCCATAATGAACACACCAGTGCCCATTAAGGGTGGCATTAGCCCCCCACCAACAGAAGACACCACCTCGATGGCCGCGGCTTCATAATTTTTAAAACCGAGCTTCTTCATCATTGGAATGGTCATGGTGCCAGTTGTCGATACATTTGAAATAGAACTGCCAGATAGCATGCCCATTAATGCACTGGATACAACGGCCACCTTTGCCGGCCCGCCACGGCGATGCCCCGCAATTGCGCTGGCAAGTTCGGTGAAAACTTTATCGCCGCCTGTCATACGCAAGAACACCCCGAACAGCAAAAAGGTGAATATAAATGTGGCCATAATGCCTGTTATGAAATTGAAGATGCCTTCGACATCCATATACATTGTCTCGACAAGCTCGACTATAGAAATGCCTTTATGCTCCAATATACCCGGAAATAAGTTGCCGTATAATGCATAGAAAATAAAAATAAGATTTAGAATAACAATGGTTGCCCCCACGGTGCGTCGTGTGGCTTCGAATATGGTTAGCATGGCAATACAACCAAAAATAAAATCGGTATTTGGCACAGGGTCAAACCCGACAAACCGATCTAACCATCGGTCTGCGCTGGTAAACGACCATATAAAGGCTGACATTGCAGCCAATGCAAATCCCCAATCTAACGCACTTGGCGATGTTTTATGTGAGGATTTAAATGCTGGATATAGCAATAAAGTCAATGGCAGCATGAACATTAAATGCATGCTGCGCATTTGTATTTGGCCAGGTGTGATGTTAAATGCGTAATACAAGGTGATGAGCGTTATCGCGATCGAAGCGATGGTAATTGGAATGCGTTGCCAATCGGCAATCTTTCTCTGTTCACTTGGAAAGGTTATATTCCTCAAGCTCATTGTGCCGTTATAGAAGTTACCTAGCATTTAATCCAACCTATTAAAAATAAACAAGGCGGACGATATGACCGCCTTACGATCGTAATGAATCTAGACTACTTCCAACCACGTTCTTTGTAATATTTTAAAGCACCTGGATGGGTTGGAATTGGATGTCCAATTGGCAAATCAGCTGGCTTCCAATTTTTGAAACCACCATAAGCAGCAATTAGCTTGTCGTGATTTTCGGCCATTTCTTTGACCATATTATAGACAATCTCATCATCCATATCCGCTGTTGTAAAGATAACCGTCGGAAGATTTAATGATTTCACAGGATTGTCTTGGCCATCATAGGTGCCTGCGGGAATGGTGAATAGCGTGTAACCCCATTTATTCACCATGATATCGCGCACATTATCTGGCATTGAGAAAACCCGTGCATTACGTGCTGATATGGCTTGGGTTAAATCGCTAGAATTCATACCAACAGTATTGGTGTAAATATCCAATTGGCGATTTTGAAATGCATCTAACAGGCCTTGTTGAGCGCCTTGTTCAACATGAGTTCCTGCCGCGCTAAGTTGATCATAATCAAAGCCGTAAGTCATCATTATTTTTTCGATCGCAAAATAATTTGATGAACCTTTTTGACCCACACCAATGCTGGTTTTTCCACCGGTTTTAAGGCTGTCAAAAACGTTGTCTTCAACACCATCGGCCAACACAATGTGAACCGTGTTTGCAACCACATTGGCTACCATCCGCAGGTTTTTAAACCCGTCAATGTCATAAACTTCATTTTTACCTTCGTAAGCGAGCTTTAAGAAGGGACCATAAGAAAGGCCGAATTCTGCTTTGCCAGAACCCACCTGTAATGGGTTCCCAATGGCACCTTTGCCAGGAATTGTTGTGACAGGTTGACCATCATAGTGACCATTGACCATTTCAGAAATCGCAGCCGCGGTTGGATACCAAGTACCCGTTGGGCCGCCTGAAATGAATGAAATAGCTTTATGAGGCTCAGCCGAAACGTTTGAGAAACTCGCCAGAGCCACCAAACTTAAACCAATTGCAATGGATTTGGATTTTTTAATGAAATACATATTCCCTCCCAAGAGAATTATTGGATTAACACAAACCTAATATTTTTTGTGCTCGCAATCGAAATTAGTGAATATTAGTTTGTATGTCAATTAATGTTTTGCATATAAACTAATATTCACTCTCGAATTTCTATTTTCTTCAAACCTAATTAAAACTTGATATGCAAAGAACGCATAGGAGAGCGACTTCATCTATTGAACATAAATAGTGAAAAATTTTAAAAAACATAAAAACCACAACATCTAAACCACGCGCATCCGTTACAACATGGATCTCTGTAGTGGGGCCTCCTCGACTTCGTCCCTTATAACGATCGGGTGATTTTTTTAAAGTCGTGGATACCGATGCTGATAATAAATTTTTTGATGCCGATACTGCAATGCAAGAATTGGGAGGTGATCATATCTCCTATGGATATTTTACGACAACAATAACAGTTTGGGCCACCGCTGTGGGCGGTTTGGGCTGAGCAGGAATATAGGCGGCTTCGGGAACCATCGGCATATGCATTGTAACAACATCGCCGTTTTTGACGCATTGGCTTTGAGCATATTGGCGAACAGGCAAACTTGTTTATTTATGTAGTTCGTTATAAGTAATATTTTCTGACTCATCTGGGTTATCGCCTTCCCAAATAATCGCAGTTTGGTCGCCACGTTTGGCTAGATGCCGATCGATGCAGTTTGCTGAAACGCTTAATGTGCCATCTTCAAACCATTTAATTGAAACATCGCCCGCGAAGCTGGTATTTTTAACTTTGGTGAAGGGTTTTAGGCATTGCGTTTAGGGATGCCATCTTCTTCTAATTCTAAAACCTTTTGTTTACCCTAGTTTGATGCAGCAATTTTCTTGGAAAACGTTCTGGATGTGCTATAAACGCACACATCTTTATCAAGAAGACGAACAAGAGATCTGTTTCCAATAACTCCTGTTTTTCTGGTTCTTTTTTGAATAATAAATGAAACCATTTATTTTACCTGAGCTTCTTCCGTGGTACATATATGGAACATGTAAAACACTAAAATGTCAGTAAATCGGTGAATATGGTAGAAAATAAAACAAATTTAAATTCACTAAATCACCTTAATAGCCAACTTTATAGCCAAAAATCACCAATTACGGTAAATAGACGCTTTTCCGTTGCCCCTATGATCGATCGGACTGATATTTAGTTAAGTATTTGATTCAATTGGGTGCCAAATTGACTAGTACCCGCAAAGTACCCGCCAAATTCACCGAACAATCGCATTTTCAAAAAAGTACCCGCGATTTTTCGTAAAATATTTTCTCAAGCAAATTGGCGTGAAGACAATTTCACGCATTTAATCCTTCGAAGGCATACGGATTTAAAAATTGTCGATGCCAAAATAGATTTTTGTCGACTTGATTTAATTCGGCTTGGTCACAAATTGCATTCCAATTATCCTCAATTATTGACTTTTGATATTCAATAATATTTAGAGCCTCATTCTCTGATAAATGGAATATATGCGATGCATCCACGCAGACTTTCAGTTGACTATATCTGTTTGCTCCATGAATGAGCATCGCTTGAGTTGTTTCTCCTCCAGCACGAATTTGTGGGCATATGTCATAGGCGGGAGTGAGGGTTAGAGATTTTCCATCCCAAAAAGCTGCGTGATTTCTGGCGTGGTCATCATTATTGCCAGACAATATATTGAAAATAATTCGTTTGAAGAGCTCTTTTAGTGTTTGTTTAGGAGAGGTAAATTTAGTACGGATTATCTCTGCTAGTTTTTCATAGCTAGCATATCTGGCCAACATTTCATCTAGTTCCAAAATTGTAAGGGCAGAAATTATTGATTTACGTTGCCAGCCCTTATTTGTCAAAACTCTATCGAAACGTTCGATGAGCAAAACATCTTTATGTGCAGCCTTGGTCAATTTTACGGGTGCAACATTAATTCCCACCATTGCCGCTAACCGCATAGCAATAAATTCGGCCTTTACGACACTGTAGGTATCTGAACTACCAGAAAATTTTGCGATATATTTTGTCTCGCCATCTTTGATAAGTGCTTTGGGGCGTGCACCACCAATTGAACTGCCGTGATACAAGGCCAAATCTAGTTCTGGTGACAGAGGAATGCCTTTTTCAACGCGTTCTGCTGAACTCATAAGTTCAATCAATGTTGCCCCCATAGATTGTCTTGGAATATATTGGGTAGCTGATTGTTGAAAGTCTAAAGCACCAATTCGATCCGATCCAGATCGTAATAAATATGTTAGTTCGTTCAGCTGCATGGGATCAATATCAGCACCTTTTAAACCCATCTGACGGTTTATGATGACCCGACGCCCCCATGCGTCTGGGGCTCCGTCCCGAATGCAATTTGGTATTGAAAGACCATTTAAAAGTGGCAATGTTCCTGCTTTCAATGGCAATTCTGCTTCATAAATTGAAATGGCTTCTTGCCGTTCTAGGTAGCTTTTTCCGTAGGCAAAGATCAGGTTCTGGCCATCTTGCTCTAGTTTACCTGCAACGATTGGTTCCGTTCTATCTGGCAACCAAATCCAAACATAGGCTTCCGTTAATTTGCTTTCAGAACTCATCATTGATTACCTTGTTTTTCTTTCTAATGGTTTTTGGAAGTAATGTGAGTCTATCTATCACATCAAGAATGTGGTTGGTTAGTCGACTTGGCTCAGCCTCAAATAGCGGAATACCTAGAATATATGCCGCTTCGAAAACCAACCCTATGCCGCAATTCATGTCGCCTCTTTCGATGCGTTGAATTAAGCTACGTGAAACACCAACCCGCTCTGCTAGTTCTGGTTCTGTCATTTTTTTTGCCTTACGTTCGGCGCGTATCGTGGCACCCAGCAGCCCCATGGCGTCTTGACTATAAGCTGAATAAACACGTTTTCTAGTTTTGGTCATATTCAATCCAATTCATTATAGCTCAATCTATCACACCTTGAATAAAATAACAATAAAGACTTATATATAAGTCTTATTATGCTTAAAAGTACTATATATAAATCGTATGTTTGATAGTTGATATAAAAATGAAAACTTATTAAGTTAATGAAATTGAACTAAAAGACTTGAATTAATGAAGTAATATAAAGGGAGGAGGTCGAATGTCGGATGATAAGATAATAGCTGTTAGCTATGTTAGAATGTCTACAGATCATCAGAAATTTTCTCCAGAAAATCAACTCAACTTGATTGAATAATATGCATACAACAATAATATTAATATTATTGAACACTTTGTGGATCGGGGTAAAAGTGGGTTACATACAAAGGGACGACCTGATTTTTTGCGTATGATTGATATTGTTAAAACTGGGTTGGCCAAGTTTAGTGCCATTCTTGTATATGATGTAAGCAGGTGGGGCCGTTTTGTTACTATTAATGAATTCGCTCATTTCGAATATATTTGCTGGCAAAATAAGATAAATATACATTTTTGCGCGGAACAGTTTGTCAATGATGGAAGCATGCCATCAGAAGTCTTTAAATTAATAAAGCAAAATATGGCATCCGAATATAGCAGAGAACTATCTGCAAAAGTATTTGCAGGGCAGTGCAATTTAATTCAACGTGGTTATAAGCAAGGCGGCCCTGCTGGCTATGGTTTGCGCAGAATGCTTATTGATGAGCACGGTAATAAAAAGGGTATATTAAAAAAAGGTCAACATAAGAGTTTTTTGACGGATCGTGTCATTTTAATCCTGGGTCCAGAGGAAGAACTGGCTAATGTTAGGCTCATTTATGACTTGTTTATAAATGAAGATAAAAATGAGACTGAAATTGCAGCTATATTCAATAATAAAGGCATAAAAACAGATTTAGGTAGAGATTGGACAAGGCTTACAATTCATCAAATTTTGAGCAATGAAAAATATATAGGCAACAATGTTTTCAACCGCACTTCTTTTAAACTTAAAGTAGCACATATAAAAAACCCACCAAATGAGTGGGTGCGTGCCATAGCTGTATTTGACAAAGCTATTTTAGTTGAAATATTCGACAAAGCTCAGGAAATAATACGAATTCGCAACTATAGATATTCCAATGAGGAAATGCTTAGGGATTTGTCGAAGCTATACAAAAAACACGGATATCTTTCAGGTGTTATCATCGATGAAGCTAATGTTGCCCTTAGTAGTAATTACAAAACCCGCTTTGGCAGCCTATTAAGAGCCTATAAGTTGGTTGGGTTCGAACCTGACCGAGATTACAGATATATTGAGATAAACAAACGATTGCGGGTTTATCATTCTGAGATTGTTGAGCAGATAATTGACCAAATAATTGAATTAGGAGCAACAATTGAACGCAATCCTAAGACAGATATAATTACCGTTAGCAATGAGTTCAATGTTTCAGTGGTTGTCGCACGGCATTTGGCAACGAAGGCTGGTTCATCAAGGTGGAAAATTAGATTTGATATTGGATTACGGCCTGACATAACCATTGCAGTGCGCATGAAATCAGATAATGAGGAAATATTAGATTATTACATTTTCCTGAAATTTGATAATTGCCAATCAATTCTAAAATTATCCGAGAAGAATAAGGTATCTTTGGATGCTTTTCGTTTCAATGACTTAAGTTATATTTTCTATTTAAGTGAAAGAATGAATTTAGAAAGGGAATATCAATGACAAAACCAAAAACTGGTCGTGTCCCGGTATTGTGCCGCTTCTTTAACCGCATATACTGCGTATAAGGAGAATATAAATGGGACACAAAGTTACATCAGAGTTTAAACAAGAG
>NVQL02000072.1 GCA_002400495.2 Alphaproteobacteria bacterium | reverse complement strand
CGGGAGTTGTCCTTATTGATCCGAACTTTGGCCAAATACACCACGGTTATTGTGGTTGAACATGATATGGAATTTGTAACCACTTTGGCCGGGCATGTGACTGTATTGCACCAAGGTGAGGTGTTTGCTGAAGGCAATATTGAGGATTTACGCCAAGATGATCGGGTGCTTGATATCTATTTGGGGAGGCGGGCGCATGTTTAAAATTGTAAACGCCACTGGCGGGTATGGGAAGACCATCATCATTCGTGACGCCTCTATCCATGTGAAACCGGGTGAAATTGTCGGCTTGTTAGGCCGAAATGGCGCGGGTAAAACTACATTGTTGAAATATGCGACCGGGCTTATTGATGCCAGTGCGGGACATATTGAAATAGATGGCAAAGTGACGCCGCAATCGACCGCCAAACGAGCGCAGCTTGGGCTGGGCTATGTGCCGCAAGGGCGCTATGTATTCCCGCGTATGACGGTGATTGAAAATATAGCGGTTGCGGCGGCATCGAACGGGCTTAGTTGGAAGCCGGCGGTTGAGGCCGCCATGCAGGATTTTCCGATTTTGAAACCCAAAGCCAAAGATTTGGCAGCAGATTTATCTGGTGGGCAGCAACAAATATTGGCATTGGCCAGAGCTTTGGCAACCCTGCCCAAAATATTATTGTTGGATGAACCTACAGAAGGGGTGCAGCCGTCGATAATCGATGAAATGGCCGGGGTTTTGAAACGCATAAACAGCCAGCGCAACATTGCGATTTTGATTGCTGAACAGGATTTGGATTTTTGCCTTTCGATTGCAGATCGGGCGTATATTATGGAAAAGGGCGTGGTGAAAATGACCATTGGTAAAGATGAATTGCTTGCCAATAAACCACTGCAACAAGAATTATTGGGAGTGTGAATGTGGCGAATGAGATGATTAAAAAACCGCTGTTAAGAGGGCGCTCACACGAGGCTATGTTTTTTGTTAGCGTTGGCGCTTTACTTATGTTGATGGCCTTGACCACCAGTGGGTTTGAATTGATCTCTATTGTGGTATATGCGTTTGGTGTGGTGAGTATGCTTGGCATTAGTGCGCTTTATCACCGGGTCAATTGGTCGGTTGAGAATAGAGCATTGATGCGAAAATTTGACCATAGCGCTATTTATCTTATGATTGCCGGCACATTTACGCCGGTGGCTATGTTGGGACTTTCTGATCAATCCATGCGTGTTTTGTTATGGACGATTTGGATTGTTGCCATTGTCGGCATTGTCAAATCAATCTGGTTTACCAATTTGCCGAAATTTCTAAACGCCATATTATATTTGGCGACAGGGGTGGTTATTTTTCCTTATATGACAGAATTGTTTGATGGCATTGGGTTGATGTCGATTGTTTTATTGGCAGCGGGCGGCATTGTCTATGCGATTGGTGCGGTTATTTATGCAGTGAAGCGGCCAAACCCTTGGCCATTGTATTTTGGCTATCATGAAGTTTTTCATTTGTTGGTGATTGTTGCGGCGATTTTTCATTTTATCATGGTCTATTTGATATTGATAAAATAGCCTTTGGGTGTAATCATAAAGGCCTGCAATTCTCATCGATGCTATGCATTTTTCTTATAGCGCTGCATTGGAATTAATATACTTATGATAAATATTCTGTGCTAGCCTGCTCGGATGACAATTTTGGCATTGGGGGCTTAAACAGTTATTATGGATCAACAAGCCAGCAATATTTCGACAAAAATAGCCTCGACATTATCGGTTATTATGACTGTTGCCTGTATATTATGGAATGTTGATGCCCCGACCCGTATTGGTTATGCGATATTGACCGAGCAATATATGGCGTTTCAGCTCGGGCTGGCGATGGCCATTGTATTTTTACTATCAAGCTTTACGCAAAAAGAAACTAAGGGTGTGAGTTATTTAGGCATGGCGCTGGCTGCATTTGCGTTAGCTGTGTTGCTTTATGCGGCTTTATTCTATCCTGATTTATTAAAAGAGCAGGCTTATCGACCACCGATTTTAACACTCATTGGTGGCACTGTGGTCATCTTTGTATTGGAGGGTGTGCGGCGCAAATCTGGTTGGTCGTTATTTTTCATTGTTTCGGTATTTTTTATCTATGCTTTATTTGCCGATAAAGTGCCGGGGGCTTTGATTGGCCGCGAAATGTCACCGGTGAAACTGGTGCAATATGTGGGGTTTGACCCGAGCGCGGTATTCTCTACGCCATTGGCGGTCGGCACGATTATTGTTTTGCTATTTGTATTTTTTGGGCAATTGTTATTTGCTGCGGGTGGCGGGGCATTTTTTACTGATTTGGCCATGGCGGCGACTGGCAAAAGCCGCGGTGGCAGTGCCAAAATATCGGTGGTGGCTTCGGCGTTGTTTGGCTCTATTTCGGGCAGTGCAGTCTCTAATGTGGTGACCACCGGGGTGATCACCATTCCGTTGATGCGGCGTGGTGGATATTCTAAACAAGACGCTGGTGCGATTGAAGCGATAGCTTCGACCGGTGGGCAGCTAACTCCGCCCATTATGGGCGCGGCGGCGTTTTTAATGGCTGAATTTTTAGACATTTCTTATATGGCTGTGGCCGGCGCGGCGGTCATTCCTGCGGCGCTTTATTATATAAGTATTTTTTTACAAGTTGATTTAATCGCTGGACGAGATGAAGTTAAAATTGTTGAAGATGACATACCCAATATGCGGCAAGTGCTGAAAGATGGCTGGCATTTTATCCTGCCATTTGTAGTGTTGCTTGGATCGTTATTTTGGTGGCGGTTAGACCCGGCGGATAGCGCGTTAATGGCCAGCATTGCCATCATCATTGTTGGTTTTTCTCGCCGTTATGGGCAAGATTATTTAACCTTACAAAAATTGCTCAACGTATTTGTATCCACCGGTAAATCAATGGTTGATTTGATATTGATTGTTGCGGCTGCTGGGTTTGTTATCGGCATTTTAAACGTGACGGGGCTTGGGTTTGCACTGACATTATTATTGGTTGACTCGATTGGCAATAACCTATTTTTGATTCTGATTGTATCGGCGTTTATCTGTATTTTATTGGGTATGGGCATGCCGACATCTGGTGTCTATGTTTTGTTGGCGGCTTTGGTTGCACCATCGATTGTTGAAGCTGGTGTATCGCCGATTGCGGCGCATATGTTTATCTTATATTTTGGCATGATGTCGATGATCACCCCACCGATTGCTTTGGCTGCATTTGCCGCAGCCGCCATTACAAAATCGAACCCTCTGCACACTGGGCTGGCTGCCATGCGAATTGGTTGGGCGGCTTACATTATACCATTTATATTTGTTTGCACGCCGGCATTGTTATTAGACAGCGCATGGAGCGAGATTGTTCTGGCATTTGCCTGCGCTATATTTGGCGTATTTGCCGTGTCTGTGGCGGTTGTTGGCTTTATGAGCCGGAAGCTTGCGCGGCCGACGCGAGGCATGTTTTTGCTGTTGGGGCTCTGTAGCTTTCCCATCGCATTGGCGCCAATTGCATGGGTTTATGTGAACATTGTGAGCTGTATTTTAATCGCAATACTTACAGTTTATTTGAGTAAATTTTATAAAGAAAACCTTGTAAATAAGGTAAAGTAAAACAAAAGAGGGAGAGTGAAATGAAGAATCTAGGGAAAAAAATAGCCATTGCTTTGACCAGCACTGCGCTTTTAACCAGCAGCGTTATGGCCGCAGGTGTGGTGGGTATCGCATCTGGCCAACCGGGCAGCCTTGGGCACAATACTGGCCAAGCTGTGGCAAAAATTGCCAACCAAGAAGCTGGCATTGTTGCCAGAACCCAACCATTATCTGGCACGGCGGCCTATTTGCCACTCATCAATAATGGTGAGATTGAATTTGGATTTGCCAACTCGGTTGAAACTGAATTTGCATTTAGTGGCAAGGGTAATTTTGACGGCAGAGCCAACCCGAACTTACGGGTTGTGGGTGTGATGTTCCCACTTAGAACCGGCCTTATGGTGGCAGCAGACAGCGGCATCAAAACCATTGCCGACTTAAAAGCCAATGCCAAAGGCATGCGCATTGCCTCTGAATATACCTCATCGACCATCATTCCTTATTACATTATGGGTGCATTGGCCAATGGCGATATGAGCTATGATGATTTTGAAAAAATACCGGTTTCTAATTTTGTGAAAGGTATTTTTGCATTGGGTGATGGCCATGTGGATTTGACTTTGATCAGCTTAAACTCTGGCGCGGGTAAAAAAGTCAACGCGCAATTGCAAGGCCGTGGTGGCATTAAATATGTATCATTAGACCTATCTGATGATGCTGTGGCGCGGTTTAAGAAATTAATGCCATCGGGCAATCTTATTTCGATCAAAGCCAATGAGAATATACCGGGCATGTCAGAAGATGCTAACTTGGTGGAAATTCCATGGTTGTTATTGACCAATAAAGATGTGTCGGATGAGTTGGTTTACAACATGACCAAAGTGATTGCTGAGAATAAAGAAAAACTTGGCGCTAGCTTTGGAGCGTTTAAACGAGCCAATTTAGCCAAAATGGCACCCTCAACCATTGTTGAATATCATCCTGGTGCGTTAAAATATTATGCCGAAAAAGGTATTGTTGTTGGCGAATGATGTCAGATAAATCTATATAATATTACAAAGCCTCAGAGTTTTTCTGAGGCTTTTTTTATTCTTACTTTAATTATGGTTAGGATAAATCTGATGTGTTAAATTTAAGTGTCGTGATTATGCGGGGTGAAATCTTGCTCGATTGAGCCAAGATATTTGGCGACCAGCTCTTCTGAAACTTCAGAACCATCAACCAAGCCTAACAATATGCCGCGGCCGTTCGAGCCGGTTCTGGCGGCGTAAATTTCATCATCAGATTTTGTTGTGCGTTGCGAGGGACGTAACGCCCATTCGAACAGATGTTCGTATAGTTTTTTTCGCACATCTGCAAATCGAGGATCGTCGCCTAAATCTTCTAACTCATTTGGATCGTTCATTAAATCAAACAACATCGGGCGAAAGCCGCCTAGAGAATGCATGAATTTCCATTTTTTGGTCACCACCATAAATAGGCGCGCATCTTTGGGGGCGATGTCTAGATTTTTGGCGACATTGGTGGCTGAATAATCATATTCACTGATTGCATATTCGCGCCATTTTGCAGGTGTCTCGCCATGTAAAAATGGCAATAGGGATTTGCCCTCAATGATGTGATCTGGATAGCTACCAGACGCGTAGGTTACAAATGTGGCGGCAAGGTCGATGGCTTCCACCAGCTCATTACAGGTTGTTCCGCGGGTGGCATCGGCTTTGGCGCTTGGGTCATAAATAATCATTGGTACTTTTACGGATGGTTCGTGGAATAAGTCCTTTTCGCCTTTCCAATGATCGCCTAAATAATCTCCATGGTCTGAGGTCAAAACAATCATGGTATTTTCTAACTGCCCGCTATCTTGCAAATAATCTAACAGTCTACCCAGTTGGTCATCACATTGTTTAATTAGCCCCATATAGGCTGGGATAACCGTGTCTCTGACTTCCTGCCGGTGAAAGGAAGTGCTGATAATGCCTTGGGTGAATTCTTTAAAAATGGGGTGTTGATTTTCTAGCTCTTTGTAGGAACGAATGACGGGTATCACATCGTCTTTGCTATACATATTATGATAGGGGGCAGGGACTATGTAAGGCCAATGGGGCTTAATGTAGGAAATATGTGCCATCCATGGATTGCCGGATTGATGTTGTTTGATGAAATCAATGGTGCGGTCTGTGAGCCATGGCGTT
>NVQL02000061.1 GCA_002400495.2 Alphaproteobacteria bacterium | reverse complement strand
GTGACTTTCACACCCCAAGTTTCGGCCGCTTTGTCTACCACACTAAGTAACCGCACATTAATTTCATCACGTTTAGATAATAATTCATCCAAATCCATACTGCCCATCACATTCCGAATGTTGGTCATGGTCAGGTTAAGCAAAGCATTTTCTAAATCATTCACCGCATAAGAGGCTTTAGAAGCATCCAACACCACAAAGAATGTCACGCCATCAACCGCCACCATAGCATTGTCTTTGGTAATCACTTCTTGCGATGGCACATTAAACACCCGTTCCATCATATTCACTTTATGGCCAATGCCGTCAATAATCGGCACCAATATATTCAAACCAGGCTTTAAAGTCTTAAAATAACGCCCGAACCGCTCTGCCGTATATTGATAACCTTGCGGCACCAAACGTATCGAGCGCAATACAATGATCAGCACCACAACCAGCACCACGATCACAAAAATAGTAAATCCGTCCATTATCATCTCCTAAAATTAATTGATTCTCATGTAATTCATTATATACGATATCTGAAATTTTTCGCAAATATAGTAAAATATACATATTTTCAATAAGTTAGTTGAATTAATGGAAATATTTTTAAAATAATCTTGAAAATCCATCCATCCTAACCATCTCTATAGGGTAACAGCAAAAAGGAAATCAAAGGAAACATAATGAACCATTCAGCTACAAATAATCAATATAAATGTCGCAATAGTAACAGCAACTGGCGTCTGCCAAACATCGCATTCATGGTTGGTGGCTTTATGCTATTTCCACCTGTAGGCTTTGCAGTTTTAGCTTGGTTAGTCATCGGCAAAAATGTCGACATTCTAGGCAGCATTAAAAGCAAATTCAACTCAGGCGCGCCTTCTATGAAACAAAAGTTCAAATCTCGCCATCATTATAGCCATACTGGCAACAGCGCGTTTGACTCATATAAACATGACAGCATCAGCCGTTTAGAAGAAGAAATGCAACGCCGCAAAGAGCAATTAAAAGAAGAAGAAACAGCGTTTAACAACTTTGTGATCAGTCTTCAAAAATCAAAAGATCAAGCCGAATTTGATCAATTTATGCAAGCTCAAAAAGCTGCTGCCAAAGCGGCAACTGAAATGAGAACATCAGACGATAGCGAATAGCCTCCCTTTCTATTCCTATGAAGCTAAACTTAGGCAACTTATTGCCTAAGTTTTTGGCGCATTGAGCGCCCGGCACTTATGTGCCGCTCCCGCGAAGGCTTTCACGCAGTGAAAAATAGCCGCGAGCGAAATAAATGCCCCTCATTTATCGCTAAAACCAAAAGCCTCGTTCATTCATTGAGCGGGGTTTTTTTGTTTTAAATCAATATATTAAATATTTACCCCCGCCTCTTGAACTTATCCCAAAACACCCCATTTCAATAGGGTAACAGCAAAGGAGACAATTATGTCAGATTCACAAAATAAAGAAAAATTCACTAAATATAAAGGCCAAAGCAATTGGACATTCCCCAACATTGCTTTCATGGTCGGCGGCTTCGTCATCGCTGCACCTGTTGGCATTGCCACCGCAGCATGGCTTGCATTGGGCAAAGATGTAAACATTGGCCGCACAATTAAAAATACCTATGATGAGTATTCACCCATCGCCAAAGAGAAATTTGATGATTTGAAAGGCAGTTGGAGTCACAAAGGCAACAACCCAGACAATGCAGCATACCAAGCCTATAAAGCCGAAAAGCAAGCTGAATATACCGAAGAAACCAAACAGCGCGAAAATGCTGCAAAAACTGAGGAACAACAGTTTAACGATTATATGGCATGGCAAAAACATGCCAAAGATGAAGCCAGCTTTGCCGATTTTCAGGCTCACAAAAAAAACCTAGACGAAAAATCAGATAAAGAATAGCCTCCCTCTACTCACTATTCAATATCCCAAAACCCCGTTCACATTATCTGTGGCGGGGTTTTATTGGTTTAAACCATCACTTTCTAAGTTCAGGCAAGCCAATGCCTGTCGATTCAAACCCGCCATCCACCGCGATAACCTGCCCCGTCATATAACTGGCTTTATCACTGCATAAAAACAGCACCATATTGGCAATTTCATCTTCTGTGCCGTAACGATTTAGCGGTATTGAATCATGGTAAGCGGCTCTAATTTCGGCCGAATGCACCTTTTGCGCCATAGCCGTATTCACAGGCCCTGGCGCCACCGCATTCACCCGAATGCCAAGCTCACCAAGTTCAGCCGCTTGTTGCTTAGTCAGCTGCGCCAAACCAGCCTTACTCACCCCATATGCCACCCGCAAAGTGCTGGCGCGAAAACCCGAAATAGACGTAATATTCACCACCGCGCCACCATTTTTTGCCAAATGCGGCGTGGCGGCCTGCACCATTAAAAATGGCCCAGATAAATTAACCCCCAATATATAAGACCAATCCTCAAAACTCGTCTCTGTTATGGGCTTAAAACTCGCGGTGCCAGCATTATTCACCAAAGTGGTTAAACCACCAAACTCAGCCACACAGTCAGCAATGGCGCGTTCAACTTGCTCAGGATTGGATACATCACATAGCAACGGCAATATGTCATCAGGCCGTGCGATGTCTGCAACCGCATTAGCAAGCTCGTCATCTCGCACATCCAACAATGCCACTTTATAACCTTCGGCTAAAAATTGCTTAGCAATCGCCAAGCCAATGCCGCGCGCTGCCCCTGTCACCAAAGCCACTTTATCAAGAGTCATAGACCACCCCTATTTTTGAAAATCGTAAACATGACCAAGTTGCATTATTTTACTCAATTCATCAAGCGCTGAACAGCATTCAGTATAAAATGCCGCACCCGCCATATCAGCCACTACCAAACGCTCGCGATAATGTTTTTCCACCCAAGTCACCAAATCAGCATAAAGCCCATCATCCAACATCACCCGCGCCTTTATAGCGCCCACTTGATCATCATTCATCAACACCCGCAAACGCAAACAAGCAGGCCCGCCACCATTTTGCATGCTCTGCTTCACATCAAAATAACGCACTGCATTTACCGGCCCATTGTCAGCAATAATCCGATCAATCACCGCTTTCACCCGCGCATTTTTCGCACTCTCTTCAGGCGCAATAATCGTCATGCCATCTTTAGCGTTGCCAATGATTTGAGAGTTAAACAAATAAGATGAAACCACATCCTCAATCGGCAAATCTTCAGCGCTAACCTCATGCACAAATAGCTTAGCACCAAGCGCAGCCTCCAATTCAGCATAAGTTTGCTGCGGATGCAGAAACGCCATCTCATGACACATCATAAAATTCCCATGCCCCACCGCAATCACATCATTATGAAACACCCCAGCGTCAATCGCATCAGGATGTTGCTGCGCAAACACCGTCTTATCAGCACCCAACCCATGACTTCGTGCGATAATAGTAGATGCTTCTAGCGTCTGCCGCGCAGGAAAATTAGCAGGTTTCACCCCATCACCCAAAGCTTCCGCCCCATAAACAAAAAATTCAACACCTTGCTTGCTGATATCATCAT
This sequence comes from Alphaproteobacteria bacterium, assembly GCA_002400495.2. Lineage (GTDB taxonomy): Bacteria > Pseudomonadota > Alphaproteobacteria > Rhizobiales > OSC116 > OCS116. The sequence continues at coordinate 40,975 of NVQL02000061.1, read as the reverse complement.
AAAACCGCGTATGGTTAGCCGCACCTTCATCGCCATAAAGCATATTTTGCGGCAAAGCCTCATGATGCGCAAAATGCCCCTCATCAGCAAATATAGCCTTCAAAACATTGCCCGTAGTTTCATGCTCAATCGACCGATGATACATAGCCACCAAATTAGCAGGCGTAAAATGCAACCGCCCATCTTGCGTATCAAGCGAAGGTGAAACCGTCGCCGCATTGGCCGTCCACATACTGGCAGCACTGCAACATTTAGCAAATATTTGCGGGTGATGTTGAGCCGATTGCGCAATAATATCCGCATCACTACCCACAAACCCCAATCCGCGCAAAGCAGGCAAAAATGGCCGTTCTTGCGGCGGCAATATGCCCTGCCCCCACAAGCCATTTTCACGCCCCGCATCGGCCAAAGCCTTAGCCTTAGCCAAGCCCTGCAAGGCAGCTTCTCTGGGGTTAGATACAGCCGCCGAGTTAGAACGAGACGCCACATTGCCAAAACTATGCCCACCATAATGGTGCGACAGCCCAACCAAGCCATCAAAATTATATTCTTTAAATGTCATATTAAGCCCCAAAACCAATCGGCAACTGTTTGGGCATCACCACCTCATCAGCCTCAACCGAGGCAATCGGATAAGCACAATAATCAGCCGCATAAAACGCACTCGGCCTGTGGTTGCCACTGCAGCCCACCCCACCAAACGGCGCCGCACCCGAAGCCCCTGTGGTCTGGCGGTTAAAATTAATAATCCCCGCATGCGAACGGCTCAAATAAGCCTCATATAAATCCCGATTGTCCGAAATAACTCCCGCTGACAGGCCGTATTTAGTATCATTAGCCACCGCAATCGCCGCGTCAAAATCTGCCACCCGATAAACTTGCAATAAAGGCGCGAAAATCTCTTCATCCACTATATCTTCAACCCCCGTCACATCAACAATAGCAGGCGAAACCAAGGCATCAATATCACGCAATTTCTTCGGGTCAAGCAAGGCTTTACCACCGCGCATCACCAAATTAGCATAAGTCAGCATATAATCATTAGCCACCTTGCCATTCACCAACGGCCCCATATATGGCTCATCATCATCATTCCACAAACCAACCCGCAACGCCTTACTCATCTCCACCAATTTCGCTAAAATCTCATCAGCTTCACCATCCAACAAAATCAACCTTCGTGCACAAGTGCATCTTTGCCCAGATGTTATAAATGCCGATTGAATGATATGATAACAAGCCGCCTCAACATCACTCACCTGCGCCACAATCAACGGGTTATTACCGCCCATTTCCAGCGCCAACATCACTTCAGGCCGCCCCGCAAAATGCTTATGCAAATATTTGCCCGTGGCCGATGATCCCGTAAAAAACAAACCATTAAGCTTAGCCTTAGACAGCGCAATGCCAATATTCTTCTCACCTTGCAACAAGCTGATCACCCCTTTGGGCAAGCCAGCCAAATCCCACAAATGCACCATAAATGCACCCGTTTTAGGCGTCACCTCACTCGGCTTAAACAACACACAATTGCCCGCCAATAATGCCGGCACAATATGCCCATTCGGCAGATGACACGGAAAATTATACGGCCCAAACACCGCCACCACACCATGCGCTTTGTGCCGTAACACACTGCTAAAGCCAGTTTGCTCGACCGCTGCCTCACCAGTACGCTTGGCATAAGCACTCTCGCTTAACGCAATCTTACCAATCATCGCCGCCACTTCGCCCACAGCGTCCCACAATGGTTTACCCATCTCACAGCTAATCATCTCGGCCAGCTCCGCTTTATGCGCCTCAATCAGTTCGCGATATTTACGTATAATCAACGCGCGCCCTTCAAAACCCAAAGCCGACCATTCACCCTGCGCTCTACCCGCCACTTCACAAGCCAAATTCACCTGCGCCGCACTCGCCGCGTGGCCACACCATACAACATCGCCATTGGCAGGGTCGTATGAGCTAAATTCAACGCCCGCACCTTGCACCCAAGCGCCATCAATATAACAATTTTTAGTATACATATTCACCTCTTAAAATGCTTTTGTAGACGTAGTAAACCGCCCATCATCAACCACCCGCCCTGGCGCAACTTTCAATTCATCGCCAATTTTCACATTCAAAATATCAGCCAATGTGGGGCTAATCTGCAGCTCTTCACCGTCAATATGCACATCCGCCAAACAACATTTAAACCGCCGCAAATAACCCGTCGAAATCAGCATTTTATTCTTAGTTTCAGGCAATTCCACAAAACCCGATACCCGCAACGTCCGCGTTTGTTGAATGGTATGAATGTCAGCCGTATAAACCTCAACCGTCGGCCCGCCATCAAAAATATCAACATAATTGGTATACCGAAAGCCCTCTTTTTGCAGCATTTTTAACGCAGGCAAACTCGCAGGAAACGGCACCCCAATCGCCTCTTGCGCCACCTTCGGCAACAAGTCGATATAAATAGGATATTTCGGCATCAGGTCAGAAATAAACCTCTTATCACTCACCCCCGACATAATATCCGCATCATCAAACGCAATGCCAAAGAATTTAATGCCCAAATGCTCCCAAACGGGCGATTTATCATCTTCATCTCTAAACCCGCGCATTTCAGCAATGGTTTTTTCACCAAACCGCTCAGGTCGATTGCCCATCAGCATATAGCGCGCACGAGAAAGCAAGGCCCCATTGCCACCAAACCTAAATTCAGGCAGCAAAAATAACGACCCAATTTCAGTCGATCCCGTAAAATCATTGGTCAAAGTTAAAAGTTGAGTTTCTTGAATATGGTCAAGCTCGGGGCATCTTTGCATCACCCGCAGCACTTTATAAGTATAAAATGGCAGGTCCAAACCCACATTGGTATATATCGCCGTGGTGCCAACCAAATCACCCGTGGCGGTGTCTTCGAGCACCATAAAATACGTCGCGCCATCATCGCCTGTCAGCTCACTTTCACAAGCCGTTACACTGTCAGCAATGCGCTTAGCAAGCAGGTCATAATCGGCAGGCATACTGGTCATGCCACCGCCAGTTTTTTTGGCAAGCTGCATCAAAGCTTCTAAATCATCAGTCTTTACAGGTCTCACAATCTGCATGTCACCCCTCCTCTTTAGGCACATCCCGTTTAAAACTATACTCTCCGTTCGCCATGCGCATTAATATCAATGCCACAAATTGCGCCCGCTCAGTAAGGCTTTCAACGATCATATATTCATCAGGGCTATGAATATTAGCCCCGCGAACCCCCAAAGTATCGATATTCGGCAACCCCGATTGCATCAGATTATTGCCATCACATACCCCACCCGTATGTTTAAACGATACCTCGATATTAAGCATTGCACCCGTTTTGGCAACAAATTCTTGCAAGTGCAAATTAGCTTCAGTCGCAGGCTTAGGATTTCGAGTGATACCGCCAAACTTTTCGACGCTATACCCCTCAATTTCATTATATTTTGCCACCAATTCATCTAGCTGACTTTCCAACCAAACAGCATCCTCAACACTATTAAGTCGGCAATTAAACCGCCCCACCGCCATATCAGGCACCATATTCAGCGCCCCACCACCATTAATATGCGCAACATTCACCGTCAATTCATCACGTGCACCGTGCAAAGCTTCCACTTCCGTCAATATCTTCATCAGCTGCACCAAGGCATTACGCCCGGCTTCAATCTCCCGCCCCGCATGGGCAGCTTTACCTTGAACCCGAACCGTAAAATTACCCGAGCCCTTACGCGCACCCACCAATGTGCCATCAGCCAAAGCAGGTTCAAATATCAACCCAACATCATGATATTTCGCCCGCTCAATCAAATAAGCACCAGATGCTGGCGAGCCAATTTCTTCATCAGGGTTGAGCAAAATCTCAATACCCACCTCGTCCATCAGGCCAGATTTTTCCAACGCTTGTAAGGCATATAACATCACCACCATGCCGCCCTTAAGGTCAGCCACACCAGGCCCGCGCAATTTATCACCATCCATTATACAAGTCTGAAATTCATGATCCCGCGCATAGACAGTGTCATAATGCGCCACCAACAATATCGATGGCTTACCCGCGCATGGATTGTGCAATCGCAACAACGGCGCAGAGGCATAAGCAACTTCATTCCCCGCATCATCAACCACCAAGCGATCAGCCAAATCAATCAGTTCAACATCGCCCAAACAGGCAAATTCGCGCTGCAATTTAGCGGCAAAGGCCAACAAGCCATCATAATTTGCACTGCCCGTATTTACATTGCACCAATCAATGGTTTTGGCCAACATATCAGCCTGCTGCGCGGCAATCCAAGCCATAACAGGCTGCTGTTTTTTTATCATATATCCCTCTTTGGTTAGAATCAGCTTATCCGATAGCAACAGTAGATTCTTCTGTTGTTTCTCAAAAATTAACTTTTAATTGTTGAATTAGAACTAAAATTCAAAAATAAAACACCTAAAACCCTGCCATACTGAACTTAATTGGGAGACACATCATGTCAGCAGATAATTTTGCAAAATTAGTTGAAATCAACAAAAACACCATATTACACCCCGCATCATCTATTTCAGATGTGCTAGAAAATGGCACCAGCATCTTTACAGGTGGCCACGGCGCGCACATCACAAGCCACAATGATGGCGAGCTACTAGATGGCATGGCAGGCCTTTGGTGCGTTAACATCGGCTATGGTCGCAAAGAATTGGGCGAGACTATGTTAGATGCCGCCAGCAATTTAGGCTATTCACAAACTTTCGCTGCAGCCTCCAACCAACCACAAATAGAATTATCCGAAAAACTACTCTCCCTCACCAAAGGCGTATTTTCTCGCGTCCATTACGGCACGTCAGGTTCAGATTGTAACGACACTGCATTTAAACTCGTCCGCTATTATAACAATATGCGTGGCAAGCCGAATAAAAAGCAAATCATCGCCCGCGTTAACGCCTATCACGGCACCACAGTTGCCGCCGCGAGCCTCACAGGCATTCCGTCCTTCCACTCCGCGTTTGATTTACCAATAGACGGCATATTGCGCGCCCCTAAACCGCATTTTTATAAGGATGGCCTAGAAGGCGAAACCGAAGCCAATTTCACCATCCGCATGATGGATGAAATCGAACAAATCATCAAAGATGCAGGCGGCGCAGACCATGTTGCAGCCTTCTTCGCCGAGCCTATCTATGGCGCAGGTGGTGTCATCACCCCGCCTAAAGGCTATTTCCAAGCCCTGCGCAAATTATGTGATAAATACGATATGCTGCTGGTTGCCGATGAAGTCATCACAGGCTTTGGCCGCACAGGCGAGTGGTTCGCCCATCAATATTATGATTTCAAACCCGATTTAATGAGCACCGCCAAAGGCATAACCTCTGGTTATTTCCCACTATCAGCTCTGTTCATCGGTCCCAAAGTTTGGGATGTCTTGGTCGCAGAAGCCGATCAATTGGGCGCTTTCTTCCATGGTTTCACCTATGGCGGCCACCCCACAGGCTGTGCCGTCGCGCTTAAAAACCTCGAAATTATGGAACGCGAAGATTTGGTCAGCCAAGCCAAGCAAAGGGGTGAATATATGCACCGCGAACTACGCAACCGCTTACAAGGCAGCGAACTAATCGGCGAAATACGCGGCGCAGGCCTGCTGGCTGGCCTCCAAATGGTCAAAAGCCAACAGCCAAAAACCTTCTTCGAAAAATCCGACAAAGCCGCACAAACCTTGCAAGCTGCCATTCGCCAGCATAAAGCCTTAGCACGTGGCCTACCCACCGCCGATACCATTGCTTTATGCCCAAGCTTTGTCATCACCGAAACCGAAATCGACACACTTATCACCGCCATTGTCAACGGCGTTGAGCAAGTCGAAAAAACACTTCTACAAATCAGAACAGAAGAAAAAAGGAAAACATCATGTTAATTGGCGTCCCTAAAGAAATTAAAAACCACGAATATCGTGTCGGCCTGATACCAGGCAGCGTGCGTGAGCTAATCAATCATGGTCACCAAGTGATTGTGCAAAAAGATGCAGGCATGGGCATTGGCTTTACCGATCAAGATTACACAAATATCGGCGCCAAAATCATCGACACCGCCGAAGAAATTTTCGCCACCGCCGAAATGATTGTCAAAGTCAAAGAACCCCAAGCCAACGAATGCAAAATGTTGCGCCCCGGCCAATTGCTCTACACATATTTGCACCTAGCACCCGATCCAGAGCAAACAAAATTACTAATCGCGTCTGGCTGCGTGGCCATCGCATACGAAACCGTAACCGCCGATAATGGCACATTACCACTACTTGCCCCAATGAGCGAAGTGGCGGGCCGAATGTCCATCCAAGCAGCCGCTCATTGCCTCGAAAAAGCCCAAGCAGGTAACGGCCTATTGCTCGGCGGCGTACCAGGCGTAGCACCAGCTAACGTCACCGTCATCGGCGGCGGTGTGGTCGGCACCAATGCCGTAAAAATGGCCGTCGGCATGGGCGCCAACGTCACCGTGCTAGACCGTTCATTAGACCGCTTGCGTGAACTAGACGATATTTTCCGCGGCACAATCAACTGCATCTACTCAACCCACGACAATCTAGAACAATATGTTTTAGATGCCGATGTGGTCATCGGTGCCGTGCTCATCCCGGGTGCCGCAGCGCCTAAATTAGTCACCAGAGACATGATCAGCCGCATGCGTGCAGGCAGTGTGCTTGTTGATGTAGCCATCGACCAAGGCGGTTGCTTCGAAACCTCAAAAGCCACAACCCATGCCGACCCGACATATATTGTCGACGAAGTTGTGCATTATTGCGTGGCCAACATGCCGGGCGGCGTAGCGCGCACATCCACTTTCGCCCTAAACAACGCCACATTAGGCTTCGCCCTCACCTTGGCCGATAAAGGCTATAAACAAGCATTATTAGATGACAAACATCTACGCGCAGGCCTTAACGTCTATAAAGGCAAAATCACCTATAAAGCCGTAGCCGATGATCTGGGTTATGAATATCACACCCCAACCGAACTGCTAAAAGCTGACGCTTAACATAACACAAAACCCCATTCCCATCGAATGGGGTTTTTTTAATTAAAATACGGATCAGTCGCGTCTTTTAACTCGCATTTATTGCCGTCAGGGTCGCAAAATGTGCCCACTTCACCCCAGTCAAATTTCTTATATTCAACATCCACCCCACGTGCGATCAACGCATCAGATGCAGCTTTTACATCCACAACATTAAACCGCAACATAGTTGGGTTGTCATCATTAGGCTTCACCCCCTCATGCGCAAAACCGCCCGTTTCAATCATCAAATAACCATCACCAAACCGCAAACATATCAAATGCCCCTTGTCATACCAAACGGGCAAGCCAATAATGTCGCGGTAAAATTCCACACATTCGTCATATTTCTCAGTACCCAAAACAATGCCATGCACCGCAATTTCAAATGTTGGTTTCATAACCCACCCCTCAATAATTACATTAACATCAGATTAGCCACCCATCGGCAGCTGATCAACATTATATTCAACATCCAGTAATTTCAACTTCAGCCACAAAAAGCCATCGGCGGTTAGGGTCATTTCGCTAGCCAGCCGCACCCCGTCCATTTCGCTGGTATTCACCACTTCAACCACCCAAGTTTTGCGCACAGCATCCGCATCCAGCTCCCTATAACGCATGGCGCTAAAGCCTTTCAAATCCCCCGCCTCATCAAAGCTAAACACCCCAGATGCTTTAATGCCTTTATATTCCATAGTCGCGCGGGCAGATGTCTCATCTATCGCTTCCCAGCTAATATATTCATTCAACACGCCAGAGGGAAACCACGCCAATTCCGCTAAAAACCGATGCATCGCCGCTTCATCAATTTTGTCACTGCCCTGCTCATCCACCGCCGCAAATAAGCCAAGTGGTTTAATCAGCATTGCCCCCGTACCATCCGCATAAATATCGCGCCCCACCACACTCACCAACGGGTACATTTTCATATTCACTTTCCAAATAAATACCGGTGGGTTCATGCCCGTAAATTGCTCCGCGCGCGCATCATACCAATCAGCCTGCTTTTCATCTAGCTTCATCCAAGCCTGTTGTTTTAAATATCCGTTGCGTAATAGTGGCTTACCAACCACCCCCGCCACACGCAACCATTTTTCAATTGGCGCGGGCAGCCCCACCAACATATCCTCATTCAGTATTTTGGCCTCATCAGCAGCTTGTGCATCAAACGCCGCATCCACTTCACGATCAACCATTTCATTAAAACTATAAGTGAAATAATAGACCACAAACATAAATACCAAGATCAATCCACCTAAGATATATATATATTTCATATCACTCTCCTTTAATTATAGGTTGAGTATAAGCACATTATCGGGGAGTATATTGATATGAATCAAGCCAGACTGCGACAACAAATCATTCATTCCGCCAACGAAACAGGTTTTTCAGGCGTGATCAACCTCGCCCAAAACACCCAGAAAATCTTTAATTTTTGCGCATCCCATGCCGACCGCAATAAACAGCAACCCAACAATATAGACACCAAATTTGGCCTCGCCTCCATCACCAAATTCTTCACCGCCTTAGTCGTATTAAAATATGTCGAACGCGGCATCATCAACCTCGATACACAACTAGGCGATGCCATAAACATAGCCCTGCCCAACTATGCCAAAACCGCCACATTTAGGCACCTGCTCACCCATACATCTGGCATACCCGATTACTATAATGAAGATTTAATAGCAGATGATGGCACATTTAACCTCTCAATCCCCTGGCATGATTTACGCCGACCAACAGATTACATTCCCATCCTACCCAATCTGCCCATAGAGTTTAAGGCAGGCGAAAAATTCCACTATAACAATAGCGGCTATATATTACTCGGCATTGCGCTTGAAACGCTCTCTAACAACCTATTTTCCCACGTCATCCAAACCGAGATTCTCACCCCGCTTAACATGCACAATACAGGCTTTTATGCTTTTGACGCATTGCCACCAAACACCGCTATTGGCTATATCGAACAACCAGATAACACATACCAAACCAATCAAAACGCACTGCCCTTCATTGGCGCATCAGATGGTGGCATCTATTCAAATATTGCAGATTTAAATAAATTATGGCAAGGCTTCTGGGCAGGCAAAATCGTCTTACAATCAATCATCAATAACATCATCCATCCGCATGTCTCAAGAAGCCCTGACGACCAAACAAAACATTATGGTTTAGGCATATACATCAACCAACAAGCCAAAAACACCAATAGATATTTGCTAATTGGCGGCGATGCGGGGGTCAGTACCTTCAGTGATTATTGGCAAGCCTCAAAACACCAAATCACCATCCTATCCAATAACGCCAAAGGCATGTGGCCATTGGTTGAAATTTTACAAAACCACATAAACAATTTGCAAAATTACCAAGAATAACGTTAATATAGACAGTATAACAACTATAAAGGGGTAAAAAATGAACTTATTACATTTAATGGTACGGGTTTTAGACGTCGAAAAATCACTAAAATTTTACGAAATCTTTGGCCTAAAAGAAGTCCGCCGTCACGATAATGAAGGGGGTCGTTTCACGCTCATTTTCATCGGCGATGGCAAATCAGAATTTCTGGTTGAGTTAACTCATAACTGGGATGAAACAGAGGCTTATGGCGATGGCAAATCATTCGGTCATATTGCCATTGGTGTTGCAAACATCATGGAAACTTGCGACCGTTGCGAAGCTGAAGGCCACACAATCTTGCGCCCACCGCGCGATGGCCATATGGCATTTGTAAAATCACCCGATGGCATTTCAATCGAAGTGCTGCAAAATGGTGATTCAATGGAAGTGCCCGAAAAATGGGCTAATTATGAGAATGTTGGCAGTTGGTAAGCCACCACACAAAATGAAAAAGCGCCCAGATTAATTTCTGAGCGCTTTTTTTAACAGATTATTTCAAAATATCTTTACGACGTTTTACAAATATAATCGCCGCAAATATCGCCAATACCAATGCAGGTACTGCCATCGAAAGTGGTGTGTAATTCACATGGAAATAAATCGCGCCCGCCATAATGATAAACAGACCAGCCGCAGCCAAACCAGCCACTTTACGCACCCAAATGCCAATGCCGCCCGCAATTTCACAAGCGCCAATAAAATAGCCAAACCATATCGGCAAACCCATCATGCCAAATGAGGCATGCATTTGCTCAGAACCCGATAATTTCATACCACCCGCCGCCACAAACGCAAATGTCGTCAGCGCCATCATGGCCAAAAAACCGTATTTTTTTACATTTTCCATTTTCAATCCTTAATTGATTTGATTCTCACACTATAATCAGCTATTTTCATAAATTATAGTGATATATTTTAATAAACATCATAACTATGGGTTATATAATAATGACGCTCGATCAACTACTCATGCTCACCACTGTCATTGATCTTGGCAATGTACAAGCTGCCAGCCAAAAACTCAACAAAACCCAACCTGCCATCAGTAAAGGTTTAAAACAGCTCGAAATACAGCTACAAATCAATATCTTAGATCGTAGCGAATATAGGCTTAAACTCACCCCCGAGGGCAAACAAATCTATAGCCATGCCAAGCGCATCTTGGCCGAAGCAGACATATTACAACAAGTCACCACCCATTTATCCCAAGGCAACGAGTCCGAGGTTAGCATCGCCATTGACGGCGCGTTCGATTCAGCTCAATTAACCCCAATATTTGCCAAAATTCAACAAAAATTCCCTCATACCAGCCTGATCATCCGTCAAGAATATCTGACAGGTGCATTTAATCGCTTAATCAATGACGAAGTTGACATCGCCATCAGCTTAAAAGAAAGCGCTTTGATTAAGCGCCAACCGCTCGATTATCTATATTTAAATGTCCAATCGCTCATCACCGTCGCCAACCCCAATATATTGCGACGCCATGCAAACCTCACATCAGTAAAGCAACTTAAATCCGAATATCTCATCATGTTGCAAGATTCAGGCAGCCTGACCAAAGGTTTTGAATTCGGGGTATTAGATGGCCAACGCAAATATTATGTTAATGATTTTGCCACCAAAAAACAGCTCATTGTCAATGATTTGGGTTGGGGTAAATTACCCGAATATATGATGCAAACCGAGTTAGATAACGGCAATTTGGTCATCATCACCCCCGAAGGCAATGAAAACAGAATAGACATTGAATATTACGCCATAAAGAAAAAAATCCTCGGGCCCGTCAGCACATATTTATGGCAAACTTTGGCCAAATCATTTGGTTAAAAATTCAACCAATCTCTTGGTTAGGCTGTTTTTCCGCGTATTTGGCGGCCACACCGCATGCACCGGAACTTCTTTCATTTTCCACTGCGGCAACAACGAAACCAGCTCACCTTTTTGCAACCTATCGCCAAACAAAAAAGCTGGTGGGCTGGCAATACCAAGCCCTTTACAAGCCAAATGTTGCGCCGCCTCTACATTATCCACCACAATGCTTGGCTTATATTCCAACACAAATTCTTCGCCATCATCCAAAATAAATATCTTATTCATCGGCCGCTGCGCAATGCCAATAAAATCCCAATCCGCAAGGTCATTCGGATGGCTAATATCCGCCAAATCCAGGCCTCTTTTGTCAATATAATCTGGTGATGCCATAATAATTGGGTGTAACATATCAATCTTCTTCACCATCAAGCGGCTGTCAGGCAAAGTACCAATGCGAATGGCAAGATCAATGCCCTCAGCAATGATATTATGGTGTAAATCACTAAATTGAATGTCGATATCCACTTTGGGATGCGCGTGCGAAAAATCAGCAATATGAGTTAAAAAATAACTGTCCGAACAAGTCGAAGGCATGGTGATCTTTAGGCTACCGATCAGCACCTCACCCGTGCCGATTACCTTATCTAAGCCACTATCCAGCGCGTCCAACATAGCCTTAGCCGATAGATATAATATATCGCCATCATGGGTCAGCGATAAACGCCGCGTCGAGCGATATAGCAATGCCAAACCCAGCTTATTTTCCAATTTAGATATATGATGACTAACCACCGAAGGCGTTAAATTCAACTCCAAAGCCGCTGCTTTAAAACTGCCTTTATCCACCACGGTGGCAAAAACCGCCAAAGCTTTAAGTTGGTCAATCATTATATCATAATTTCGAATAGTTAATTTTGATTATACTATATTTTAATTTATTACATATGCAATTATAATTCAAATCAACAATAGGAAATTATATGCAAATTTATTTCGCCATGCTGGTTTTTGCCTTTACCATGGCCATTTCTCCCGGCGCAGGCAACATTGTAGCCTTATCAAACGCCGCCAATCACGGCTATAAAAACACCATCCTGTTTATTTTGGGCAATGTCAGTGGGTTTGTGGTTTTATTCATCACCCTAAATTTGGCCTTAAGCGAGATTAACCTCAAAAACAGCATGGCTTTGCAGTTATTGGGTTATCTAGGCGCAACATTTCTCATTTATATCGGTTATAAAATCGCCACATCCGACCCCGATGTCAGCATCAAACAACAAAACAAACGCGGCTTTTTACAAGGCGCTATTTTACAATGGCTCAACCCCAAAGCATGGATTGTTAGCTTGGCATCTGTCTCAGCCTTCGGCCTCACAGGTCACACCAGCAAAATCATAATTTTTGCAGTCATTTATTTTGTGATCGGCGCAATTTCATTATCCGCTTGGGCATTTGTCGGCAGTAAAATGCAGCAAATTCTTAAAAACCCGCAACATCTCAAACTGTTCAACCGCACCATGGGCGGCCTGCTCATTCTTCTATCGCTGTATTTAATGTATAATTTGGCGACAGGCAATTAACCCGCAAGTTCGATAAGCTTTTTAACCGTGCGCAAATTGCGAGCCGTGGTTTTCACGCCCAACAACCGATCAATCTTAGCTGCAAGTTTGGATTTTCCAGCACCTTCCGCACAATGCAAATAAAACAGTTTGTCGGCTAATTTAAACCCATTATCTGGCTTTAACAAAGCCTCAATCTCGTCTATTTTGGCATGCGTCGCAGCTTGCTCCAAAAAATAAAAATAGACAAATTTCTCTTCCACAAAATCCAAATCCAACCCATCAAGAGCCACTTGCAAATCTGCCTTATCTAACACAAATACTGGGGGCGTAAACCCATAACTGGCCGCAATGGCTTCGCTCATTTTAACGCCCATTGCAACTTTGTCAGTCTCAACGCTTTCAAACGCCACGTTACCGCTCTGTATATAAGTACGCACATTCTCAAAACCCAACTCGCCGCAAATCACTTTTAAATCTGCCATTTTTATCAGGTTATTGCCACCAACATTTATCGCCCGCAGCAGAGCAATATAAGTCATCATTTGTGAATTTCCTTCACCATATCAGTTAGTTTGGCCAGCTCTTCGTCCCAAATCTCAAGCCCAACCAAGGTCTCATAACTATTAAACAAATAATCACTATTCGCCCCCATCTTCCCCGAAGCTGTCGCGATAATTTTAGCCTGATCTTCCAAACTCAAACCACCGGCATATTGCTCATGGCCTTTGGTGGCAACATAACAAATCGCATTTAACGTGCCATGACCCATAACTTCCATCGGGTGCAAAACTTCAATATAAACATCATTTATCTGCTCACGTTCACGCAAATATTCCATCACTTCAGTTTGTTTCTCGCGCGCAATGCGAAACGCCATGCCGTAAGTTTCACCGCCTTCATCCAGCCCCAAAACCAAGCCAGCCTTTTCAGGAGTGCCCCGATAAATGGTCGAATAAATACAAAAGCTGCGTTGATAACCCACACATTTAGCAGGCGCTTTTTCGACATATTCAAACCCAGGCCGCCACATTAACGAGCCATAGCCAAATACCCATAAATCTTCAATGTCGCTAAAATCAATCTGCATGTTTCAATCTTCACTTGGTGGTTTGTCACGGCCAAAGTTAGGTTTGTCAGTCTCTTGCCCCGCTTCAACCAATTCTTTCCTTATGGCACGCGTACGATCAAAAACTTCATATAACGCATCACCATCACCCCAGCGTATAATGCGTTGCAGCGCCACCAAATCCTCAGTAAACCGCCCCAGCATTTCAAGCACTGCGTCTTTATTGTTCAAAAATATATCGCGCCACATGGTCGGGTTAGATGCCGCCAAACGCGTAAAATCCCGAAAACCACCAGCCGAATATTTAATCACTTCGCTCTGCGTCACCTCTTCAACATCCGCCGCCGTACCCACGATATTATAAGCAATCAAATGCGGAATATGCGAAGTAATCGCCAACACTTTATCATGATGCGCTGCATCCATGGTCTCAACGTCACTGCCACAAGCCAGCCAAAAACCCTTAAGCTCCTCAAGCTTAGCAGTATCAACACCATCAAGCGGCGTAATCACCGTCCAACGACTGTCAAACAAGCTAGCAAAACCCGCATCAGGCCCCGATTGCTCAGTACCCGCAATCGGATGAGCAGGAATAAAATGAATGCCCATTTCAGCCGTTAAAAGCGGCTCAACCTGCGCAATCACCGCAGCCTTTACCGAGCCAACATCGCTCAATATAGCGCCTTTTTTCATCGCACCCAAAAAGCTCTTAGCCACCTCAGCATAAACCCCAACAGGCACCGCCAATATCACCAAATCAACATCTTTAACCGCCGTGGCGGCATCATCAGCAATCACATCACAAAGCTTAATTTCAACGGCGCGTTTACGCACATCTTCACTAATATCATAGCCAACCAATTTAGCAGCAATATCACGTTCTTTTATCACCCGCGTCAACGAGCTGCCCAATAAGCCTAAGCCAATAATGCATATAGTTTCAAATTTAAATTTTTTCATATTTTCTTACGATTTTATAAATGTCTCAAGCAGAGACAATACCAATTCATTCGCTTCATCAGACCCAATCGTATATCGCAACGCATTGGGAATGTTGTAAGCCTCAAGTCTGCGCAATACAACGCCTTTAGAGCATAAATATCGGTCAGCTTCTTCAGCTGTTTTGCCCGTTTCATCAAAATGAATCAGCATAAAATTAGCATGTGTCGGCGTCACTTTAATGCCCAAGCCACTCAGCCGTTGGCCAATCACCCCAGCCCATTTGACATTATGATCAATCGACATTTTCACAAAATCATCCGCAAAAACCGCCGCTGCACCAGCCACTTGCGCCGTTGCATTGACATTAAACGGCCCTCGTATACGGCTCAACACGGCAATAATACCATCCGATGCATAGCACCAACCAACCCGCAACCCTGCCAAACCATAAAGCTTAGAGAAAGTCCGTGTCATAATTACATTGTCATTGGCCTCAACCAAATCCACCCCGTCATGATAATCATCAGCCAAACAAAATTCAGCATAAGCGCTATCAATCACCAATATAATGTCAGACCGCAAACCTTTATGCAGGCGGTTCAACTCACCAGCACCAATATAAGTGCCCGTTGGGTTGCCAGGATTAGCCAAATAAACCACCTTGGTTTTATCCGTCACACAGGCCAACATATTGTCAACAACAACGGTAAAACCAACCTCGTCAGCCACCACCACAGTGCCGCCATTGGCTTGAATCACATTCTTATAAACCAAAAACCCATATTGCGAGATGATCGCTTCATCACCTTCGGCAATATAACCATTGGCAATCAACGTCAATAATTCGTCAGACCCATTGCTACAAACAATTTTCTCAGCGTTCAAACCATGTTTTTTGGCGATCGCATCACGTAATTTTGTCGCACCTGGATCAGGATATTCATGTATCCCATTTGCTAGCTCAACCACCGCATCCCGCGCTTGTTGCGGCGCACCATGCGGCGTTTCGTTAGACGCTAAATGATATAGTTTTTCCGCACCACTAAATTGACCACCACCTGCTTTATAGGCGTTAATCTGCATAATCCCTGCTTTGGGAATGGGGGCTTTATCTAAATCACTCATACTCTTTACCATCTAATATTTTAATTCTTATACCTTGCCATAAATGCCAAGGAAATCCACAGCAATATCATTTTTTACAAATATTTTTTCAATGTCTCGCCAACACTGGCCTTCTAAATTAGCAAATGCCTTAATCACACAATAATTTATGCCTTCATATTCAAATTCTATATTGGCCTCAAACCCAGCTTGCTTCAACAATTCCTGCGCATTCATAGCATCAGTTTTCGTCGCAACCACCGTATAATCATTATTCACCGTTTTCAGCGGCGCATGGCCAAGCACAAACATATCGGGAAAATCCAGCCCATAGGCTTCACCATCATCCCAAAATGGCAACCGCGCAAATATTTGGCAACCCAGCCCAATAATTTCATGAAACGCCGCAAGGCTTTTTCCGTCAGCAGCCAATAAAACAATATCACTAGTCGGCGCTTTAATGCGGTCAAGCATTTCAGCCAATGTGCTGCATTCAACAATTTCAATCACCGTACCATAAAAATACCGCGCCACATCACGGTGCAATGGCTCACCCTTCAACACAAACACTTTAAATGGGCATTGCAAATGGCTAAAAGTCGCAATCATTTCTCTAAATATGCGCTGCAAACTAGCCAATGGCAAACAACCTGTATGGTTGGCGCTAAACCGCCGAAACATCTCAATTTCGCGATCAGCATGCATGGCGTTGACAATCGGCCCTTCGGCCGCTTTGGCATTTTGCACATTTTGCACCAGTTCGGCGCGGCTCATCAACAATCGATGAATCTCGCCGTCAATCGCGTCAATCTTCCCACGCGTTTCAAGTAATGATATTGGTTTTTTATCGCTCATAAAGGCAGTATCTTCTTCAATTCAGCTATATCTTAACAGTTTTTATCACTTTCATATGTTCACTGCAACATTATACGTCAGCCATATCCATAAAAGAAATTGAATGAAACCATAAAAACTTTTGTATTTTAATTCAATCATTGTAAAGCTATGCTACAAAAAATTTAAACCAAATTTAAAAGTGCGGCTCGTTAAATCATGAACCATGTTTCAGATATTTTTATAGATCCAGAGCCGATTAAGCTCGATTGCGGCGATGCGCTTCACTATCAATTGTCATACGAAACCTATGGCACATTAAATGCAAATAAAACCAACGCCATCCTTATTTTCCACGCCCTAACTGGCGATCAATATGTCGCTTCCATCAATCCTGTCACCAAAAAAGCCGGCTGGTGGACCAATATGGTCGGCGCAGGTCTACCGATAGACACAGATAAATATTTCATCATCTGCGCCAATGTATTAGGCGGCTGTTTAGGCTCAACAGGCCCCGCCTCCACCAATCCCGATAGTGGCGAAATTTACGGGCTTAATTTCCCCATCATCACCATATCAGACATGGTGCGCGCCCAAGTGCGGCTGATCGATCATTTTAACATAGACATATTATTCTCCGTCATCGGCGGCTCAATGGGCGGCATGTTGGTGCTAGAATTTGCAGCAAATTATAAAAATCGCTTGCTTTGCGCCATTCCCATCGCCACGGGCTCACGCCATTCATCACAAAACATCGCCTTTCACGAGGTCGGCAGACAAGCCGTCATGGCCGATCCAAATTGGCATGGCGGCAATTATCACAATCATGATGAACAGCCCAGCAAAGGTCTAGCAGTGGCACGCATGGCCGCCCACATCACCTATATGTCAGACCAAAGCCTGCACGAAAAGTTTGGCCGTAATTTGCAAGATAGAGACAGTGTCAGCTTTGGTTTTGATGCCGATTTCCAAATCGAAAGCTACTTGCGTCATCAAGGCATGAGCTTTGTCGACCGCTTCGATGCCAATAGCTATCTCTACCTCACCCGCGCTATGGATTATTTCGATCTTGCGGCACAATTTGACGATAATCTAATGGCCGCCTTCGCGGGTACAAACATAAGATTCTGCCTCATTTCCTTCACTTCCGATTGGCTGTTCCCGCCCGAGGAAAGCAAACTAATCGCCCAAGCCCTAAACCGCGTGGCCGCCAATGTATCTTATGTCGAAGTCAATTCCCCCAAAGGCCATGATGCCTTTTTGCTTGATGAACCAGAAATGTTCAGCGCCGTAACAGGCTTCCTTGCCAGCACTGCACATAAGCATGCTATATGCGATGAAGGGAGTAAATAATGAGCTATAATTCACAACGTTTTGACCTGTTATTACTAGCCGATATGATTGCCGAAAACAGCCGCGTGTTAGACATTGGCTGCGGCGATGGCACCTTGCTCAAATTACTATCCGAAAACAAAAATGCCGATGCCCGCGGCCTCGAGCTAAACCAAGCAGGGGTTAATGCCTGCGTCGCCGAAGGCCTATCTGTCATGCAAGGCAATGCCGATACCGATCTGGCTTTTTACCCTGATGATGCCTTTG
Organism: Alphaproteobacteria bacterium; assembly: GCA_002400495.2. GTDB lineage: Bacteria > Pseudomonadota > Alphaproteobacteria > Rhizobiales > OSC116 > OCS116. The sequence continues at coordinate 22,596 of NVQL02000061.1, read as the reverse complement.
ATTATGTCATTTTAAGCAAAACCATTCAGGCCACCAAACGCCCCGATTTGGTACTAAAAGAAATGTTACGCATTGGCAAACATGCCATCGTCTCATTTCCAAATTTCGGCCAATGGCGGGTGATTACATCTTTGGCCTTTAAAAGCCAAATGCCGGTCACTAAAAACCTCGATTACACATGGTATGAAACCCCCAACGTGCATTTTTGCACCATTAAAGATTTTAACAATCTATGTGGTGAATTGGATATTAAAGTGGTCGACACAACCATTTTAAATGAACAAAATCAAAAGCTCAAAATTCCATCTTGGTTGGGGCTAGACAATTTATTTGGCCATCAAGCTATTTTCCTGCTGACCAAAAATTAAGCTCAAACTTCATCTTGCTGGTCACGCAAACTCGCGCCGCAATCACGTTGATGAATTATAATGTTTTTGAGTTTTTTCTTACGCAATCCTTGCATTGGCGGCAAGGCATATACTTGTTTGGTGGCTTCAATAATCGTCACCCCGCCCAACCCAGCGCGCGCCCAAAGCCCAAATTTCTCAAATGCAGGCGCAGATTTTAAAATGAAATCACGTTTAGATGGCGGAATATATAAAGCACCTGACCAACCAATCGGCAAAAACATATTGTCCTTAAGCAGTTGCAACATTTGATTTTGGCTAAACGGCCGCCCATGCCCAAACGGCGTTTTATCAGCCCGCGCCCATATGCCAGTGCGGTTAGGCACCACAAATATCGCCCGCCCATCGGGTTTTAACACCCGCCAAATTTCGCGCAAATAATCGCGCGGTCGATGGCTCATTTCAATGCCATGCACCACCAAAATACGGTCAATGCTGCTATTTTCCAGCGGTAAAGACGCACTATCAATCAACGCCACACAATTTTTTTCGGCGTCTGGCCAACGCATCACGCCTTGGCGGGCGGGCATAAAAGCAAATGTCTCTGCCGCTTCATCTTTAAACGGTTCCATATAGGGCGTAGCAAAACCTAGGCCAAGCATGTTATACCCGGTTAAATCGGGCCATCTTTCGCCAATGGTGCGGGTGATCATTTTGCATGCCACTTTTCCCAAATCTTCGGAATAAAAACTTTGCAGATCAACAATATCCATCAAACAACCCCATTTTTCACTTCTTGTTTATAGTATAAATATGCCTATAATTATATAAATTTAAATGAAGAGAACAAAACAAATGCAAATCATCCAAATCCCTTGCCGCCAAGATAATTATGCGGTGCTAATTCATGACGACAAAACCAACCAAACCATCCTATTTGATGCCCCCGAACATGATGCCATCGCAGAGGTGCTAGAAACCAACGGATGGCAGCTCGATCACATGCTCATCACCCATTATCATTTTGATCATATTGAAGGCGCCGCCAGCCTAAAAGCCCAGTTTGGCGGCCAAGTTTACGGCCCCAAAATCAACGCCCACGAACTAAAATGCCTAGACAACCCAATCGATGAAAGCCACAGCCTAAACTTGCTCGGCATGGATATAAAAATCTTCGACACCCCAGGCCATAAAGACGATCATATCTGTTTTTACCTAGCCGATTTAAAAATCGCCATTGTTGCTGATGTTATTTTCTCCATGGGCTGCGGCCGCATCCTCGATGGCAACGCCGCCCAAATGTATCAATCCATTCAAAAACTCCTCACCCTGCCCGTTGATACATTATTTTATTGCGGCCATGAATATACCACCGCAAACGGCGAATTTGCCATAAGTGTAGAGCCAAACAATATCGACTTACAAACCAGAGTGGCAGAGGTCAAAACCCTACGCGCCCAAAGCAAACCGACCGTCCCGACTCTTTTAAGCGATGAGCTAAAAGTCAATCCATTCCTGCGCCCAAACAGCTCCGAAATCAGAAAAAAGTTAAATATGCAATCGGCATCTGATAAGGCAGTATTCGCAAAAATCCGCACCCTGAAAGACAATTTTTGACTCAAAAAAACAACCAAGCAAGCTTTATCGGTCTAGGCGCAGTGGTGTTATGGGCACTACTGGCGCTCATCACCGCCTTCAACAATTATATCCCCCCCTTCCAATTGTTAGGCAGCAGTTTCTTCGTCGCCACCATTGTTGGCGTCATCTATATGTTGCTCACCAAACAGAGCTTCAAAATATTCCTAAAGCTTAAATGGTACGTCTGGCTACTCGGCATTTACGGCTTATTCTTCTATCATCTGTCGTATTTTCTAGCCCTCAAATACGCCCCACCAATCGAAGCCAACCTCATCGCCGCCCTATGGCCATTATTCATTGTCTTAGGTTCAGTTCTGGTTCTAAAAGGTGGCCTCCGCTGGTGGCATATCATCGGCGCATTACTTGGCCTAGCTGGCGTGGTCAATGTCAGCCTCGCAAATGGCATTTCAAGCTTCAATTGGGATTATATCTGGGGCTATGGTTTCGCTTTAGCCTGCGCCTTCATCTGGTCAAGCTATTCACTATTATCCAGCAAATTATCCAACATCCCCACCACAGCCGTCACAGGCTTCTGCTTCGCCACGTCAATTCTAGCCTTCATCTGCCATTACCTATTCGAACAAACCATCTGGCCACAAACCACATTCAATTGGGCAATGCTAATCCTACTCGGCGCAGGCCCCGTCGGCGCCGCTTTCTACCTATGGGACTACGGCATGAAAAACGGCGACATCCGCGCCCTAGGCGCCGCCTCCTACCTCTCCCCCATCTTCGCCACAGTATTCCTAGCCATGGCAGGCTTCGGCGAACTAACCACCACCATCATTATCAGCTGCATTCTAGTCGTCGGCGGCGCAATCCTAGCTGCGAAAGATCTTTACAAACGCTAACTTCACACCACAACGAACAACATGGCACCAGAATTCAGTATTTCGGCAAACTCGAGCTAACTTAGCGTAATGAGGCTAGATTGGGTGGTGAACTCACGTCCCACCAGCGGCTGAGTGGCTTAGCTAGAGAGCGGAGCGAACGCACGCAGTGCCAAACATAATGCAAGCTTCCAGAGCATCAACAACCAGCCAACTGTCTTTCAACAGCCTACACAGGGCAGCGCTCCTGCCTAAGCTCTGGAAGTCTCATTTTTTCGTTCGGCTATGCCTCTCTTTTATCGTTCGCGTTGCTCTCTATAAGCACTAGCGTGCGTTCGCTCCGCTCTCTTGCCACGCCTAACGGCGACGCGCAGTCGCGCTTGCCTCAGCCAAAGGCTTCGGACCCTTTTTCCATGAAAAGCACACTGAACAACAATTTTGCACCAGAATTCGGAGCTTCACCAAACTCTAGCTCACTAAGCTTAATGCGGTTAGGTTGGGTGGTGATTTTACCGCTGATCAGCGGCTGAGTGGCTTAGCTAGAGAGCGGAACGCACGAGCGCGCCCGAGCGAAGCGACAAAGCGCCCTTGGGGTGCAGTGCCAAACATAAAGCAAACTTCCAGAGCATCACCAGTAGCGCACCCTAGATCCATCCGTCAATCATCATCCATCTTATTAGGATTAGGCGTCGCCGTGATGTTATAACCAGCATCAACAAAATGCACATCACCTGTCACACCTGATGACAAATCTGACAACATATAAAGCGCACTACCGCCAACATCTTCTTGTGACACAACCCGCTCAAGCGGTGAATGTTTTTGTTGGAATTTGAACATTTTGCGTGCGCCCGAAATGCCATTGCCCGCCAAGGTGCGCATCGGCCCAGGGGATAGAGCGTTGACCCGTATATTGTCAGGGCCAAAATCCACCGCCAAATAACGCACACTGGCTTCCAGTGCCGCTTTGGCCAATCCCATCACGTTATAATTAGGCATGGCGTTGGTTGAGCCGCCATAGGTGAGGGTGATCATGCTGCCACCATTTGGCATCATTTCGGCGGCCCGTTTGGCCGCTTCGGTAAACGAGAAGGTTGAAATAATCATCGTGCGGGCAAAATTTTCGCGGCTGGTATTGGCATATTTACCCGCCAGTTCGTTTTTGTCGCTAAACCCGATGGCATGCACCAAAAAATCGATTGTACCCCATTTTTCTTTGAGTATGGCAAACACATTATCAACCGAGTCAATGTTTTCAACATTACAATCGATGAAAATATCCGAACCAAGGGTGCTGCCTAATTCTTTAACCCGTGGCCCAAAAGCGTCGCCTTGATAGGTAAAGGCAATTTCAGCACCATGTTTAGACAACATTTGAGCAATGCCCCAAGCGATAGAGCGGTTATTCGCCACTCCCATAATCAGGCCCCGTTTGCCATGCATCAGTCCGTCCATATTTTTGTCCTCATTCTCTATCATTCAATAAATTTATCAACGCGAGTTAGTTGCCTGCTGATGAAAAATCCTAAACATTTGCTTTGCTGAAAATCACGCTGCCATTGGTGCCGCCAAAGCCAAAGCTGTTGGACAGCACAGAAGTGATTTCTTTTTCCACTCGTTTGCGGGTGATCGGCATATCAGCCACTTTTGGGTCAATCTCTTCAATATTAGCGCTTTCGCACACAAAACCATCGCGTAGCATAATTAATGAATAAATCGCCTCTTGTGCGCCAGCCGCGCCCAAACTATGACCAGTTAATGCTTTCGTTGCCGAAATGAGTGGCGCTTTGTCTGCGCCCCAAACGTTACGAATGCCATCAATTTCAGGTATATCGCCAACAGGAGTCGATGTGCCATGTGGGTTGATATAGTCAATGCCATCTTTATGTGTACTCAAAGCCAGTTCCATAGCCCGTTGCCCACCTTCGCCACTTGGGGCGACCATATCATAACCATCAGATGTCGCGCCATAGCCCGTTACCTCAGCAATGATGTTGGCACCGCGTGCTTTGGCCCGTTCATATTCTTCAAGAACCAAAACGCCAGCACCGCCAGCAATCACAAAACCATCACGCTTAATGTCATATGTACGGCTAGCTTTGGTCGGTGTGTCGTTAAATTTGCTGCTCATCGCGCCCATCGCGTCAAACAAGCAAGACATGCCCCAGAACAATTCTTCGCCGCCGCCCGCAAACATCACATCTTGTTTGCCCCATTGAATCATCTCCACCGCATTGCCGATGCAATGCAAGCTGGTGGTACAGGCTGATGAGATAGAATAGCTCATGCCTTTGATTTTAAACGGTGTGGCTAATGTGGCGCTATTGGTGCTGCTCATGGCTTTTGGCACGGCGAGCGGCCCAATGCGTTTGGTGCTGCCTTTTTCGAGCACAATTTGCATTGAATCATGCAAAGTTTTGGTCGACGGGCCACCAGAGCCCATAATTAAACCCGTGCGGATGTTAGAAATATCTTTATCTTCCAACCCAGACATGGCGATGGCTTCTTTCATCGCGATATAGTTCCATGCGGCACCAGCGCCCATAAAACGCCGTTCTTTACGGTCTAATACCACTTCCCAATCCAGCTTGGGCGCGCCAGAAATTTGGCTTCTAAAGCCGTGTTTAATCATGTCTTCATCGGCCGCAATGCCCGATTTAGCATCCCATAATGATTGTTTGACTTGATCAATATCGTTACCAATGCTTGAGACCACGCCCATTCCAGTTACAACAACACGCCGCATAATATGGTTCCTTTATAATAATAATCGACCTAAACGATGAGGTTTAGGGATATATAGAGTTTATTTATCGTCTTTAAATAGACCGACTTTTAAATCTGTGGCAGTAAAGCCTGTTTCGCCATCAATTAACACAGAGGCATTGGCTGTGGCTAAAATTAAGCGCCGCATGACCACCCTTTTAATGTCAATTTTATAGGTAATTTTTTTAGAGGTTGGCAACACCATATTGGCAAATTTAACTTCGCCAACACCAAACGCGCGGCCTTTGCCTTCGCCGCCCCTCCAACCGAGGTAAAAGCCAAGTAGCTGCCACATGCCATCAAGGCCTAAACAACCAGGCATCACAGGATCGCCTACAAAATGGCAATCAAAAAACCAACGCTCTGGATTAATATCATATTCAGCAATAATTTCGCCTTTATCAAACGCGCCGCCCTCTTCAGATATGTGAGTGATGCGATCCATCATCAGCATAGGTGGCACGGGCAATTGTGGAAAATGCGGGCCAAATTTTTTATTGCCACAGTTTAATAAATCTTCAAAACTGTAGCTTGATTTGCGTTCAAACAATATATGTCTCCTTTGACACCTTTAACTAACTACTTTTAGCATGGTTAATATTAACTATCTAGGGTCAATGACGATTTTATGAATAAGTCTATGTCATATTTGAAGGATTGTTACACAAATACGCACAGGAGTATGGTTAAAAACTCCAGCTTATTCACTCAATTCATTCGGTTTTTTTGACATATATCAAAACCATTCTAAACTAGGCTAGTTTTTTTTAAGAAACATTTGCAAATACAATGTATACAGTGTAGTTATGGGTTAAATATAAACCATAGTAAAACAGTTGGAATTAAAAATATGGCAAATTACCATTTCGAAGCAGATAGTTTACAAGCCAATATTGCAGGTGAAATGAGCCAGTCTGCAGGCATAAACGCTGCCCAAAAAGACTGCCCTATGCAAGATTTAACCCGTGAAGAAGTGACCCAGTATTTGCGCCGTTCAGGCTTACGCCCAACGCGCCAACGCATCGCTCTATCGGATTTATTATTTGGCAAAGGCGGCCGTCACATCACAGCTGAAGCTTTGCATGAAGAAGCGGTGCTTGCTAAAATTCCTGTATCCATGGCCACCATATATAATACATTGCATCATTTTACCCAAGCAGGCCTGCTACGTGAAGTGGCGGTTGATGGCGCAAAAACTTATTTTGACACCAATACCAGCAATCATCATCATTTCTATCATGAAGACACCGGTCACATTTATGACATTGACACCGATGAAATGAAAGTGGTGGGCATTCCGACACCACCTGAAGGCCAAGAAGTGTGGCGCATTGATGTCATCGTTCGTCTTAAAGATATTTAGGTCTCAAACAGGTTTAGGCTTAGTTTTTGCCGCAGATCTCGAACAAATATTAAAATTTGCCTAGCATTCGCTGGGCATTTTTTATATGTTGACTTTATAATAACCAGCGAGACTCAATGAAACAGTTTTACAATAAATACTCAATAAGAATTATCACCGGCATTTTGGCCGTGGTGTTAATTGTCATGTACATATGGCTGACAGTTTTTACCCAAAACGCCCATCTCACCAACCCTGTTTATACCCGAGATTTGGTCGAAAAGATCGAGATTAAAAACTTCATTGGCCGCATTGAGCTGACCACGTCTGACGCTGATGGCTTCAAACTTGAATATACCAATAAAAAAGAAACCGACCCCGCTGGTTATTACCCTTTATTTAAAATGGGCACACCAACCATTGCCACCATTGATGGACGTTTTGAGCGGGTCAATGGCTGTGAGCTTCAAACCCAAACCAGCAGCGACATGGCGTTTGACACAATTATTGAACATGATGAAAAAACTTACCCCATAGATAGCTATCCCATCCTCAAAATTAGCGCCAAAAAACATGTAATTTTAGACATTCGCAAAAGCAGTGTTTTTGGTTTCGCCAACGACATCGCCGCAGTAAAATTCATCGATATAAAATGCAGCGATGTCACCTTCAGCAAAATCGTCAATGCCGCCGAATTTGATTTACACGGCAACGGTTTTATAACCGCAGGCAATATCGGTGGCAATTTCAGCCTCAAAAGCACCGGCAAAAACATTCTAAATCTGCAAAATATCAACGGCAACGCCATCGCCGACATGGACGGCCAAACAACCCTTTCCGCCACCGAAATAACTGGCAATTTGATCACATTACTGCGCGGCGATAACAGTGTTGAAATTGAAAACGTGATCGGCAGCACTACAGAAAATTGATTAAAAATGCTGTTTATAAGCAACTTAGCTGCTAGCTGAGGCTCTGGAAGTTTGCATTTTTACGTTCGCGTTGCTCTCTAGTGAGCCCCTGCGGGCGCTTGCCTCCGCAAGCTTGCTACGGGCTAACCGCCCGACGGCCAGTCGGCCTTGCCTCAGCCTAAAGGCTTCGGACTCTTTTCCCACGATAAGCACAAGGCTGCAAATTCAGAATTTGTTGGGACGCACCGAAATTCAGAGTTTCATCAACCTCTAGCTCACTTAGCTTAATGTAATTAATTGGGGTGCCGAATTCGCCTCCGACCAGCGGCTGAGTGGCTTAGCTAGAGAGCGGAACGCACGCACGCAGTGCCAAGCAAAAAACTTCTTCCAGAGCCTCAACCGCACAGCCAACTTTCTAATGTCTAAAACACCCCAACCATCCGCCGCGCAAACACCATATCATCATCCGCCCAAACACTAGCCAATACCGCCTGACAAAACGCCCATTTTTTCACCCGCTCCATATCATAATCCAACTGCGCATCAATAATATCAAACCGTTTCCCCATATCAATACCCACAAAATCATCCACCAGCGGGTTACGCAAAAACGCCCCCAATTCATACTCAGCCTCACCCCAATAGCCTTTGGGGTCAATCGCCACCCAACCCCCATCGCCGGCCTGCATAATATTATAATGATGCAAATCCCCATGCAAATTCAGCCTGTTTCCTTGGCTAGCGGATAAATCAGCATAAATCCGCCGCGCCCGCCCAACCAATTCGCGCTCAACACAAAAATCACGCGCTAAATATTCATCAAAATTTGCCACAAATTCATCAACAGGCTTAAGCCCAATGTCAATCGCCGGCGCAGAATGTAATTTTCCAATCACCTCACACAAGATCTCGGCAGCTTTAACATCATCACCCGCGCGGCTAAATTCCACCAGTTCGCGCCCCTCGCCAACTTGCTCCAACAAGCAAGCGCCTTTATCATGCGTCAATACCTTCACAGCCCCACATCCATCATAATGCCGCAGCAAATTTGCCGCCGCCGCTTCATCAGAATGCGATTTATAGATTTTCAGCACCACAGGCAGGCCATCTTGCAGGCACCAATATAAAAAACTCGAGTGGGTTTCCAGAGTTTTATTTGGCTTACCGAGCTGCCATTTGTCAAAATAAAGTTGCTGTGTGGTTGAAATCATTCAAAATGTCCTTAACTTAAAAGCAATATAAAGTTTGATACGCATAGGTGCAATATGATTGAGAAAAGAAATTTACTGATCGGCGGGGGTATTTTACTTGGGCTTTATTTGCTCAACCCTTTTTCTGGCTCACACCGCGGCGCTGAGGATGATGCTGAATTTAACTATCAATCTAACACTTTGAAAATCGTCAATTTTATCGGCAAGGTCGAAATGACCACCTCTTCAGATGGCAAAATACACATTCAAGCGACCAATATAGCGGCAGGTCTTACGCCGAATTTTGATCATATCGCAGGCAAGCTAGAAATTTCGGGCAATGAGAAAATCACCAGTATTTCATGCAGCACCAGCTCGCTTTTATCTTGGGCGAAGGGCGATGATTCTGACCTGAATATAACCATAAACGGCGGCTCGAGCCGCAAGCTAAGCGAATTCCCGACATTACAAATTCAAGCACCTGCTACGGTTAATTTGATATTAGAAAAAAATCTCATTTTTGGCCAATTTAGCCAAACTGATAAGCTAACTGTCGGCATGCTTTCATGCGGTAATTTGAATTTTGATCAAGTTAAAAATGATGTCCGCATTGATATAAGAGGCAGTGGTAATATCGATATAAAAAGTGTTGGCGGCAGTGCCAACAGCTCTATCCGTGGCAGTGGCGACATTCATATTGGCAGCATAGCACAAGACAGTGTTTCGCAAATTTTAGGCAGCGGTAATATTACTTATGACGACATAACTGGTATTCACAAAATGTCCATTCGCGGCAGTGGCGATATTGATGTAAACCAAATAACCGGTGATGCCGAAATTTCACTGCGTGGTAGCGGCGATGTTGATATTGATGACGGAGATTTAAATTGGTTGATTGCCACCGTACAAGGTAGTGGCGATATAGACTATGGCGGAACCGCCACAAACCGCCGCCTTGTCGTGAGAGGTAGCGGCGAAATCAATACCAAATATGATTGATAAGCCTTGATTTTTACCAATAATGGGATATATTCCCATATATGGAACATAATTTTGACCTAAAAATCGCCCAACGGCTGAAAACTCTGCGCGCCGAACATGAATTATCGCTTGATCAATTGGCGCAAAAAAGCGGCATCAGCCGCGCCACATTATCGCGCCTAGAAAATGCCGAGGTAAGCCCGACGGCAGCCGCTTTAGGCAAGCTGGCGGCTGTCTATAAAATCACCATGTCAAAGCTTATGGCAGGGGTAGAGGCGGAATTTGCGCCCTTAATTACCAGCCAAGAACAACAGCTGTGGCAAGACCCCGAAACAGGTTTCACCCGCCGTATGATTTCGCCACCCGCCGACGCTCTACAGGCTGAAATGCTTGAATGTTTTTTACCCAAAGCTCAACGTATTATTTACCCACATACCCCCAAACAGGGGCTCGAACATCATATCTATATGTTGGATGGCGCGCTGACTTTAACCGCAGATGGTAAAAAATATAATTTAGAACAGGGCGATAGCCTGCGATATCGATTATTCGGCGCAAGCGAGTTTGCCACATCAGCCAAAAAACCTGCAAAATATATTTTAACCATTATTTGAGGCGATCATGACCGATAATTTCACTATATCATCCATCACCAGCACCACCATAGACGCCCATTTAACTGATTTGGCAAACCTGCTCAAGGTTAATGTTGAGGGTGGCGCTAGTGTCAGTTTTATTCTGCCATTCAGCCAAGATCAGGCAGCTGCATTCTGGGTCGATAAAATAAAACCATCACTACAAGCGGTCAATTGCATATTGCTTGTCGCAATGGTCGACAATGAGTTAGCAGGCTGTGTGATGCTAGATTATGACATGCCTGCCAACCAGCCGCACCGCGCCGACATAGCGAAATTATTGGTGCATCCCAAATTCCGCCGCCGTGGCATTGCCCGCGCTTTGATGGTGGAAATTGAACAACAAGCCATTGAGCAAAAACGCAGCACATTGGTGTTAGACACTGCCAACAAAGGCGCTGAAATATTATATGAATCTTTAGGCTATCAACCAGTAGGCAGCATTCCAAATTTTGGTTTGAATGCCCAAAACCTACAATTAGAGCCTACGACCATAATGTATAAACTATTGTAGTAACAAGAAAATTATGGGTTGTCCAAGCTGCGGCAAATTGCGCCATTTGATTTATGTCAATTTCACCCTATGCTGATGTAAATTGAACGATAGGATGGTCCCCATGAATAACATCACATCAAACCATTATAATTTGGATAAATGCAACAATTGCCCCGTGCGCGATCTGTCTTTTTGCAATGCGTTAGACAACAGCGCGTTGGAAGAATTCTCAGCCCTGTCCAAAACCAAATCATTCCAAGATGGTCAGTTGATTTTTTCTGAAGGCAAAACCAACGAATATTTAGGTTCGGTCGTTCAAGGCATTGTTAAAATATATAAATTATTAGATGATGGCCGCCAACAAATTGTTTCATTGGGTTTTCCAGGTGACATGCTCGGCAACATCATTGACCCTGAATATAATTATTTTGCCGAATCAGTCGGCGATACCAAAATTTGCTTTTATCAGGTCGCCCGCATCAACAGCTTTGCCGAATCAAACCCCGAAATTTATCGCTCTATATTGAGCAAAACCACCGAACAATTAGGCCATGCCCGCGAATGGTTATTATTGCTCGGGCGTAAAACCGCACAAGAAAAAATAGCTTCATTCTTGTTATTATTGGCCGAACATCATAAAGGTGATAGCCCTGATCAGGCGTTTAAAATACCGCTAAAACGCCAAGAAATTGCCGATTTTTTGGGTCTAACCATCGAAACCGTCAGCCGCCATTTTTCCAATCTCAAATCCAAGCAATTGATTCGCGAATATGCAGGCCATATGCTGGCAATTGTCGATTATGACCAGCTAAAAGCATTGGCATAAAGTCTAAAAACATTGATCTGCGTCAAATGACCCTGCATTAAACCTATGTATAAACAGTTGTTTATGCCGAAGTTTGATCTAGATCAAAGATATATATTAAATCCCTTCTAAACTAATTTTACAAACTCAATGACAGGGATAGCTATGTCTATTTATTCAATTATATTTTTGGTTCTAATCACCATGTGTGGCTTAGTGGGAGCAGCTTTTGCGGTTGATTCGGTATTTGCTTTCCATTCTTGGTTAACGGTTGCGGTTAGTTTGGCGTTTCTGTTTTGGGGCATTAGAAATTACACCACCGAGCCTGCCGATCAAAGCCGTTATATGGATGGCGTTGTAAGATGGGGCATCATCGCTACCATATTTTGGGGCATTGTTGGTTTTTTGGTTGGTATTGTCATTGCCACCGAGTTGGCTTTTCCCGAAGTGAACCTGTTTAAAGAAATGAATTTTGGCCGTTTGCGCCCGCTGCATACATCGGCGGTTATCTTTGCTTTTTGTGGCAACGCGTTAATTGCTTCAAGTTTTTATGTGGTGCAGCGCACCACCAGCGCCCGTTTGGCGCTTGGCAATTTGGCGTGGTTTGTATTTTGGGGCTATCAATTCTTCATCGTCTTAGCCGCCACATCATATGTTTTGGGCTCAACCCAAGCCAAAGAATATGCCGAGCCAGAATGGTATATCGACATTTGGTTGACCATTGTTTGGGTGGCTTATCTCATCGTTTTCATGGGCACTTTATTCAAACGCAAAGAGCCACATATTTTCGTCGCCAATTGGTTTTATCTGGCCTTCATCGTCACTGTCGCCATGCTACATGTGGTCAACAATCTGGCAGTTCCGGTGTCATTTTTCGGCGTGAAAAGCTACTCATTATTCTCAGGCGTGCAAGATGCACTCACCCAGTGGTGGTACGGCCATAATGCCGTGGGCTTCTTCCTCACCGCTGGCTTTTTGGGCATCATGTATTATTTTGTACCCAAGCGTGCCAACCGCCCTATCTATTCTTATCGTCTATCCATCGTACATTTTTGGTCTCTCATTTTCCTCTATATCTGGGCGGGTCCGCATCATTTACATTACACCGCTTTGCCCGATTGGGCGCAGACACTCGGCATGGTTTTCTCCATCATGTTATGGATGCCAAGTTGGGGCGGCATGATAAACGGCCTGATGACGCTGCAAGGAGCATGGGATAAAATCCGCACCGACCCAATCATTAAAATGTTTGTTTTATCATTGGCATTCTATGGTATGGGCACATTTGAAGGCCCGCTTATGGCCATCAAAGAAGTCAACAGCTTAAGCCATTATACCGATTGGACCATTGGCCATGTGCATAGCGCAGCCTTGGGTTGGAACGGCATGGTTACCTTTGCCATGATTTATTACCTCGTGCCCAAACTCTGGGGCAAAAAAGAAATTTACAGCCTCAAATGGGTCAATGTGCATTTCTGGCTGGCCACTGTTGGCATCGTGTTTTACATTTCCGCCATGTGGGTATCGGGCATCATGCAAGGTGTGATGTGGAAAACCTATAACGCCGCTGGCTTCCTAGAATATAGCTTTGCCGAAACTGTGGCTGCCATGTTCCCTTATTATGTAATCCGTACAACGGGCGGCATCCTCTTCTTACTTGGCGCGCTTGTGATGGCCTATAATGTATACCGCACCATCACCATGACAAAAGAAGAAGAAGCCAATATCCAAACCGTACCTGAAACACAAGCTGCTGCTTAATCGGAGAAAAAAATGTTCAAATTTAAACATGAACTGATTGAAAAAAATGCCACTTTGCTGCTTGTTGGGTCACTACTTGTGGTGACAATCGGCGGTATTGTTGAGATTGCGCCTTTATTCTATCTCGAAAATACCATCGAAAAGGTGGTAGGCATGCGGCCTTACACTCCGCTCGAGCTAAAAGGTCGCGAAATTTATATGCGCGAAGGCTGCTATAACTGCCACAGCCAAATGATCCGCCCGTTGCGCGATGAGGTTGAACGTTATGGCCATTATAGCCTAGCTGCCGAAAGCATGTATGACCATCCATTCCAATGGGGCTCAAAACGCACAGGGCCAGATTTGGCAAGGGTAGGCGGGCGTTATTCTGATGAATGGCATGTCGATCATTTAAAAGACCCCAAAGCTTTGGTGCCCGAAACCGTGATGCCTAAATACGCATTTCTATCCGAAACTCCTTTGGATTATAGCCTGATCGAAAAAACCCTAAAAGCCAATTGGTGGGTCGGTGTGCCATATACCGAAGAGCAGATGGCCAATGCCAAAATTGACCTTGAAACCCAAGCCGAACTTGACGGCGATGAAATTGATGGTTTTGAGGAAAGATACCAAAAAGCCAGCGCCCGTGTGTGGGACAATAACCCCGATATGATTAGTGAAATGGACGCATTAGTCGCCTATCTACAAATGTTAGGCACCTTGGTTGATTTTGACCTTTATGACGCCAGCGCCAATAAACGCTAACCCCAAACGCAAGGAGATAAAAATGGATTATGAAGTTTTTAGACAATTTGCCGACAGTTGGGGCTTGGCTTATTTAACCGCCGTATTTGTGATTGTGGTGTTATTTGTGTTTCGCCCAGGATCTAAAAAAACTTATGACGAATTAAGTAAAATCCCGCTAAAGGATGATGAACATGTCAAATAAAACCCCGCATGATAGTAACCCGCAAGACATCATTCTGGATGTGCTGCCAGAGCATGAAAAATCGCAAGTAGCGGCCGATGACTATTCAACCACTGGCCATGAATGGGATGGTATCAAAGAATTTGATAAGCCAATTCCGCGTTGGTGGCTGTGGACTTATTACCTGACTGTACTCTTCTCAATCGGTTATATGATTGCCTACCCCGCCATTCCGTTGGTTAATGATTATACCAAAGGCCTGCTGGGTTGGTCGAGCCGTGATATGGTCGAGCAAGAAATTAGCGCCGCTAGGTTGGCACAATCTAAATATATAGATGCTATGCAAACCGCATCCCTAGAAGAAGTTGCGGGCAACGAAGAATTGATGACATTTGCTGTTGAAGGTGGTAAATCGGCCTATGCGGTGAACTGTGTTCAATGCCATGGCAGCGGCGCAACAGGTTCTAAAGGCTATCCAAACCTAAATGATGACGAATGGCTTTGGGGCGGCACGATGGAAGATATTTACACCACCGTCGCACATGGCATTCGTTTTGATGAAGATGATGACTCTCGCTATAGTGAAATGCCTGCATTTTTAACCGATGAAATTTTGGAAAAAGCCGACATCATCCAAGTGGCGCATTTTGTGCGGGCATTTAGTGGGCTTGATCATGATCCGAGCGCGGCATCAGCTGGCGCAGAAATTTTCGCTGATAATTGCGCAGCTTGCCATGGTGAAGAAGGCAAGGGAGATCAAGAACAAGGCGCACCCAACTTAGCGGATGCAGTCTGGTTATATGGTTCTGAATTTGATTCCATTGTCACCACCATTTCAGCCAGCCGCAAAGGCGTTATGCCAGCATGGGCGCATCGTTTGGATGACACAACCATTAAACAACTAACCATGTTTATCCATTCGCGTGGTGGGGGACAATAGCTCTTAACCGAGCATTTGCTTCACGCGAATTTGAGGCGGTGCAGTCAATCTGCACCGCCACATTTGTTTAAATCAACTGCGAGATTATCCTCCTCACCCTCACATGTAGGTATAAAATGGCAAATTTAATCAATAACGTTAAAGACAACAAAACAGACGATGAACTCCATCCCATTGCCCACGATGTAGAAGCCGTAAACGGCCCTCTCAACCGTGAGTTATTTGAAGCCAAAAAGAAAATCTACCCCAAACGCACCAAAGGCAATTTTCGCACTTTTAAATGGATCTCGATGATCCTATTATTGGGTTTTTATTATATCGGCCCGTGGATTAGATGGGATCGCGGCCCGACATCGCCCAACCAAGCCATTTTGGTTGATTTTGAACATAGCCGTTTCTACTTTTTCTTCATCGAAATCTGGCCGCAAGAACTTTATTATATTGCTGGTCTGCTGATCATGTCGGCCTTTGCGTTATTTCTAGTCACCGCATCAGTTGGCCGCGCATGGTGCGGTTATGCCTGCCCGCAAACTGTGTGGGTTGACCTTTTCATCACGGTTGAGCGGTGGATAGAGGGTGATCGCAATGCCCGCATGCGGCTCGACAAAGCCCCGTGGACATTTCGTAAAATTTACCTACGTGTGATCAAACATAGCATTTGGCTGATGATTGCCGCCGCCACAGGTGGCGCGTGGATTTTCTATTTTATGGACGCCCCAACATTATTCAATCAGCTGATTCATTTTGAAGCCGCTGTTGTGGCCTATGGTACGATCATATTTTTTGTGCTGACCACCTATACATTTGGCGGCCATCTGCGTGAGCAAGTCTGTACCTATATGTGCCCATGGCCGCGCATTCAAGCGGTGATGATGGATGTTGACAGCTTGGTTGTCACCTATCATGGCACACGTGGCGAGCCGCGCATGAGCGTCAAAAAAGCCAAAAAAGCCACTGCTACTAACCAGCCTGTTGGCGATTGTGTCGATTGCAATATGTGTGTGGTGGTCTGCCCGATGGGCATTGACATCAGAGACGGCATTCAGCTCGAATGCATCACCTGCGGCCTGTGCATAGACGCTTGCAACGATGTGATGGATAAGGTTGATAAACCACGCGGCCTCATCGCCTATGACACCATAAATAACGAAAAAATCCGCCAAACCAAGCGCGATGCCACCCATGCAGACGGCATCAGATGGCCATGGCACAATTATCGCAATTACGTTTATATGGGTCTGTTTTTGGTTGTCGGCTTCGTGATGCTGTATAGCCTTTCGACCCGCGATCGCTTTGCCATCAACGCATTGCACGACCGCAACCCGCTTTATGTGCAATTATCCGATGGCAGCATCCGCAATAGTTTTGAGATAAAATTGCTCAACATGCAAGGCAAACTGCGCCACTTTGTCATATATACAGAAGGCCTAGAAGGTGCTAGTTTCACCACAGCGGCGGGAACGCAAACAGATGGAAAAGTAATCATCACCATTGAACCTGACCGCGTAAAAGCCTTTAGAGCTTTTGTTGATGTGCATAAAGATAATTTGCCAGCTGGCAAGCAGACAGATTTTAAAATCATTGCACAAGAAATTGATGGCAATGAAACAGGCATTTACGGCGCTAAATTCCATATGCCAGAGCCGGCAAAATAGAAAGTTGATCATGTCCCAAATTCAAACCGATGATAAAAAAACCAAACAATTTAAGCTAACAGGTTGGCATTTTTTAGCCATCATGTTGTGTTTTTTCGGCACCATCATTGCGGTGAACATAGTTTTTGTCACCAGCGCTTTGGATGCATTCTCTGGTCTGGTGGTAAAAAATTCTTATGTCGCCAGCCAATTTTATAATGAGAAAATAGAGCAAGCCGAAAAGCAAAAATCTTTAGGTTGGGATTTGGATTTATTGATCAATAAAGACGGTGTTGATTTCATTCTGCTCGACAAAAATAAACAACCGATTAGCGATAAATTGGTGACCTTAAACCTGCTGCCCAACCGCGATGCTGATGGTGATTTGCATTTTATTCTAAACCAAGCAGAGCCGGGACATTATACGGCAAAAATGGCTGATGACGCAAAGCTAATTAATGGCATATGGTGGATTAAATTGGATATTTTGCAGGGCGGCGAGCTATTCTACCATTATGAAGAAGACCGTCATTTAAACTTTACGAAATAACCGATCATGTTAAGCTGTTGCCCCGTTGATTATGCCTTAAATGACATCACCGAAATGCGCCAATCCAAAGGTTTGGATTGGACAGGTGATCTGGTGGCTGACCCCAGCCCATGGGTGACTTATGACCAAGACGGCCTAGCGCAACTAGACATTCTAGTGCCCGAAGCCTATTGCGCCGCCTGCATCGGCGCAATTGAAGGCAATTTTAAAAAACTCGCCTCGGTAAAATATGCACGGCTAAACCTAACCCGCAAACGCCTAACCATAAGTTGGGACGAAAACCTCAACAGCGCCAAAGACATGATGGTGGTGCTAGAATGGTTGGGCTATCACGGCCAACCATTTAACCGCGATCAATTTGATAATTTACAAACCGATAGCTACCAAAAAAAATTACTGACTTCGCTGGGCGTGGCAGGTTTCGCCGCCTCTAACGTGATGCTGCTTTCGGTTTCTGTATGGGCAGGCGCAGATGAATCAACCCGCAATTTCTTCCATTGGATTTCGGCCTTAATCGCCATTCCTGCCTTGGCTTATTGCGGCCAAATATTCTTCAAATCCGCATTTAACGCCCTGCGGCACGGCCAACTCAACATGGATGTACCAATTAGCTTGGCGGTGATTTTGGCCACCTATATCAGCATCAGCGAAACCATAGCAGGTGGCGCACATGCCTATTTTGACGCCTCAATCACCTTGGTTTTTTTCTTACTCGCGGGGCGTTATTTAGATTTATCAATGCGCCAACGCGCCCGCAGTGCCGCCGAGCAATTGATGAGCATGCAGGCCATCGCCGCCACCATTATCCTGCCCGATGGTAAGCGCCAAAGCATCAAGCTTGCCGACATTAAATTAGGCGATGAAATTTTCGTTGCCATTGGCGAAAAAATACCTGTCGATGGCATGATTATCGAGGGCAAAAGCGATGTTGACAATGCATTCCTAACAGGCGAATCCATTCCCGATCTGTTCGACATTGGCGATCAAATCCATGCAGGCGGCATTAACCTGACAGGCGCGCTGACCATAAAAGTCACCGCCACAGGCGAAGACACCTTGCTGGCCGACATCATCCGCTTAATGGAAGAAGCCGAGCGCACCGATGCCAAATATATCCGCCTTGCCGACCGTGTGGCTAAATTATATGCCCCCGCCGTGCACATTCTAGCCGCCGTCACTTTACTCGGTTGGATGACTTTGGGCAAAGGTTTTAATGACAGCCTGTTCATCGCCACATCTGTGCTAATCATCACTTGCCCTTGTGCTTTGGGCTTGGCCGTGCCAGCCGTGCAAGTGGTCGCCTCGGGCATATTATTGCGTTTGGGCATTTTGCTCAAAGATGGCATTGCGCTTGAAAAATTGGCCGATATTGACATGGTGGTGTTTGACAAAACGGGCACGCTGACCATGGGACAACCCAAGCTGATCAATGGCAATGAGATAAGCGATGAAGCAATGCGCGTGGCAGCTTCTTTAGCGGTGAATAGCAAACACCCGTTATCACAAGCCATCGTCAAAGCCGCAGACATACGTGGCCTAAAATACAGCACCAATGGCAATGTGCAGGAAGAAATAGGCCAAGGCTTATATGATGAAAAAAGCCAAATAAAGCTCGGCAAAAGGATTTATGCCGCACCCGAATCGATACAGGTAAAAGAAGACATTCAAGCAGAGTTCTATTTGAGCATTCACGGCCAAAACCCCATACGTTTTGCCTTTGAAGATGGCTTGCGGCCTGATGCCAAGCAAACGGTAGCAAAATTTAAAAAATCGGGTTTGGAAGTGGTGATATTATCGGGCGATCGCGAGGCCGCGGTTAAAAACATTGCCGATATATTGCAAATTAAAAACCATAAATTTGCCCAAAACCCTCAAGATAAATTGGCCTATGTGCAAGCGCAACAAGCGGCAGGCAAAAAAATATTTGTCATTGGTGATGGCAGCAATGACGCCCCCGCCTTAATCGCCGCTCATGTCTCAATGTCTCCAGGCAACGCTTCAGATGTCAGCCAATTAAGCGCCGATCTTATTTTCCAAAGCCAAAACCTTAGCGCCGCTTATAAAGTCTGGCAAGTGGCAAAATTTTCACGCGGCCTGATCAAACAAAACATAGCTCTGGCCATCGCCTACAATATCATCGCCGTGCCGATCGCCATTATGGGCTTAGCCACACCATTTGTGGCGGCAATTGCCATGTCGACATCCTCAATGATTGTAACACTAAACGCTTTGCGCCTTAGGCTGAAAGAGGCAGGCCTGTCATGAGTGGTTTGTTGTTTTTGATACCCGTGGCTCTATTTTTAGGCCTTATCGGTCTTGCAGGGTTTTTATGGACATTGCGCAATGGTCAATATGATGACATTGATGGCGCGTCTGAACGCATATTGGATGACCGATATGATGATAAACCAGACGTCTAACCACGTGGTATCATGCGCTCGATATAGGAAACAAGATAGCTGACCCCCGCAATGCCGATATAGGTGCTATGTTCGAGCAATTCGGCGCGGTCACCAACCACAATGTCAAACCCGCAAAAGCCAATAAAAGTTAGCAATGAGATTTTGAGTGCAGAATTATATATATTCAAGTTTCTGTTTTTATTGAAAATTTGCAACCATAAAAATCCCGCAAAAAATAGCGATATCGCCACCTCCCAAATGCCCGCAAACCATAAGATTGGCTCAACAAGATTGGTTGATAATTCAATATTGGTAATATAGGTTAAAAATTGCCAACCACGGTCTTTGCCATACCATGTAAAACTCCCCATATCAGTTTGATAGAGAAATTTATCCAGCCCATTAAACAGCCAGAAAACCAGCCAAAATAAAGCCAGATAGGAAGTAAAATTACGATTGTTAGTTTTAGTCATAAGGTCTCTTATAGTTTTGCAGCTTTAGTATAAATTACACATTTTTGTTTAAAATTGCCTTAAAATTTCAAGTGTGTCGGGTATGTCATCAGTCATCACATCACCCGCATATTCAATAAACGACGCCCAAACATCGCAACGTTTTAACACCGCACGATATTGCCGCTCGCTCATGCGTTTGTTCAGCGCCATAACCTGTTCAGACCGAAACACCCGCTCCAAATCATACTGCGTTTTGAGCAATAAATCATTAAATTCAACCAGCGCATCACCGCCTAATATTTTGCATTTGCGCTGGTAAATGCGTGCCAAACGAGTTTGTAAATAGCTAGCAAAAATAAATGCTTGGTTGAGTTTGGGATATAGCGGGTGGTTAATTTTTAATTCATCGCGTAATGGTGAGGTGGAAGTGAATTTTTTCATTAAAATTTCGACTTCGCCGATTTTCAGCGCGATGTTTTCACCACAATCATCGCCGCCCGATGTCAGGCGAAACACCACATCTTCTTGCTGCTTTATAATATGTTTATAGGCGGAATCATGTTTAAAAGTGATCAGCCGTTCGGCCATCATCAGATCTTGCATAAAACTTATATAGTCACCAGCCGACAAAATGGGGCAGAACTTAACCAACGCCGCGCCATAGGCAATGTGTTTGACATCTTTCAAAATGATCACTTGATCCTGCGTCGCAGCTGAAGCAAAATGGGCTTGTCCAAAGCATAAGGCACAGATCATGCCTAATTTTACCATCAAACCTTTCAACAATATGCCCTCTCATTGCTACATATGCGAGCCAAACCCGCATTGCATTCTAGTTTAAAGCGCCGAAAACTGCAATATTTCATTGCCATTGGCTAAGCTTTTTGAATATGATCTAATTCTCAATGGTTGTGAGTTAAAGGTAAGATTATGGAATTAAAATGGCTAGAGGATTTTTTAAGCTTAATCGAAACAGGCAATTTCTCTAAATCCGCCGAAATAAGACAGGTCACCCAACCGGCTTTTTCACGCCGTATAAAATCGTTAGAACACTGGATCGGCACGGATTTGGTAGACCGCAACAAATTTCCCATCACCATGACGCCTGCGGGCAGGGCTTTTCGCGGCACGGCAGAAGAAATCATACGCCTGCTCTACAGCACCAGAGACGAGATTAAAAACGGCCATCGGGCGCATAAATCCAACCTCAACATTGCCGCTTTACACTCATTGGCGATATGCTTTTTCCCCAAATGGCTAACCGAAATTAAACCCCATTTAGGTGATATCAGCATCAAAATCAAAGCCCGCGATTTGGCCGAATGCATGCAAGCTTTGACCGAAGGTAGCAGCGATTTCTTCTTAGCCTTTGGTCACCCCAAAGTGCCAGTTTTGCTAGATAGCAGCCAATATCCATATATTATATTATCGCAAGACCGTTTGGTGCCAGTTTCAAAATTAAATGACAAAGGCAAGCCAATGCACAAATGGCCTGGTACCGCCAAAAAACCCGCCACCATTTTGGCCTACACCCCAGGCAGTATGTTGGCCAAAATTGTTGAACAAGTTTGGCACATCAACGAAATGCCTGAATATAACATCGTCTACGAAAACTCAATGGCCGAAGCCCTAAAAGGCATGGTCGAAGAAGGCCACGGCATCGCATGGCTGCCCCTTTCAAACATTCAAAACGAACTAGAAAGCGGCAAACTCGGCCTAGCCATCGACGTTAACAAGCCAAGGTTTAAGACATGGGAAACCGAACTAGAAGTGCGCCTCTACAGACTAAAAAACCGCAACAGAGACTCGGTTGAGAATCTGTGGAAGATAGCTAGCTCTAAGGTCACTGTTTAGCTAACTTTCCACATTACAGCTTTTCAGCCATCACTGGGCAGCGTCCTGCCTGAGCTCTGGAAGTTTGCATTTTTTCGTTCGGCTTTGCCTCTCTTTTATCGTTCGCGTTGCTCTCTATAAGCACTAGCGTGCGTTCGCTCCGCTCTCTTGCC
>NVQL02000023.1 GCA_002400495.2 Alphaproteobacteria bacterium | reverse complement strand
ACGTTGCACAATTTGTTGCGCATTACCTTCGGCTTGTGGAATCACTTGGTTGCTATAAGCTTGGGCTTCGTTGACCATTCTTTCTTGGTCAATCACCGCAGCTTGCACGTCGTTAAACGAATCAATAACTTCTGCAGGTGGCTCAACTTTTTGCAATTGCACTTGCGTAATCTCGATGCCAGATACATAGCCATCTAATGAGCTTTGCATTAAAAGCTTCACATTTTCTTCAGTTTCTTGCCGCGCTTGGGTCAGAATTGGCTGCAAGTTAGAACGGCCAACAATCTCACGTATAGCACTTTCAGCAATCATTTTAACCGTTACAGATGGTTGTTGCACATTAAACAGATAATCTGCCGCGCCATCAGCTTTAATCCGCCAAAATACCGTAAAGTTCACATCAACGATGTTTTCGTCGCCCGTCAACATGTGGCTTTCAGCCTGCCCAGTACGAGCATTTGTACCCACGCTAGTTTGGCGCACAGTCAACACATTAGGTGTCAACACAGTTTCAATTGGGTATGGCAAATGGTAATTAATGCCTGGCAACGAAGTTGACACAGCTTTACCAAACCGCAACACAACGCCTTGCTCGGCAGGTTGCACCACATAAATGCCTGTCGCCAACCAACCAATGAATAACAAAGCCACCACGATCACAAAGCCCAAAGGCCCAAAACCACCGGGCAGCACTTGCTTTAATTTTTGTTGGCTCTTGCGCAACAATTCATCCAGCTCTGGTGGCGTATTATTATTACCGCCACGTGGAGGTTGCCCCCAAGGTCCTTGGTTTTTAGGTCCGTTATTTTTAGAACCTGAACCATTAGATGAATTACCACCCATGCCCCAAGGGTCTTTTCCGTCATTAGACATTTAGATTCCTTTCAACTCGCTTTTTCAAGCTTTAAATCCGTTTTCCTAGCCAACTTTATAAGCAAGCCTCTATTGAAGAGCAAGCTTAATGGCAAATTTCGTACATTTATCACGAAAAATACACATAAAACTGGACAATTTGTCATCTAGTAAATAATTATGGCATGCTTTATATCAAGAGCTAAGCATAAATAAATTTTATCGTTAACAATCGAGTCACCCATGTCATCAGCAGATAAGTCCCTTCCGAGCCGCGCCCAAATACTAGAAATATTGCAAGAAATCCGCAATCCATTTTCCAAAGATTTTGCCGAATCAATTGTCGATGCTGGTTTCATCACCGCCCCTTTATCGCGCTTGATAGACAATGCACCGCAAATTGGCCTGATATTAGACATTAAAACCAACGACGATGCCGATAAAAAACTAGAAGCCCAAATTATAAAAGCTTTGAGCGATAAAACAGGCATAAGCAACATTCAAATTATGGGCGGCGCACCCGTCATTGCCAGTAATTCAGGCAAAAAACACAATTTAATCGTCAATAATGCCGCAAAACCCGCCACAGGTGGCGGCCATCGACCACTCGGCGCACTGGGCAGCAAACCAATTAATAACGCCTTGGCAAAGGTTAAAAACCTCATTCTAGTCGCATCAGGCAAAGGCGGCGTCGGTAAATCCACAGTGGCGGCCAACCTAGCCATGGCCTTATCAGCAACGGGCGCCAAAGTAGGCCTACTAGATGCCGATATTTATGGCCCCAGCCTGCCCACCATGTTCGCCCTGCACGCCAAGCCACTGCTCAACGAAGACAAACAAATGATGCCACTAGAAAAATACGGCATCAAATTAATGTCAATCGGCTTCATCGCCGACACCAACAAAGCCATGATTTGGCGCGGCCCAATGATTCAAGGCGCATTGCTGCAAATGCTCAACGAATGCGCATGGGGTGAACTAGACCATTTAGTCATTGATCTACCACCCGGCACAGGCGACATTCAACTAACCTTAGTACAAAAATTCAAAATCGCCGGCGCAGTCATCGTCTCCACCCCGCAAATTTTGGCATTAGACGACGTAAGACGCGGCATCCAAATGTTCGAACAAACCAACATACCCATATTAGGCATTGTCGAAAACATGGCCTATTTTGAAAGCGATGACGGCGTCAAAAACTACGTTTTTGGCAAAGGCGGCGCAAGAATGATAGCCGAAAAAATCAAAATCGACCTCCTAGCCGAAATCCCCCTCCTCCCCATCATCGGCCAACAATCCGACATGGGCGAACCGATAGTGCATGCGGAACCAGAGGGCAAAGCCGCGGCTTACTACAAACAACTTGCGCAAAAGGTGGCCGCAAAGCTCAACACACCGAGCGACTAACAGCAAATTCAGAGTTTCCGTCTGCCCCTCGTTTCCAAACAACGTGCCATCCGGTGAGTGCGTCCAGTAGCCGTTCGCAGCCCCAGTCAGCCCACGCGCGGCAGCTAGAGAGCGCAGCGAACGCACGCAAGTGTCAACAGAGAGGCTTAAGCCGAACGTAAAAATGAAGTTACCCGAGTACAGGCAGGACAGCCAACTTTCTTATGTCTTAGCAAGGTTAAATGCGTGTTCATTGGCGGAAACTCCAGCACAAACCCTCCCCATCACAACATTTCCGCAAATTCAGGGTAGCGCTCCTGCCAATACAGGGGTGCTTACATTTTCACGTTCGCTACGCTCTCTGTTAGCACTTGCGTGCGCAATCCCAAACAAGTTGGGCTTGCTAGCTGGCCGCGCGTCCATCGGCAGCGGCTTCGAACGGCCGCACTCGCGCTCACTGAAATGGATGTAGATTACAGCCTATCCAGTACCACAAGCGCGTAGTCGGCTTCGTCCTTGGCCGAAGCAGTAATGCGTTCCCTCGAAACCTCCGTCCAAGCGGTGCGATCACACTGCGGAAAATGCGCATCGCCCTTAGGTTCAATATCAACCTCTGTCAAATAAAGCCGATCGGCATGTGGCAACGCCAGCGCATAAATCTGTGCCCCACCGACAATCATAGCCTCGTCTTGGCCATCACGTACGGCAATCTCAGTAGCAGAAGTAACAGCCTCATCTAATGACGCAACCACAATCACCCCATCACCCGCCACATAATCAACATTACGGCTAATCACAATACTAGTGCGCCCAGGCAGCTTGCCCATGCTTTCAAACGTATTGCGCCCCATAATCATCGGCTTGCCCATAGTCTGAGCCTTAAAATACTTCAAATCGCCACTTATGTGCCACGGCATCTTATTATCAAGCCCAATAACCCCATTTTTAGCCACAGCTGCTATCATTGAAATTTTCATAATGCCTCACACCGCAATCGGCGCTTTGATGCTCGGTTGCGCCTCATACCCAACCAACTCAAAATCTTCGAATTTAAAATCAAATATACTCTTAACCTCAGAATTAATCTTCATAATCGGTAATCCAGTCGGCTTACGGCTTAACTGCAAAGCCGCCTGCTCAAAATGATTACTATATATATGCGCATCACCCAAAGTATGCACAAAATCACCCAATTTCAAATCACAGACCTGCGCCAACATCATCGTAAACAACGCATAAGAGGCAATGTTAAACGGCACCCCCAAAAATATATCAGCACTGCGCTGATAAAGCTGACACGACAATTTACCATCCGCCACATAAAACTGAAACAACGTATGGCAAGGCGGCAAAGCCATATCATCCACATCAGCAGGGTTCCACGCCGTCACAATATGCCGACGACTATCAGGGCTATTTTTAAGGCCATTCACCAGTTTTTCAATCTGATCAATCGTCCCACCACTACCATTTGGCCAATTCCGCCATTGATAGCCATAAACAGGCCCTAAATCACCATTATCGTCAGCCCATTCATCCCATATCCGCACGCCATTATCTTGCAGATATTTAATATTCGTATCACCCGCAATAAACCACAATAACTCGTGAACGATTGATTTTAAATGCAATTTCTTAGTCGTCAACACAGGAAAACCCGCCGATAAATCATATCGCGACTGATGACCAAACACACTTTTTGTGCCCGTACCCGTACGGTCAGTTTTCACCGTGCCATTATCACTCACATGTGCTAATAAATCCAAATATTGTTGCATATCGAGCCTCGAATCGGTGGTAAAAACTAAAATTATGTAGATTATTAACATCAGCCCTTTAAAAAGTCACAATTATTTGCTATATTGGCTTTGTTAGACTTGTTCTGACTATGATGATAAACTGCCTGTATAATAAACCATTCGGACCCGGGGGCGGTACCCGGCGCCTCCACCAAATTCATTTATGGGGGCGAAATAGGATCGACGAGGGCGTAAAAACTTGTTTTTCATTCGGTATTGTACCACCGTCATCGGACTATTATTATAATTGCAAATGACAATTATGCAGAAGAAGTACGTTTAGCTGCTTAATGCACGCTCGACCTTTTTCGACTTAACTCCGACCCTTCAACCGGTCGGCGGGGCTTTGGGCACCTGGCAACAGAACGCCCTACCTTTTTTATGAAATAAAAAATGTAGGATCGTGATGTTGACAGATGTTATGCGAACGCATAACGGCGTCGCGAAGCAGCCAAAATAATGTAACAGAACATTCGCTGCGCTCATTAGTTATATCAGGCCCCTGCGGGCGCTTGTCTCCGCAAGCTTGCTAAGCCACTCAGCCACTGGTCGCTTGGTCAACTTACCACCCAATCTTACTTCATTAACTCCAGTTACCATAAATATGCCGATATACTGAGTTTTGATGCCATACTAAAATTCATCATTCGTTGCGCTTATTAGTCATATTTGACACTACATGCGCTCATTAAGCTTTCCAAATAAGCCATTGTTTTAGTGATAATTCACCGTTTACTTTATTAACCATCACCAATACATAAATATATTCTCATAATTCTTCAGTTTATCTTTCCCTCTACTAAAGTTTAGTGTATTCATACAATTTAGGGGAACTAATGGAAAAATCACTTGAAAATTGATCATATTTTTATGGGCTCGGAAACACCCGATGAACATGTCAAAATTTTAGTAGATTTTGGCCTAACTGAAGGCGAGTCAAATTCTCACCCTCAGCAGGGCACTGCCGTAAGAAGGTTTTTCTTTGAAAATTCTTATTTTGAATTTTTATACATCTCAAATCTTAGCGATATAAAATCACCGACCACCAGACCAGCTCAATATTTTGAGCGCATCACGGCCAATGACAACCAAACCTCACCTTTTGCAATTTGCTTTCGGCCCGGTGGCAATAGTCTAGATTTTTCAAATTACAAAAGTTGGATCTATCGGCCTAAATTTTTACCACACCCATTTAAAATGGATATATATGGCCACAAGCTTAGTGATCCAATGCTTTGTTATATGGGCTTTGTTTCAGATGAAAGTTTTAAAAAACGCATCCCCCAACGTCATCAAATTGGTTTTAAAGACATCACTTTATTACGCATATTAAGTCCCTATGCTGATTTAGATTCAAAACTAAAACAAGATTTGAATAAGTCAGAACTAGTAAAATTTAAGCACAATGCCACTCACACAATAGAATTAACCTTTGATGACGCAAAACAAAATAAAACTCATGATTTTAGGCCGCAATTACCTATCATTTTCAAGTGGTAAATATGCGCCTTACATGGCGTTGACAATATATACTTCACACAATATAAACAATTAAATCTACTTCCGATATGCCAAATATCGCATAAATATTTAAGGTGAGTTGAGTATTGAAAATCGATCATTTGCTTATCTGCGTTGATGCACCCGAAAAAAAAGTTAAAATCTTAACCGATTTTGGTTTAATTGAAGGAGAGCCCAATTCACATTTTGGTCAAGGCACATCTAACCGACGCTTTTATTTTGACAATATTTACCTAGAATTACTTTATATAGATGACCTTAAGGCCGCCCAATCCGCCCTCACCAAGCCTACAAAAATTTACCAGCGCTTCTTGCCCAAAACCTCCAAAATCTCACCATTTGCAGTGTGCTTTTATGCCGATGACCCCAAAAAGAACAATAAAAAATTTGATATTAATAAATTCGACAACTGGGCCTATAAGCCTAAATATTTACCATCACCGTTAAAAATAGATATTTTAGAAGCTCCAATCAGCGAGCCAATGTATTTTTTTCTAGATTTTATTTCCAACGCCAGTCACAAAAAACACAAAGAGTTTAAACATAAAATAGGCTTTAAAAATGTAACCAATATCAAATACCTCACCCCCAACCATCATTTGGATTCAGCCATAAAAACCTATATTTCCGAACATAATCTGCTCGAATATATCGCCAATGACACCCATGTTTTTCATTTAGAATTTGATAAGGGAATGCAGGGTAAAACTCATGATTTTCAACCCGATTTACCGTTGATTTTTAGCTGGTAGCCACTTCATTAATAAATTTGCCAAAACACCAATCAACAAGCCCCAAAAAGCCGCACCGATGCCAAAAAAGCTAAGCCCAGATACCGTCACCAAAAAGGTAATCAGCGCCGCTTCACGCTGTTTCACATCTGCCAAAGCCCCAACCAAAGCATTGCCGATTGTGCCCAATAAAGCCATCCCTGCAATGGCCAATATCAAGGCTTTAGGCGCAATAAAAAACAAACTAACCACCGTCGCGCCCATCAAACCAACAACCATATAAAACACCCCCGCCACCACCGCCGCTTTATAGCGCGTTTGCTTATTTTCATCAGCATCATCACCCAAACATATCGCCGCGGTAATTGCCGCAAGGTTAAATGTATAGCCGCCAAATGGCGCAAATAATAAAGTCATAATGCCCGTC
Organism: Alphaproteobacteria bacterium; assembly: GCA_002400495.2. Taxonomy (GTDB): domain Bacteria; phylum Pseudomonadota; class Alphaproteobacteria; order Rhizobiales; family OSC116; genus OCS116. The sequence continues at coordinate 38,646 of NVQL02000023.1, read as the reverse complement.
ACCGTCACGCTGGCCGAGATAGGCGGTTCATAACCACCTGCCCGCAACGTCGCAACACCGGGCATATTTTGCGAGGTCATGGTCACGATATATAACGGCACACCCACGCTCAACAATATAGAAAAGTTAAACTCAGGCATGATGAACACAGGCACAGCAATCGCCAGCTCAATCTCTTGCGGCCGATAAAGCCCCAATACACCACTCATTATAATCCCAACCAGCAAAACCATTGGCACCGCATAACGGCCTAAAAATATTTTACCCAGCAAATAAGCAATGCCCATGCTGGTAACCAAAGCCACCTCTTGCTCTAACGATTGAAATATCCCCACCCCAAATTGAAACAACACCCCCGCCAACATGGCACTGGCCAACGGCAGCGGCACAAATTTAGCAATCTTTTCAAACCAACCCGTTAAGCCAGTTATGGTCAATAACAAACCACAAAGCAAAAATGCCCCAACGGCTTGGTTCATCGGCACTCCCACCAAGCTAACCGCCAACAAAGCAGCACCTGGGGTGGACCATGCAGTCAAAATCGGTATTTTATAATATAGCGATAATATCAAGCCCGTTATGCCCATACCAAGGCCGAGCGCCAACATCCACGAGTTAATCTCAGCTTGGCTCGCACCAGCAGCTTCCGCCGCCTGAAACACAATCGCCCCACCCGCCGAATAACCCACCAAAACCGAAATAAACCCAGCCGTCAAATGTGATAATTTAAACCCAAACATTTACCATCACCCACTAAATTGCACCGCAAGGCGTCTGATGCCCTTGCCTTTGCTCTTAATAGATTGCACCTGTAACGGCATAATCTCCGATGTATTCAAAACATGCGTACCACCGCAAGGCTGGTAATCTAGCGGTGCCGCTACATCGCCAATGCGCACAAACCGCACCACACCATTTTTAACTGGCGGCATACCACCAATTAAATGCCGCCCTTGCATAAATTCATCAAATTCATCTTCAGCCACTTTTTCAGTTTCAATGGTAAAATTCTGCGCAATGAGATCTTGCAATATTTCATTCGATGCAATCTTATCAATCGCCGCCCCCTCAGTCAGATAATCCAAATGGCCTTTATCTGGCCCAACCCGCGCACCCACAATCGGATAATCAAACATCGAACATATAAGATGCAAACAAGTATGAATCTGCATCAAACGAAACCGCCTTTGCCAATCCAAGCTCAGCGTCACATCAGCCGAAATGGCATCAGCAGCAAGCGGCCGATCCAATATATGCGAGATTTTAGTGCCCTCGCCCCATATCGTATCGATGATATTATAATCCTCACCATTGACCGATAAAATACCTGTGTCGCCCAATTGCCCGCCACCTAAAGGGTAGAATACCGTTTGATCTAATTGCACCGTCACATCATCGACACTGATAATTTTAGCTGCGCACGACTTTAGATAAGCATTATCATTATAGAGCGATTTGGTCATAATATATCCTAAAACAAGTTGAAACAGGCCGTCGTTGCGTGTATGTTATAACGCACAGGCGCAACTTTAACATCGTACGTTATAACGCACAAGCATTTTTTGAAAAATATAATGACCCAACCAGAAATTGCTAAAAACCTAAAAGCTCACCGCACGAATTTAAGTTGGAGCTTAACCAAAACAGCGGCAGAAACAGGCGTCAGCAAAGCCATGCTGGGGCAAATCGAACGTGGCGAATCCAGCCCAACCATTGCCACTTTATGGAAAATTGCCACAGGCTTTCACCTGCCGCTCACCGCGTTTATCCAAGCCCCTTCACCCAATGAATTCATGCATTTTAAAAATGGCATCAGATTCAAAACCCTATTCGCCTTTGACCCTATATTGAAAACCGAAATGTTTGCCCATTATCTAGAGCCACATCAAAGCCAATTATCCGCCGCACATGACAATGGCGTGACCGAAGATATTGTGGTGCTAACTGGCGAAGTTGAGATTCTAGCCGCAGGAAAATGGGTATATTTACAAACCGGCGATGCCCTTAGATTTCCCGCCGACCAACCGCACGGCTATCGCAATCCAACATCCCTACCCGCGATATTTCATAACATTATGCATTACCCACTGCTCAAAACACCATGAGCAAGACGATTATCTTGCAATTGGCATAGTCAATATACATATAGTCCAATATGTTATCCACCGAAGCGCGGCACACAAACACCAAACATTATGTTAAACAACAAAAACCCAATGAGCTATTTACCTACACCCCCAAGTTGTGTTTAATTACAGGGGATGAAATTATAATGCAGAGCATATTATGACTATTGATTTAATGAATTACGACCAATTAACCCAAGATGCCATGCGCAGCGTGGTAAAACGTGCTTTAGAGCATGTGGTAGAGCATGGCCTGCCTGGCGACCATCATTTCTATGTGTCATTTGATACCAATTTCCCTGGTGTGGTGATCTCAGAATCTATTTATGAACAATATCCCGATGAAATGACCATAGTCATCCAACATCAATTTTGGGGTTTAGAGGTTAAAGACGGTATGTTGCGTATCGAGCTAAGCTTTAACAATGTGCCCGAAAAATTAGAAATTCCGCTTATGTCCATCATCGGCTTTTTTGACCCACATGTACAATTCGGCATTCAATTCGAAATACCCGAAGAAATTTTGGAAGCCATTGAAGAACTTGAAACCCAAGCCGCAGAAGAAGATGAAGATACAGAAGCTAAAACCGATGAGGCAAAAACCGACGATGGCGAAACCGCCAATGCTGATGACAAAACCGATAAAAGCGGCCAAGTTGTTAGTCTTGATGCGTTTAGAAAAAAAACCGACTAGCATCCAACCGATCGCCTCACATTTATAGCCAATACAAATCAACCCAACGCGAAAGACAAAAATGACCAATACGCGGACAGAAACCGATAGCTTCGGCCCTTTAGAAGTGCCAAATGATAAATATTATGGCGCACAAACCGCCCGTTCATTGATCAATTTTAAAATTGGTGGCGAAACCATGCCCGTACCACTCATTCGCGCTTTGGGCATCATTAAAAAATCTGCCGCCATCTCCAACATGGCATTCGATAATTTAGAGGCTGACATTGGCGCCGCCATCATCAAAGCCGCCGAAGAAGTGATTGACGGCAAATTAAATGATCATTTCCCACTTGTTGTGTGGCAAACAGGTTCTGGCACCCAAAGCAATATGAATTCAAACGAGGTTATCTCTAACCGCGCAATCGAAATTATGGGTGGCGTTTTAGGCTCTAAAACCCCCGTTCACCCCAACGACCATTGCAACCGAAGCCAAAGCTCTAACGACACATTCCCCACCGCCATGCACATTGGCGCGGTTGAGGAAATTCACCACAGCCTCTTGCCAGCATTAGAATATATCCATAAAGCCTTAGACAAAAAAGCCAAACAATGGACAAAAATCATTAAAATTGGCCGCACCCATTTGCAAGATGCCACACCGCTCACTTTGGGCCAAGAATTCTCAGGCTATGCCAAGCAAATGGAATTTGCCATCGAGCGTGTTAAAGCCGCGATGCCGCGCATGTATCCATTAGCCCAAGGCGGCACAGCGGTTGGCACTGGCCTTAACACCAAGCCTGGTTTCGCCGAAGAATTTGCCAAAACCGTAGCCGAAGTAACTGGCCTACCTTTTGTCACCGCCGAAAATAAATTTGAAGCTTTGGCCGCCCATGATGCTTTTGTTGAAATGTCGGGCGTATTAAACACCATCGCAGTCAGCTTAACCAAAATCGCCAATGACATAAGATTACTAGGTTCTGGCCCGCGTTCTGGCCTTGGCGAATTGTCACTGCCTGAAAATGAACCAGGCTCATCCATTATGCCGGGCAAAGTAAACCCCACCCAGTGCGAAGCCATGACCATGGTTTGCGCCCAAGTGATGGGCAACCACACCACCATCACCATTGGCGGTTTGCAAGGCCATATGGAGCTTAATGTTTTCAAACCCGTAATGGCTTATAACTTGTTGCAATCAATCAGGTTAATCGCCGATGCCTCCATCAGCTTTACCGATAATTGTGTCGAAGGCATCACTGCCAACGAAAAACAAATAGCCGATTTAATGTCTCGCTCACTCATGCTGGTAACAGCCCTAGCCCCAACCATTGGTTATGACAATGCCACAAAAATTGCCAAAACCGCCCATAAAAATGGCACAACCTTAAAAGATGAAGCCGTTGGTGGCGGCTATGTAACCGCCGAACAATATGACGCTGTGGTACGCCCAGAAGACATGATTGCTCCTAAATAAAACAACCTATAAGGTGGGGTTTATCTCCACCTTTTTTCTAAAATTAAAAAAATGCCCAAACCGCAAAAACACAGCTTTAACATTTCTGGCCATCAAACCAGCATCACGCTAGAAGATGAATTTTGGCAGGCACTTAAAAGCATTGCCACCGTCCAAAATCAACCCCTCGCGCAACTCATCATCAATATTGACAACAAACGCCACGATGAGAATCTATCATCCGCTGTACGGGTTTATATTCTTAAATATTATCAAGATATAAATCACTGAAGATCAGGTATCGGAGTGATTTCCACCACATCTGAATTGTTAGATAATGACGCTGACAATGCCTCATCACTATCCGTAGCAGTTAAATTACCTGTATCAAATTCGACCACGTCAGCCACCAATTCATCATTAAACACCACGAGCTCATCATCAAGCCCAACATTGTCGATAAAATCACTAATTGGTTCGCCTGTTTCAAGCGTCAACTCAAGCTCAGCCACTTCATCAATTCGCTTTTGCGCTTCAGCATCGGCTTTTTGTTCAGCTTCAAGCAGTTTTATTTCCGCCTCAAGCAAGGCTTTTTGCTCAGCTTCTTCTTCAGCAAGTTGGGCCGCAAGGCTTGCCTCAACTAATTTACGAATGTCAGTAGTGAATAAACTGTTGCGCACAATGATCTCATCTATGTTGGCAGGTATATTGCCTGTTTGCACAGCGCCCGTGCCTTGCACAAATACAAACGGCATATATGGCGGCACTGGAGGGTTTTGAGCCGCCATTTCAGCCATTTTACGCGTATCAACGGCCTTTTCGACCCGTTGTTTAATTTCATTTTTAAACACCGCGGCTTCAAATTTTTCTTGCTGATAGCGCGCAATTTCAGCGTCATTTTTACGTTTAATTTCAACCTGTAATTCTTCCAACCGCTTAACATTTTTTTCCAGCAATTTAACTTTATAATATTCTTTTAAATCTTCAAAATCGATAAGTTCTGAATTTTGCTGGCCATCAGCTAACCATGCCAAGCGCAATTTAGGCACCTTATCATCATTGGCCAGCGGCAATTGCACTATTATTTGATTGGATCCCTTGATTAAATCTAACTGTATATTGACATTGGAACTTTGCTGTTTGGCATTGGGCTTCTGAAATGCCAGCATCTCACTTATTGATGCCAAACCGTTGGCGACATTTATCACCAATTTCTGTGGCACAATTTTAATTGCCAAAACCCCATCATCCTGATTAGCTTTAACTAAAGTCGTTTCAAACACCTGATCAATCTTCGCCTCATCAACCGCTTTATTAATTTCAGCATTAAAATAATCACTGTCAATATGGTTGCTGCTCAAACTCTTAAGTTCAAAATCAATCAAACCTGCCAAATTAGACAATAAACCTTGCACACTATAACCCTGTCCAGCGAGGTCAACCTCAACATTTAGCAGGCCTTTTATATAGTCACCATCAAAACCCAATTGCGCCATCACTGGCACCACATCAAGCGCAAATATACGCAACATCACATCCATATAAAGCTGATTGTCAGTCGGTTTCAAAACAAATTCACCGCTCAATTTACTATTCAGAAACTCTCCCTTATAACCAATCAATATTTCTTTTGCACCCAAGTCTGAATGCAGAGTGATCTCGGCATTTTCAAGGCTGAAATTATGATTAAGTTGCAATTTATCGGCTAGAATTTTACCCTTAAATTCAATATTCTCAATCATTCTCAAATCAAAACCACTGGCTATATTGCCACCTTCTGCACCAAATATGCCTTGCGCCGATTCAACTATATTTTGCGCAGTGTCATTTAAGAAATCAAACCCGCCATCACCTACAGCAGCACCTTCACCTGCAACAAAACTCAATAAATCCACAATATTAAGTTGATCTGTTTGGCCCAAAAAATCCAATATATGTGGTTCAGAAATTGTCAAATCAAATTGGTTAAAATCAGTATTTAACATATGGATAGACTGCGCCGAAAGCCGTGTTTTACCATCCTTAATTTTCAATTTAGCGTCTAGATTAACCGCATCTTGCATATGATTAAAATTGCCATCAAACAGCCCCATTCTGTTGGCAACCAAACCGAAACTACTAAGGTTAAGTTGCAACTCACCATCTAAGTCCAAGGTTTCGCCCGCCACATTCTGCGCGGTAAACTCAATAGCTTGCCCGCCAGCAATGGCTAAAAATTTAACATCTTGCACCTTTGTATCATTTGGGTTCTGGCTAATAATCATCCGCACAATGCCATCATCATCAGCTTCAATTTGATTTGATTCATCTAGCAGCAAATCATCCAAACCAAATTGGCTAAGCAATTTAGACGGGTCTATATGGCTCATTTGATAGTGAATGGCTTTTTGAGTAAATTTACCATTTTTAAGTAGAAACTCAGCATCAATATTTAAATCTGATGATCCAATTTTTCCAGATGCATTCAGAGAAAAGTCGCCTTCTTCACTGGCCGTCGTTAATAGTCCATTTACATTAAGTGCCGCACGACTTGGCAATATTTTATTCAAAAATAAATTATCTTTAAACAATTGATCATAGACCAATTGCGAGGTTACATTCATATCAGCATCAACAATTGAAAATTCAAATATAGCGGCATTTTTCTCTGCATCAATAATATTTTTGGGTTGAAATTGATGAGGTATATTGCCAGTTGCAGTCACGTATATTTTTTCGCCAATTAATGACAATCTCTCCAACATTGTCGCTTCAGCGTTAAAAATTAAAACCGCATCAAACACCCCCAAATTGCGAATGCCATAAAAGCTCTCATTGCCATGAAAATTGAGTTTTATGTCACCAATATCTTCAATCAAATCAACTGGTAATAAATGATATTCACGGCTCAATTTCTGTCCTTTATCCGCCATTAAACCATTCTGCGCATAAGGCGCTATATAATCCTGAAAAGCTTTTAAATCATCATTATCAAATGAAAGCCTATCAAGATTAATATCGAAATCATGCAGTCCATCGGAATATGAATAATCCAACGCATAAATATATGCACGGGTTTTAACCGACGGCGAGCTGATTTTAACACCATCAATCAAAATGTCGACGCTGCCTTGACTGGTTAATTGGCCATTCAGCCCCCAAAAATCACTTACATTATTTATTTTTTGGTTTTTAAACAGCAACCAATTGCTAAATTTATCTAAATGCAGAGTGTTAAAATTATAATCCCCTGTCATCAATCTATCTTCACTTTGCCCAACAGACTGCTTGGATAAAGCATAACTTAATTTGCTATTGCCCGGAAAATGCGCCGAGAATTGCGGCACAGAAAATCGATCATTCTCAATATTCACCAAACTATTTATCAACCGCACGCGGTCAATTACATTATTTTGCAAAAAATTCAGCTGCTCAATATTAATGCCAACATTGCCGTTAAATTGGTGCGCTTCTGCTAAATCTTGATCTGTTAAGACCACCAAATGATCAGTGACCCAATTTTTAGCCATCGAAGATAATTTTTGTAATGATTGATAAACCGCACGGTCAACATTTAATTCCTGCTGTGGTAAAAACTGGCGTTTGATATAATTAAAATTGGCCACCCCAATATTTAAAGCGCCGTCTAACGAAGCTTTGCGCCCCCAAATATAATTTAAATCGCCATTAATTTTAAGGCTTTCATTAATATCAACGCCATTTTGAGCGCCCATAACAATTTTCAAATTGTCTAATTTAACGCCCGAATAATTAATTGACACCAGGCTATCTATCGCCAGATCATCACTCAATAATGAGCCAAAACTCTGCCCATAGCCGACTAGATTTTCACCCTTCTGGCCTTTAAACGAAAGCTCACCGGTTAATAATGGTTGCTGCTCAAGCCCCACCAAGTTACCTAAAAAATTCAATCGAGAGTTTTTTTGTTCCCCTTTAATCTGAAACTTAACCGCAAGCGGTTTTTCAGCCGCATATTTACCGACAGACAGCGAAAATTCGCGTTGATAAACCGTATCATCGGCATCAACATTCAATGTGCCTTTCACTCTAAATGGCCCAATCAACGAGCGTGCCGTCACTTCAGCTTGGTTGATAGACACTGTTTTTGAGCTATTGGTCAGCTCATTGGCAAATTCAACATCCATATTATTAAGCAGCAGCTTCCTAATCGAAATGTCATCCAAACCAATTGGTTGCCCAACATTGCCACCAAAATTAAACAGGTTAAGCTGCGCGCCATCGGCTTTGGCAACAAATATTTTACCATCATTTAAATGCATGCTGGTCACTTCGACCTTGCCACGCAACAGGCTCGGGAAATCCAACTCAAGAATAAAATCACTGGTTTCAAGTAATTTTTTATCGTCAGCATTGGTGATCACCAAGCCGCCCGTATGAAACACTGGCTGTGGCAAAATACGCAATTCCACATCACCAACAATTTGCACATTTTGGCCAGTAATTTGACGCCCAGCCGCTTCAATTTCGTCTTTAAAGCTATTCCAATCAATAAAATAAGGCGCAAAAATAACCGCAAGCAAAACGGTGCAAATAAACCCAGCTATGGCGACTAAAAAATTATTCATTATACTCTGCAACTAATTTCCTGATTCTACTTAATATAATATATCGACTACCCAAACAAAATCCAACACATAACCCATCATTGTGGTTATTTAATGAAAACACTCCCAAACCAACAAAACCAAAACAAATAATGCCTAACTCTGTCGCACCAAAATACGGAGCATCACCAAACTCCAGCTAACTAAGCAAAATGAGGTTAGGGTGGGTGGTGAACAAGCCCCCCACCAGCGGCTGAGTGGCTTAGCTAGAGAGCGGAGCGAACGAGCGCGCCCGAGCGAAACGACAAAGTGCCCTCGGGGTGCAGTGCCAAACATAAAGCAAACTTCCAGAGCCTCAACTACCAGCTAACTGTCTTCTTACAGCCTATACTGGGTTGCGCTCCTGCTTAAGCTCTGGAAGTCTCATTTTTTCGTTCGCTACGCTCTCTACTAGCCACTGCGTGCGCAATACTCCGTATCGCTTGCCACGCCTAACGGCGACGCGCAGTCACGCTTGCCTCAACCTATCGGTTTCGGACTCTTTTCCCACGATCAGCAGTAATCGTATCCCCGCAAACTCAGAATTTGTTGAGCACACCGAAACTTAGAGCATCACCGAACTCTAGCTCACTAAGCATAATGCGGTTAGGTTGGGTGGTGAATACCCGTCCCACCAGCGGCTGAGTGGCTTAGCAAGCGCTGCGGAGCATCGCGCACGCAGTGGCCAACAGCGAAGCGAATCAAGAGTAAAATATCTTACCCGGATTCATAATATTGTCAGGGTCAAGCGCTTGCTTAATCGCAAACATAAAATCAAGCCCCGCGCCATGTTCACCGCGCATATATTTAGCTTTACCAATCCCAATGCCATGCTCACCAGTACAAGTGCCTTCATAAGCCAAAGCCCGAGCCGCCAATCGGTCTAAAAATGTCTTAACCTTCTCCATATCATCGGCTGAGCTTTCGTCAAAGCTCAACAAAACATGAAAATTACCATCACCCGCATGGCCAACAATCGGCCCCATAAGTCCCGAATCAACCACATCTTGCTGGGTTTCAACCACCGCTTTGGCAAAATTTGAAATCGGCACACAAACATCAGTCGATAAATGCGCCAAGCCCAAAGCCATATCACACCCCGCCCAATAAGCGTCATGCCGCGCTTTCCACAATTTATTACGGTCTTCAGCACTCGATGCCGCTTTAAAATCATCACTGCCAAATTCATCAGCAATGTCTTTAAACATTTCAACCTGTTCTTGACAGCCATTTTCAGTGCCATGAAATTCTAAAAACAAAGTAGGTTTTACCGCCAAATCCAACTTAGAATAAGCATTACAAGCTTGAACTTGCAGCTCATCCAACAGTTCAATCCGCGCCACAGGCACACCCGCTTGAATGGTCAAAATTACCGCTTCACAGGCCTGCTCAATGCTCTCAAAACTACACACGGCAGATAAGATTTTTTCAGGAATCCCATATAATTTCAAAGTCAATTCGGTAATAATGCCCAAAGTGCCCTCAGAGCCAATAAGCAACCGCGCCAAATCATAACCCGCCGATGATTTCTTAGCCCGACCGCCCGTTTTGACAATCTCACCAGTGGGCATAACCACAGTCATATTCACCACATTATCGCGCATTGTACCATAACGCACCGCATTGGTACCAGATGCCCGCGTTGCTGCCATGCCTGCCAATGTAGCCTCAGCACCGGGGTCGATAGGAAAAAACAAACCCGTATCCCGCAGATAAACATTCAATTCTTGCCGCGTCACACCCGCCTGCACCGTCACATCCAAGTCTTCGGCATGCAATTCAACCACTTGCGTCATTTCCGATAGGTCAATACATATACCGCCTTTAAGCGCCACAATATGCCCCTCAAGCGAACTACCTGCACCATATGGCACAATCGGCATTTTATACTGCGCACATATCTTAACAATTTCAGCCACTTGTTCGGTCGATTGGGCAAAAGCCACCGCATCAGGGCTTTGGGCTTTGTGATAAGTCAACTCACCACCACCATGCTGTTTGCGCACCGCAGCCGAGGTCACCAATTTATCGCCAAGCAAAGCCCGCAGCGCTTCGATAACCACATTCACATCGCCATATTCATCATTATAAGATTTTAATATTGTCATTTCACACACCCCAACCACACTAAACATTTATACCGAATTTATAATGACATATGTCATAATTTGGCAAATTTTATTGTATTTTAAACAATATAATTTACATTTGAAAATAAAACTACAGCCATCATGGTTTATATGAACAATCTAACCCACAACATTCAAAAGTTTATCTCAAAATATGTAGCGCCCAATGCGTCGCATTTTTGGTCGACCAAGCAACCTTTAGTGTGGATATTTGCAGTCATCATCGGTGTAGCTGTGGCTTATGTGGCGATTATTTTTCGCAAATATATCGGCTATATTCAATATGCGTGGATAGGCGAAACTTCCGAAATCTTCTTCGATAAACTGGCCAGTGTTCCACTATATCTACGCATTTTAGTGCCCACATTAGGCGGGTTATTGGTCGGCATCATCGTTTATTATTTTGCCCCCACCAAACGCCCCGAAGGCGTCGCCGATGTAATTGGCGCCCGCGCCGAAGGCACAGCTTCCATCTCATTAAAACGCGGTTTTGCCAACATAATTGCCGCAGGCCTCACCCTTGGCGTGGGTGGCAGTGCGGGCCGCGAAGGCCCCATTGTGCATTTTGGCGCATCACTAGCTTCAGCCATTGCAAATTTCATCAACATCCCACCTTCATCACGCCGCTCGTTATTTGGCGCAGGCGTAGCAGCCGCCGTAAGCGCCAGTTTCAATGCCCCCATTGCGGGCGTGCTATTTGCGCTCGAAGTTGTATTATGCCATTTCGCCGTGGCCGCCTTTGTGCCCATCGTCATCGCATCGGTGGTTGCTACCTTAATTGTGCGCCATCATTTAGGCGATTTTCCGGGCTTTGCCATCGCCGAATACACTATATCGTCTTTTTGGGAATTTCCAGCTTTTGCTTTATTGGGTTTGGTTGCCGCCATCAGCGCCATTGGTTTTCAATCAACCGTGCGGCTGTTTGATAAATTGGCAAAAATGGTCAAAATACATGACATCATCCGCCCCGCCATTGGCGGCTTTATCATCGCCATTATGTCACTTTTTGTGCCAGAAATTATCGGCATCGGCTATGAGGCCACCAACAAAGCCCTGCAAGGTGATTATACTTTAGCAGTTCTATTCTTGCTACTAGCTGCCAAAACCGTTGCCGTGGCGGTCACTTTAGCCTCGCGCTTGGTCGGCGGCGTGTTCTCGCCCGCTCTATACATCGGCGCAATGACAGGCGGCGCATTCGGCCTGATGGCATCTATGGCGTTTCCCGAATTGGCATCCGAAACAGGCGTTTATGCCATCATCGGCATGGGCGCAGTGACAGCAGCCGTGCTGGGCGCCCCCATATCAACAGTTTTAATCGTATTTGAACTAACCGCCGATTACCACATCACCATTGCCTTATTATTGTCAGTCTCCATTGCCACAGGCTTGTCACAAGCCGTGCAAGGCCAAAGCATATTCCATTGGCAACTTACCAATAAAGGCATTTATCTCAACCGCGGCTCACACCGCCAAATCGCCCGCAATGTCACCGTTACAGATTTGATTGATAGGTGCGAGCCCCGCATCTATAACCCTGATGAATTTGCCATCACCGACACCTTAACCATCGACAATACCTTAGAAGACGCCATTAATAAATTTGGCGCTTTTACCGATTGTGAAAAAATGCCAGTGATTGAAACCCATCAAGAAACTGGCGAGAAAACCATCATCGGTTATGTATCGCATATAAGGGCGCTGCAAATATATAATTACGCGTTGGTTGCCACCAATATTGAAGAGCATAATTAGCTTTAAATCTGGGCAAAAATCGTTATGTTGGCAACATTAATTTGTGGCGAGACATGTAATGAGTGATTCTGAAAATATCGATCCATTTGATCTGGATGATTTCGACCCGTTTCCGCGGTTTGAAGGCGGCAAAGCCGTGCCCAAAGAGGATCTATTTGCAGCCGATAATGAGCCACCTATTTTTGAGCCAGATGTGCCTACCATGAGCCTCACGCAAATGGCACAACAAGCCGCCAACCACCAAGCCAAACCCAGCCCAAGCCATGAAATTGACAGCGATTATATGGCAGGACTAAACGAAGCCCAAAAAGAAGCCGTCGTGTGCATCGATGGCCCCTTGCTTGTATTAGCAGGCGCAGGCACAGGCAAAACCCGCGTTTTAACCACCCGCATCACCCATATTTTAGCCCTGCGCAAAGCCTGGCCAAGCCAAATGTTGGTTGTGACATTCACCAACAAAGCCGCACGCGAAATGCGCCAACGCATCGGCCAACAGATTGGCGATGCAGTCGAAGGCATGCAATGGCTAGGCACTTTCCATGCCGTCACCGCCAAAATTTTACGCCGCCACGCCGAACTTGTCGGCTTACGTTCAGATTTCACAATTCTCGACCCAGATGACCAAATTAGACTGCTCAAAACCATCATAAGAGCCGAGAATATCGATGAAAAAAAATGGCCAGCCCGCGCGCTCGCCAATGCCATAGACAATTGGAAAAACCGCGGCCTGCAACCCAGCCAAGTGCCAGCCAATGAAGCGCATGATTACGCCGATGGCAAGGGCATTGCACTTTACCAAACCTATCAAGACCGTTTAAAAATCGCCAACGCCGCAGATTTTGGCGACATGCTGATCGAGTGCCTCCGCCTATTCCAAGAAAACACCGACATTTTAAAAATCTACCAAGACCGCTTCAAATATATCCTCATCGACGAATACCAAGATACCAACATCGTACAATATTTATGGCTGCGCCTCCTCGCAGGCAATGGCAAAGATGGCCCACAAAATGTTTGTTGCGTGGGTGATGACGACCAGTCAATTTACGGTTGGCGCGGCGCAGAAGTTGAAAACATATTGCGCTTCGAAAAAGATTTCAAAGGCGCAAAAACCGTAAGACTAGAGCAAAATTACCGCTCAACAGGCCACATCCTAGCCGCCGCATCTGGCGTAATAGCTCACAATACCGATCGCTTAGGCAAAACCCTCTATTGCAACGCTGAAGATGGCAATAAACTGATCGTCAAATCAGTCTGGGATGGCGATGAAGAAGCCAAAAGCATCTGCGAAAAAATCGAAGATTTCAGACATGAGGGCGCAAACCTAAACGAGATTGCCGTCTTAATGCGCACCTCAGCATTGATGCGCAGCTTCGAAGATCGCCTGTCAATTTTAGGCATCCCCTACCGCTTAGTCGGCGGCCCCAAATTCTACGAACGCGCGGAGATCAGAGACGTGATCGCCTATCTATCATTGGTGCAAAACGCCGATAATGACATTAAATTCTCGCGCATCATCAACATACCCAAACGCGGCATCGGTGCATCATCTCTAGCCAAAATGCAACATTATGCCCGCATGAATAACATTTCCCTATACCGCGCTGCGGCAGAGATGACCAAGGATGATGATTTCCCCGCAGCTCTACGCCGCAAAATCAAAAAAATAATCCTCGCCCTGCCCTATGGCATGGATAAAAACCTAAGTTTTGATGCCGCATTAATCGACCCCAAACACAAGTTAAAACCCAAAGAGATTGAACAATTCAAGCTATACGCCGCCAATAAACAGATGAATCTCTACAACGCCGCGCAAGATTTAACCGCCAATGAACCACTTGCTGGCAAAACCAAAAACGAGCTTAAAACCCTAATGGACAATTTTAAGCGTTGGCAAGGTCTCATCACCGAAATGCCACACCCAGAACTGGCAAAATTAATATTCGAAGAAAGCGGCTATAACAATATGTGGAAAGAAGCCACCACCGCCGATGCCCCAGGCAGACTAGAAAACCTACAAGAATTAGTCGGCCAAATCGGCCAATTTTCCTCATTGGGCGAATTCTTAGAACATATCAGCTTGGTCATGGATGTAGACGAGCAAAAATATAACTCCGAAATGGTCAGCCTAATGACCTTACATGCAGTCAAAGGCCTAGAATTCGAATATGTTTTTCTCCCCGCATGGGAAGAAGGCCAATTTCCGCATCAACGCGCGTTAGACGAATCTGGCCAAGCAGGTTTGGAAGAAGAACGCCGTCTCGCTTATGTCGGCATCACCCGCGCCAAAAAATATTGCTGGGTCAGCTTCACCGCCAACCGCCAAGTCCATGGCCAATGGCAAAACAACCTACCCTCTCGCTTCATTGACGAAATTCCCGTCGAAACCGCCCAAATCGAGCAAAACAACACCCAATATGGCAATTACGCCGCCCCCTCTGGCAACTATTTTGATAATGAAGATATAGAAACCAAAGACAGTTTCCAAACCCCAGGTTGGCAACGCGCCCAAAAAGCTAAAAAATCAACGGGATACCAACAGTATAAAACCACCCAAAAATCGCGCAAAATAGAAAATAATTTCTACACTGGCGAACGGGTTTACCACACAAAATTTGGCCTAGGCTTTGTTTTGGCCACCGATGGCAGCCGTGTCGAAGTCGATTTTGATGAAGCAGGACGCAAAAAAGTCGTCGCTTCATTTCTAGAACAAACCTGATGAAAGAAATATAATGGAAGAAGCCCGTTTTTACGCGCAATGCATCGTGAGCAAATCAACCGCCAACCAATATGCCGATGCCCTAGAGCAAGCCCCGTGGCCAGAAGCCATGAGCGTCACATGGTTCGAAA
This sequence comes from Alphaproteobacteria bacterium, assembly GCA_002400495.2. GTDB lineage: Bacteria > Pseudomonadota > Alphaproteobacteria > Rhizobiales > OSC116 > OCS116. Next base: position 23,059 of record NVQL02000023.1, on the reverse strand, counting down.
CCTATGACGAAAGCCAAGAGTGGGATTTACGCGTTTATTATGAATTCAAACCCAAAACCGATGAGCTAAACAAACTATTCACCGAAGCTGGCCTCAAACCACTCGACATTAACATCATCGCCTTAGATGAAAATACAAACTGGGTCGCCGAAAGCCTCACCGCCCTCGCCCCCATACAAGCAGGCCGTTTTTTCCTACACGGCAAACATGATGCCCACAAATGCCCAACATCCGCCATCGGCCTAGAAATTGACGCCAATCTAGCCTTCGGCACTGGCCATCACGGCACCACCAAAGGCTGCTTAATCGCCCTAGATAAATTGCTAAAAGTCGGCGCATTCCACAAGCCAATAGACCTAGGCACAGGCACAGGCCTACTCGCCATTGCCACCGCCAAAGTCCTAAAAACCCGCGTCCTCGCCACCGACATCGACCCCGTCGCCACCCAAATCACCCGCGAAAACGCCACAATCAACAACGTCCAAAACCTAATCACCCCCATCACCGCCAAGGGCTTCAACCACCTAGAGCTACGCGACAACGCCCCCTACGACCTAATCATCGCCAACATTCTAGCCAAACCCCTAACCACAATGGCAGTCGAGATCAAAAAAAACATAACAAACAACGGCTCACTAATACTCTCAGGCCTACTAGCCACCCAAGCCAACTGGGTCTCATCCTACTTCAAAGCCCAAGGCTTCCAAGAAATAGACCGCAACATCATCGACGACTGGGCCACCCTAATTTTTCGCACATAATCCCCACACGTCAATGTGGCACCTATATGCAGATTTTCACCAAACTCCAGCCAACGTAAAATAATGAGCTAAACTTAGGTGGTGAACAACCAATACGACCAGCGGCCGAGTGGCTTAGCAAGTAACACGGATGTGTTGCGCACGCAGTGGCCAAACATAAAACTAACCAACAAAAAAGCCCCCTGACATCATAATATCAGAAGGCTTTAGAAACTATATTCGGCTGTTGGTTATTCTTAAAAAGAACCCCAAACTTTACCGTGTACATCGCCGCGAGATAAACCAATATCTTCAAGCATGCGATCATTCATTCTATTCAATTGTTTTTCGGCACGGCGCAAACGAGATGTTTCTGCATATTTTGCGATAAAGCCAGTTGATTTTTTTGTTGTTTCTGTTTTTGTAAATGTAAATAAAGCCATGATGTTAATCCTAAATTGGCAATTAAGAGGAACCCTTGTTCCGTCTAACAACCTATATATAGGCAGTCCACCCCACAATGAAAAGTGCAACTTTTGCACACCAGCCCTGCATTTATTACATAACCAAGACAGCCCTAGCTAGTTCCGAATATCCGTATAGCACCAACATGCAGTATTTCGCCAAACTCCACTTAACGTAAAACAATGAGCCTAAATGGGGTGGTGAACCAACAACAAGACCAGCGGCTAAGTGGCTTAGCAAGCGATACGGAGTATCGCGCACGCAGTGGCCAAACATAAATCTAACCAACAAAAAAGCCCTCTGACATAATAATATCAGAAGGCTTCAGAAACTATATTCGGCTGTTGGTTAAGTTCTAGAACTCACCCCAAATTTTACCGTGCACATCGCCGCGAGATACACCAATATCTTCAAGCATACGATCACTCATTTTATTCAATTCTCTTTCGGCGCGACGCAATTTAGCAGTTTCGCTATATTTTGCAATAAAGCCGGTAGTTTTTTTGTTTTTTTCTGTTTTTGTCAATGTAAATAAAGCCATGATATTAATCCTATATTTGGCAAATAAGAGGAGCCCTTGCTCCATCTAACAACTTAAATATAAGCGCTTTAAGCCATGATGAAAAGCACCGTTACAACGCACCAGCCATGCGTTCATTGCATAGCCAACGTCATAATATTGTCACAAATAAAAAGCCCCTCACAATCGTAAAGGGCTTCTTAAATACGCTTTAACCAAAATTCTTAGCCGCAACCTAAAAAGGTTTATAGCTTTTAGTCATATATTTTTTAACATGTTCACGTGCGCGAGCTTCTTGCGCCCGTATAAATGAATTTCCAACATTCTTTAAGAATTTAGAAATTTTGGCAGTGATAGATGAAGTTGTTTTTAGTTCATCTGTATGTGTAATATAAGCCATGTTTTTGATCCTATCAAAAAATTTAAGCAGATAATCGTTTAGGTTTAGAATTGACCCCAAACTTTACCATGAACATCACCGCGAGACACGCCAATGTCAGAAAGCATGCGATCATCTAATTTAAGCAATGCTTTTTCAGCACGGCGCAATCTGGCCGATTCATTAAATCTAGCCAATAGACCAGTTGATTTTTTTGATTTTGCATTTTTATTCGCTGTAAATAAAGCCATGTTTCTTCTCCATAAATGGTGTTATATTGTGGAGCATCGCTCCCTGTTAAGGACAATATAGATAATATTTTTTTATTGAAAAGCACCATTATCGAGACCCTGCTATGCAATTATTGCATGGCAATTTATTGAAGTTTTAAGTATTTAATAACTATATTCAAAAATACTCAATCAATCAGAACCCACATAATTGATACATATATGCTCAGAAAACACATCCCCAAATTCATAAACATTCTCTCCACCATATCGCCAAATATGGCAGCAAACGTGGCATTAAGCCTATTCAGCAGACCGCGTAGGTTTGACAGAAATAAGCAAGAACTGGCTTTGTTTAATGAAGGCACGCAACTCACATTTAGCAGCGGCAGACGCGCCACCCTTTGGGGAGACCCAGCAGCACCGCTCATATTCTTATGCCATGGTTGGGAATCACGCGGCACTCAATTTCACGTCATCATTCGGGCATTGCTAGCTCAAAATTATCAAGTTATTGGCTGGAACGCCCCTGCCCATGGCGCATCACCAGGCACCAAAACACAAATTTTAAGCATGACTTTGGCCTTAATCGAAGATTTAGCATCACAAGACTTAAAACCCGCAGCCTTTATTGGCCACTCCATGGGCGGCGCCATCATCGGCTTATTACACAAATACATAACATTACCCAAAATTCTAGTTTTCATATCCGCCCCAACCAATATACGCACCGTATTTAACAAATATTTTGCCACCATTCATTTATCGCTCAAAGCACAAAAGTTGATGCTAGATAAGCTAAACGCACTAACCCAACACACCGTCGATTCAATAGGCTTAATTAATAGCGATGTATATAAAGACAGATTGCCGCTAATTGTCCACGACGAAAATGACAAAGAAGTGCCATTTTCCGAATTTACCAATTTGCAAAAAACCTGGCCAAATGGCGAGTTTCACGCAACCCAAGGCCTAGGCCACAAACGCATCTTGCGCGATGAACCCTTGGCAGAATTCATCGCTGCCTACATCAAAAAAAATGCCTAAGCAAGCTTAAGCATTTCAACTCTATATAGGTTTTAATTGTTGGCTAAGCTTTTCTGGCCTTGTTTGCCAAATAAGCCGCAAATAAGCAAATCACTGCAATAACAAGCTCTGCCGCAACCGTACCCATACTCGGCACAGCTGTTGTAAGCTCACCAAACACATCGCCAATTTCGCGTGCAGCCCCCGCAACAAAAGCTGCAATATAAGTAGCTGGGCTTTTAAATAACACTGCAAAGCCAAATACCACACCCACACCAAACGATCTACCACCCAAATAAGGCGTAATCTGCGGCGCGTCTGGCACAGGGCCAAGCAAACTCATAATGCCCAGACCCATGCCCGAAAGCGCTAAAATTATGGCCAATAATGTCACCCAAAGTGGGATATTTTCGGTTTTAATAAATTTCATAAAGCAACCTTTCCTAACCTGGCATTTTCATCATTTTGGCCACTTGCACACCACCGCCCATATTCAAAAATGGGTCAGATTTGGCAATTTCAATCGCCGCTTCAATATTTTCGGCTTTTACCACAGCAAAACCAGTGAATTTCTCATTCTCAGCAACATCAGAAACGCCTTCAGAGGAAACCAATTTATGCTCCATCATCGGCTGGCCGGGGCTAACCACGGCGTCACCAAGGCTTGCCACCCATTCCATCCATTTCTGACGGTGCGCCATGCCTTCTTCTTTACTCTTAGGCATTTTGTCAGGCGTACCTTGACCCACATATATAATTGCAAATTCGTCCATTTTTTCGTCCTTTTTTACTTTTGGAGTTAGTTTAAGTTTCTTTCAATAATTTTTCTAGGCGACCAAGGGTGGATACCCAACCATTAGTGCGGTTAAAGGTAATCTCTTCACTGGTAAGCCCGCTTTGTGTAAGCGTAAAATCTGTCCCACCCGCATCATTTGCAGCTAATTTAAATTTAACCACACTCATGCGCAAACATTCTTCATCACCCGGCATCGACATATTAAATTCAACCATATAAGGCGGGTTGACGGCAAGTACCTTGCCACTCACTTTGGCCTTTGCCCCATTGGGCGCCACCATCACAAAAAAATACGGCCCGACCATGGTAAAATCTAAATCATTCTCATCAACATAACAATTTTCAGGCCCCCACCATTTAAGCAGGTTTTCTTTCTTCGTCACAAAATCAAAAACTTTATAAGGCGGCGCATCAAAGCTGCGCTTCAAGGTTAGAATATCATCTTCCATCAAACATCCTCACTTAAAGCCATCGCCAACCGATCAAGCCCATTTTCCCAGAATTTTCGATAACTTATCGACCAGTCACTAATTTGCTGCACCGCTTGCGGTCGCACCGAATATATCCGCCGTTGTTTATCAATTCGCTGATTAACAATCCCCGCCTCGCGCAACACTTTAAAGTGGCGTGACATAGCAGGCGGCGAAACGCCATTCATGTCCAGAAACGCCCCAGCTGGCAATTCGCCCTGCTGTAGCAACCGTTCGACAATAGCAAAGCGGGTGGCGTTACCTAATGCTGAAAATGTATTTGCAAGCTGCATAATACGAAACCTTGTTTATCAATTATGTTAATTAACATAATTGATAAACACCAAGAGTCAACAATAAACTTTCACCCTCGGCAAATTCAGAATTCCTATCTACCCCTCGTGTCCTCATCTTCCATACATTTCAGTGAGCGCGACAGCGGCCGTTCGAAGCCGCTGCAGACAAACGCGCGGCAGGCAAGCGCAGTACGCGAAGCGTATGGAGCGCACGCAAGTGTCAACAGAGAGGCTTAAGCCGAACGTAAAAATGAGACTTCCAGAGCTTAGGCAGGGTACTGCCTCGTGATGGCTGAAAAGTTGTGATGTGGAAATTTTGTGTTTGAGTTGCAACGGGTGAACCCGCATTTACCGCTACAAAGACACTAAGAAAGTTAGCTGTACCGCCAATACTCGGGTACTTCATTTATACGTTCGCTTAAGCTTACTGTTGACACTTGCGTGCGTTCGCTATGCTCTCTTGCCTGCCGCGCGTCCTACTGCAGCGGCTTCGAACGCGCGCCACACGCACTCACTGATGAGCACGTTGTTTGGATACGAGAGCAGATAGAAACATTGAGTTTGCCGCAAAAAAAATGCCTGAGAAATTAATCTCAGGCATCTAAACTTGTAACTAACCTTAAGTCCTAGAACAAAGAATCTGGGAAATAATATTTAGCAGCATTTTCTTGTGTGATCAAAGGAGAACCCACAATAAACGTACCTTCAACAGGTGCGCCAGAAACAAATTGCAATGCTGTGATTTCCATAGCCGTTGCAATCATCGCAGGTGGATAAAGCACATCAACAGGCACAAGCTTGTCGCCATCCATAACCCGTTTGACCATTTCTTTCATGCCAGCACCGCCAACGATAAATAGCTCATCTTCACGACCAGCTTCTTTAACCGCTTCGATTACACCTAGCGCGATGTCATCATCTTGAGCCCATACACCATCAATTTTAGGGAAACGAGCCAAGAAATCTTGCATCACTATAAAGCCATCATCACGGTTCCAGTTAGCGTGTTTGTTATCAAGCACTGTAATGCCACTGCTTTTGTTAATTTCTTCCATGAAGGCATCAAAACGTTCTTCATCAATAGAAATAGGCAAACCACGCAAGATAACAATGTTACCTGTGCCATTCATATGTTCAGCCATATATTTAGCCGATGTGGTACCCAATTCTGAGTTGTTACCAGCTACATAAATGTCAACAAGTGAATTGTCAGTCAGGCTACGGTCAACCACTGTAATGGTTGCGCCAGAAGCTTTTACGTCACGGATAGGCTCAGTCAAAGGGCCACCATCTGTTGGCAAAATCACCAAAGCATCAATTTCATGGATAGACACAAGGTCTTCCAAGTCATTGGCTTGTGAAGTTGGGTCTGCAGCGGTTACCAACACAATTTTAAGGTCTTGATAAAGTGCTTCCAAACGCTCTTTAGTCACTTGTGCATGATAGTTTACACCACCTGTCCAACCATGGTCGGCAGTGGGGATAGACACACCCATTGTATATGTTTCTGCAAATGCAACGCCTGATGATACAGCCATCGCGAGGCCAGCAACTGCCCCCAGTAATTTAGTCGAAAATTTCATTTTACCCTCCTAGGTTTTATTTTCGCGGCGCTAAAGTCTGCGCCAATTATAGGTTTGATTTCTCAAACCCGCTCTTAAAAACGAGTGATTATTTTTTCTTCTTCCAATCACCACGTTGTAAATAAACGGCCACGACGATAATCACGCCTTGTACAGCTCCGTTCAAATAGTTTGATATTAAATCCGTTAAATTCAAAATATTGCCAATCATGGTGAGAATAAGCGCACCCATAACCGTGCCCCATATCCGGCCATAACCGCCTTTAAGCATTGTGCCGCCAATAATCACCGCCGCAATCGCTTCAAGCTCCCACAATGTACCTGTTTGTGCCGAGGCAGAACCTAAGCGCGGCACATAAATAATGGTCGCAATCGATACGCAAATACCTTGCAAAATATAAGTTTTAATGCGGGTTATATCCACATTCACCGCCGAATATTTAGCCACATTCTCATTAGAACCAATGGCAAAACAATGCCGCCCAAATACAGTTTTATTGAGCAAAATATAGCCAATAATCGCCACCGCCACAAACACCAACACAGGAATGGGAATACCAAATAGGTCTTCATAATAGACGGGGCGGTAAATAGCCCGCACTTCACGATCAAGCGATATAGTACCACCATCAGCACTATAAGTGACCAGCGAGCGATAAATACCCATCGAACCAAGCGTCACAATAAACGCCTCAATCTTACCTTTTGTGGTCAAAAACCCATTGATAAAACCAGCTGCAATACCCAACACAACCGATATAGCCACACCAGCAAATATAATCGTCAAACCAGGTTCCATCACCGTTTTTAGCTCATTCATCACCAAAATCATAATGCCCGAAATAAACGCCGCCATCGACCCTACCGATAGGTCAATACCGCCCGCCGTAATAACAAATGTTGCCCCCACGGCAATGATGCCAATAAAAGATGAGCGGGTAAGAATATTAGATAAATTACCCGAATTGATAAACGCATCATTGATCAAATAACCAAATATGAACAAAACAATCATGGCAATAAACGGCCCTAATGTTTTAAAGTCCAGCTTCGAAAGCATGCCTTTTTTGGATTTTTTATCCACTTCATTTAAATCTATTTCAGCCATTCAACTTGCCTCTCTTAAACCAGACGCATAGCGAACGATTTCACTCTCATTAATTTCTGCACCCTGCAAAATACCTTGTATACGGCCGCTATACATCACCACCACTTCGTGGCAGATGCCGATAATTTCAGGCATTTCGGATGATATAACCACCACCGACATCCCATCAGCCGCCAAAGCGGCGATAAAACTATAAATCTGTTGTTTGGTACCCACATCAATCCCACGCGTTGGCTCATCAATAATCACAATTTCTGGGTTAATTTCCATAATCTTGGCCAACAATAATTTCTGTTGATTACCGCCCGACATATCGCCAGCCGTAATATTCGGATCACGCGCTCTGATGTCAAACCGCCTGATGCCGCGCGCCGTCGCACGCTGTTCAGCCTTATCATCCATCAAGAAGTTTTTGACAAAATTGGGCAATGCCAACAAGGTTAAATTGGGTTGCATTTTTTGATTGAGCAGCAGGCCTTTTTCTTTTCTGTCTTTGGTCAAATAAGCCACGCCCGCATCACGCGCTTGCGCCACACTATGAAGCCGCGTTTTTTTGCCATGCAGCCACACTTCGCCAGATTCAATTTCAGCCAAGCCGCAAATGGCTTCAAAAACCGCAGTACGACCCGAACCAACCAAGCCCGAAAAGCCCAATATTTGGCCTTTTCTCAGTTGAAATGAAATATTCTTCACATAATCGGTATATAGGTTTTTAACTTCCAAAACCACTTCGGCATCCACATCAACTTCATTTTTGGGCGGGTATAATTTAGACAATTCACGCCCAACCATAAGCTGTGCCATAGCATCAAGAGTTAATTCTTCAGTATGTTTTGTGGCAATCCATTGCCCATCACGCATCACCGTCACCCGGTCAGCAATTTGCTTAATTTCCGATAACTTATGCGATGAAAAAATAATCGCCACACCTTTATTTTTAAGCTTTTCAATCTGGTTAAACAAAAGTTGTGTTTCCGTATCAGTCAACACCGCAGTCGGCTCATCCATAATCAAAACCCGCGCATCACGGCTCATGGCCTTAACAATTTCAACCATTTGCTTTTCGGCAATCGATAGATCGCAAATCCGATCTCTTGGTGAAATATCAGCGCCCAACTCATCCAAATATAGTTGAACCTTTTGTTCCATTTCCTTGCGGTTAAGCAACAACCCATTGACCATTTCACGGCCAAGAAAAACATTTTCTTCAACCGTTAATTGCTCAGCTAAATTTAATTCTTGATGAATAAGCACAATGCCCAAATCTTCAGCTTGGCCAAAAGGTGGCAGATCTATTTTTTCACCGTCGAACTTAACCGTGCCAGATGTTGGCTGATGCAATCCCGAAAGTATTTTCATCAGGGTTGATTTACCTGCGCCATTCTCTCCAATCAGCGCGTGCACCTCGCCCTTACGCAGCTCAAAACCCACGCTAAACAGCACCGCAACCGAGCCGAATGATTTACTCACTCCCTCCGCTGCCAATATAACTTCAGTGGTTGTTTGACCCTCTGACACCAAGCTTCTCTCCCCAGACGCTACTTAATCTCTCATTCTCTTCGCAATATTTAACGACGATTATGCACAATGTAAAGGTTTACACAACCAAAATGTAAACGTTTACCCTTTTAAAAAAATAACAATTACGTTACTAGTCTAATCAGCAGGCTGATATTAATTGGTTATACACATGCAATAAATTGGACGCAGAATTGGTGGATGAGTTTACAAAAAAACCCGCAACAATCGAAGATGTTGCCAAAATTGCAGGCGTGTCCATCGCCACGGTAAGCCGTGCCATTTCCAAGCCCGAAAAAGTTGCCGAAACCACCAAGAAAAAAGTGATGAGCGCCATAACTCGCACGGGTTACATTGCCAATGCCATGGCGCAAAACTTGCGCAAACAACGCTCACAGATGGTTTTAGTATTGACCCAATCTATTGCCGATTCCAATTTTTCTGGCCTGCTTATTGGCCTCGAAAAAACCGCCAACGAACGCGGCTATGGCGTGCTGATTGGCAACACCGATTCCGATGCTGAATTAGAGGCAAAATATCTACGTTTTCTCTCCACAGGCATAGCCGATGGTATGATTTTATTAACAGGTCATCTGCCCGTAGCAGGTTGGCCACGCAGCCAAGTCAGCACTTTCCCCCCGATGGTAACTGCCATGCGCCCTATAGACCACAGCGAGATCAACTATGTTGGGGTCGATGATTTTACCAGCTATAAAATGGCAACCGAATATTTAATCTCCCTAGGCCATCAAGACATTGCCTATATTGCAGGCCCCCAAGGCGATATAATTTCAGAACTGCGCTATGATGGCTATAAAAACGCCCTTTTACAACGTTTTGGCGAGAAAGCCTTATGGAATGTCAGCAGCAACGGCACCGCCGAAGGCGGCCGCGCCGCCATCGAACGCTTATTCATCCGCGATACATTACCCACCGCCTTTGCCTGCTTTAATGATGACACCGCCATCGGCGTGATCAGCGCATTACAATCACGCGGCTTCAATGTGCCAAAAGATTTCTCTGTCATCGGCTTCGATGACATCCCCTTCTCCAACCATTTCACCCCCTCAATAACCACCATCCGCCAACCCCGCGCCATGATCGGCAAAATCGCCATGACCCGCCTACTAGATTCAATCATCAACCGCACCCAAACCAGCGAAATCACCCTATTACACGGCGAACTAGTAGTCCGAAACTCCTGCTCAACCCCCCGCCAAAGCGCTCTCGCCTTCGGCGGCTCGAGACACTGAAGTGTCTCTACATTTTTACGTTCGGCTTCGCCTCTCTTTTATCGTTCGCGTTGCTCTCTTGCCACGTCTAACGGCGACGCGCAGTCGCGCTTGCCTCAGCCTAAAGGCTTCGGACCCTTTTCCCACGATAGGAACAAGGCAGCAAACTCAGAATTTGTTGAAAGGCACCTATACTCGGAGCTTCGCCAAACTCTAGCTCACTAGGCATAATGCGGTAAGGTTGGGTGGTGTGTCTGCGTCCCACCAGCGGCTGAGTGGCTTAGCTAGAGAGCGGAGCGAACGCACGCAGTGCCAAACATAATGCAAACTTCCAGAGCATCAAAAACCAGCTAACTGTCTATTTACAGCCAACTCAAAAAGTCCCATCTAGTCATCCATCTTAAGCGCATTAATAAACGCCTCTTGCGGAATCTCCACACGCCCAAATTGGCGCATTTTCTTCTTACCTTTTTTCTGCTTATCAAGCAGCTTACGCTTACGGCTAATATCACCACCATAACATTTAGCGGTCACATCTTTACGCATAGCCGCAATGGTTTCACGCGCAATAATACGCCCACCCAACGCCGCTTGAATCGGAATTTTAAACAAATGACGCGGTATCATTTCTTTTAATTTTTCACACATCGCACGGCCACGACTTTCAGCACGACCAGCATGCACAACTGTCGCCAAAGCATCCACAGGCTCTTCATTAATCAAAATGCTCATCCGCACCAGATTTTCTTCGCGATAGCCAGTCAAACTATAATCAAAACTCGCATAACCACGACTGATAGATTTCAACCGATCATAAAAATCAATCACCACCTCATTCAACGGCATTTCATACACCAGCATGGCGCGCGAACCAACATAAGTCAGATCTTTCTGAATGCCGCGCCTGTCTTGGCAAAGTTTTAAAACACTACCTAAATATTCATCAGGCACCAATATTGTCGCCTCAATCCACGGTTCTTCAATATGGTCAATGCTCATCACATCAGGCATATCAGCAGGATTGTGCAAAATTTGCATTGTCCCATCAGTCATATGCAATTCATAAATAACACTCGGCGCCGTAGTGATCAGCTCAATGTCAAATTCACGCTCCAAACGGTCACGGATAATTTCCATATGCAACAAGCCAAGAAAACCACAACGGAAACCAAAGCCCAAAGCAGCCGATGACTCCATCTCATACTCAAAGCTAGCATCATTAAGCCGCAGCCGAGCCATCGCCTCACGCAGAGCTTCAAACTCGCTGCTATCAACAGGGAAGAGACCACAAAACACAACAGGTTGCGCAGGCTTAAAGCCAGTAATCGCCTCAGCACATGGCTCTTTAAGGTCAGTAATCGTATCACCCACACGGGTATCAGCCACTTCTTTAATCGCCGCCGTAAAAAACCCAATTTCGCCAGGCCTCAACTCATCAAACATTTCTTGCTTAGGGCGAAACACACCCAAACGGTCAATCAAATGCGTGCTACCAGCACCCATCATTTTAATCCGCTGGCCTTTTTTCATCACCCCATCAATAATCCGCACCAACACCACAACGCCAAGATATTGGTCATACCATGAGTCAACCAGCGAGGCTTTGAGCGGGGCGTTAATGTCACCTTTTGGCGCAGGCAATTGCTTCACAATGGCTTCCAAAACATCAGGAATGCCAAAGCCAGTTTTGGCCGAAACTTCGACGGCTTCAGATGTATCAATCCCAATCACATCTTCGATTTGCAGTTTAATCCGTTCAGGCTCAGCAGCTGGCAAATCAATCTTGTTCAGCACCGTCACCAATTCATGATCATTCTCAATGGCTTTATAAACATTAGCCAGAGTTTGCGCCTCAACACCTTGCGATGCATCTACCACCAAAAGCGAACCTTCGCACGCCGCCAATGAACGGCTCACTTCATAAGCGAAATCCACATGGCCGGGTGTGTCAATTAAATTCAAGATATATGTTTCACCATCATTGGCTGTATAATCCAAACGCACGGTTTGGGCTTTAATGGTAATGCCGCGTTCACGCTCAATGTCCATGCTATCAAGCACTTGTTCTTGCATTTCGCGCTCTTCTAGCCCGCCCGTAAGCTGAATCAAGCGGTCAGCAAGGGTCGATTTGCCGTGGTCAATATGTGCAACAATGGAAAAATTGCGGATTTTATCAATATCATAATCTGTCATAATGCTCTCATATCAGAGCTTGCGCCAAATTTCCACGTTTAAATAGCCAATCACACGCTTATAAACGCCAAAAACGAAGTAATGCTGATCGGCCAGAAGAATAACCATTGCGGCGATGCACGAAATTTACCATAAACCACTTTACCGTAAAATGTGGCAACAACGGCAAATGGCGTGTTGAGCAGGCAGATAGACAGATAAAAAACCGCAGAATATTCAGGCATAATGTCTTGAGTGAAAACCGCATAAATTGCCATTAAGCCCATCGCAATAGACCATAAAGTGATGCCATGCCACATAAAACCCAACGTACCTTTAATGCGTTCACTTATATCGGTTTCATCCAGTTTTTCCAGCGCAGGCAGCCAAATTTTGCGTGTGCCCAAACTATGGTGAATATAAGCTGCAAGCAATATTAAAACACCCGTAATTAAACCCCAAACATTCATAGCTTCATCCCTAGTTACGCCAAACCACCATAGACAAAAAACACCGTCACCGCAAATGCAGTTAAATTCCATTTTGGCCTCACGCCTTCCATCATCCAAAATAAATATTTCGAATATTGACACAAGCCAATACACATGTGTATTTTAACATAAAAATATCGCGACAATTGAAATGGCCAAAACATGACTGATAAAGGTTCAAATAAAATTGCTTGGATAGAAGCTGGTTTTCAAATGCTATCAGAAGGCGGCATAGACAGTGTGCGGGTTGACCGTATATCCAAAAAAATTGGCCTCACCCGTGGTAGCTTTTATTGGCATTTTAAAAACCGAGCCGAACTTTTAGATGCCATGTTAGAACTTTGGCACCAAAAAAGCACCAACGACATTATTGACCTTATTGAGCAAGAAAAAACCAATCCCAACAATCAGCTTTCAGCGCTATTAAATCTCACAACTAAAGATACGGACGCCAAATATGGCGGCAAATTCACCGAAATGGCCATCCGCATTTGGAGCAAATCCAGCCCCAAAGCCGCAGATATAGTAAAGCAGATAGATCTGGAGCGCGTTAAATTCGTCAATAAATTATTAAATGAAATGAATGTTGAACCAGCTCTAGCCAGCTTTTTAGCCGAGATTATCTATAACGCCTATATTGGCATGGCAAGTCGAGATTTATCCGAAGAAGAAGTCACCCGCATTAGCAAAATTGCAGGCACATATATTGAAGATCAAATAGCCCAAGCCAAATTATAAATTACGCTTTGGGTTTTTTTGACAATGATGTGCCCCACATAATGACCCCCGTGCCACAAAAAAACACCCCTAAACCAGCAAAAGATATACCAATTTCAGCAAAAAAACCCATTTCAACCTCCTGTTAAAACAATATATCCAGCATACTATCTTGCCATTACACGTCTTTGCGGCATATCAATAGCAGCCAAAAACTACGATGAAGCTGGCAAAAGCTTACGCAATTGCTGCCAAAAAGTACTGATCACCAAACCAAGTATAATCAATGCGCAGGAGGCAATCTTAACCGCCCCAATCTGCTCATCAAAAATTATATATGAGCCTAACAAACCAAATATCGGCACCAAAAAGCTGATGGACATGGTAAGCGCCATCGGGTATTTGACAATCATATTATTAAATATCAACCGCCCCAACAAGGTCGTCGGGTATGCTTGAAACAACAAAGAAAAAATTGCCAGCGGCGTTAGATTATCCCACAAATTGCTAAAAATCCCTGCCCCATGCAAAAAATATGCAATGGCAAACAGCGGAATGGGCGAAAATAAACTAGACCAAACCAGCAAGCCAAACATTTGTTTAACCTTTAAATATTTAAACATAATGATCGACGCGCTAAGGCATAAAGCTGCCAGCATAACCAATGCCATACCCAATAAAGTCACACTTCCATCGCCAACACTGGCAATCAGCAACAAGCCAACCAACGCCAAACCAAGCCCAACATAATGGCCTTTATGTAATTGTTCTTTAAAAATCACCGCCCCCATAACAATCACCGCAAACGCACTAAGTTGGATGATCAACGAAGCAATACCCGCCGAGGCACCAAAATGAATGCCCAACCCCACCATGCCCCACACGCCCACACCAAACAACAAGCCGTAAGCGGCAATATATTTCCATTCAAGCTCTGGCTTTTTAACAAAAAACACCAGTGGAAAAGCACAAAGCAAAAACCGCAAGCCATTCAACGTAAAACTATCCAAACTCGCCATGCCCAATTTGATGACCGAGAAATTAACACCCCACACCGCCATAATGACAACAGCATATATAAAATCTTTAACTGGCATAACGTCCCTACCTATATGTTGACAAATTGACCATAAATTTTATGATGTATATAGACAATTAACAATATAGCCTTTAAGCTATATAGCTACAGAACTATATAGATATGAAAAATAAGTCAAGCTTAAAAGCCTTAAGCGCCCTCGCCAACGAAAATAGATTGCAAATCATGCAGTGGATTAGCGACCCATTGCCGCATTTCCCCCCGCAATCAGATGGCGATCTGGTCAATGATGGCGTATGTGTAGGCTCTATCGCCACAAAAATTGGCCTCAGCCAACCCACCGTCACCAAACATATGGGCATATTGGCCGATGCAGGCTTAGTCACCCATAAAAAACTTAAAAACTGGGTTTTTTACAAACCTGACCATACGGCAATTAATCAATCCTTAGCAAACATATCGGAGCTTCTAAAATGAAATTATATGGCAGCGACCAATCGGGTCACTCATACAAAGTGCGTCTTTTCCTAGCCCTCGCCCAGATCAAGCATGAATATATATATGTAGATTTAATGTTAGGCCGCAAAGACCGCCCTGCCGATTTTATGGCCGCCGCCAAACATGGCGAAGTGCCAGTGCTAATCGATGGCGACCTAACCATTTGCCAATCCAACGCCATATTGCAGCATTTAGCCGATAAGACTGGCATTTATAACGGCAATCACGAGGTCAATGAATGGCTGTCGTGGGAAGCCAACCGCATTGGCTTCAGCCTGCCCAACTATCGCTTTGCCCTTATATGGCAAAAACCCGCTCAACAAGTTATGGATTATCTGTTAGGCCGCCTCATGTTTGACCTAAAAATCCTCAACAAAAATTTAGACGGCAAAAATTATCTGGCTGGCGACAGCCTCACCATTGCCGATATAAGCAACAGCGGCTACATGTTTTGGCTCAATGATGTTGGCATCGAGGTCAATGACTTCCCCAACATCGCACGCTGGTTAAACAACATCTACGCCTTGCCACACTATCAACCGCCGACTATATTAATGGCAAAACCTTGAAATATATACTAAACCCTGCAGGCTTTACCAATTGGCCAAGCCTGCATAAATTACTAATCGAATGCTTCGCCTATATGGATGAGCTAATCGATCCGCCCTCATCTCTACATCAGATGACCACCGACAGCCTGCGCGAAAAAGCCAATAAAGAAACTTTATTGCTGATATATGATGCGGATAATCTAATCGCCTGCGCATTTTTCGACATCCGAAAAGACGTCGTCTATGTCGGTAAAGTCGCGGTGGCACAAAGCCATCGTGGCCGCAACATCGCCCATAAAATATTCGATATGGCAGATAAGCTAGCACATGATAATACCAAAAACTGGCTCGAGCTTGAAACCCGCATTGAGCTAATCAACAATCACCGCGCCTTTGGCAAAATGGGCTTTGTCACCACCGCCAAAAACAGCCATACGGGCTATGAGCACCCAACCAGCATCACCATGCGACGAAAAATAAAAGCTATGCACTAACTGGCTTAAAATGGCAGAAAATATTGGCGAAAGCCCGCCCCTTTAGCGGAACTTCACGGCCATGTTGCAACCGCGCACCTTCATAAAACACCATGTCACCAGGCTGCAAAACAATGTCATGCGTACGGTAATGATGGTCATCTATTTGCAGCGGCCAATCTTCGTCAACATCCTGATATATATTAATGATACAGCTGACAATATGCGTGTCCAAACGGTCTCGATGCGCCCGTAATTTCGCGCCTTCATTATAAGTTCGAATGCCATATACAAAGGTAGGATCTAATTCCACTCCCGACCATTCTTCTAATTTTGGTTTCAAATAATCATGAATTTCTTTTTTCAACCGTGCCGATAAATTGGTCAAGGTGCTTGGCGCTTGCTCGGCCTTTTCTTCATCATTGGTGATAAAATCACCCTCAACGGTTTCGTCTTTTTTATAAACTTCATTGATTTCATAATGATTCAAAATTTTCTCATGCAGCAACTCATCCAATTTTTCAACTTTAAAGCCAATTTCAGTAATCGGTTTAATTTTTTCATTGTCAGTTTTAGTCAATCGTTGATCAAATGATTTTGTTGGCGATTTAAGCCTAAACCATTTGGTAATCACCGCTTTCCACCCCTTACGCACAGGCATGCCGTGGTGCAATGTGTTATAATTGCACGAGCCATCGGCGTTAAGACTATTCCAAATCAGCGCGTCACCAATCTTGGGAACGCCTGTCACACCAAGCATCGGAAAATCAGTATGGCCGCCCTCTTCCACCTCGTTCAGATAGATGAAAAACGTAAAACTCCGCTGTCCAAAACCTTTGTCATGATCAGACAATTCATTTTTTTCGAAAAAATCAGTATGAGCTTTAAATTCTTGCCCAACCTCATAAAATTGGCCTTGAATGGCTTCAGAAAACGCCGCATCAATGCCAATAGTTTGGCAAATTCTTTCATCAATCATATTGATAAACGGGTCATTTAACGCCCCCATATCGCAGGTGCGACTGGTACGAAATGAGCTTTTTTTAGTGTCATGATCAACCATCAATGAAGGCCGCAAATGATCTTGAATTTTTTCAATGATTGTTGCACATTCTTCTTCATTCAAAAAATTCTCAATCAGATAAAATTCTGCTTTATCTGTATCAAGCCGCGTCCCGCCCTCAATGCTTATAACAGGCGGCAAAAGCTTTTCGTTAACCACCTTCTTACCAATATGAAATTGACCCACACTCTGGCTAGACATTTTTTGTGCAGGCTCATGCTCCATTTGCTTCTTTATTTGCTCATGCTCATAGCCATTTTCTAACAGAATCTTAAAAATTCCATCTTTATCCATTCCCGCATTAACATTTTCGTCAATCCAGTCAATCCAATCTTGAGTAAAAGCAGGCATAATTCATCCCATAAAATAATTTGGTTAAAAATTTACTTGTTGCAATTCGTTATTAACAACCTAACCGAATTTTCACACCCTCACAAGGGTAATATATAAGTGCCAAAAAATGCCACATGTATAATCATCGCCACAAAAAACACCGTAACAGCCACCACCACAGGCAGCAGTTTAAAATCCTCAGCCACAAGCGTGGTGCGGCCTTTTATCATCGCCCAAAACGGCACCCAGCTCGAATTTTCTCCCGCATCAACCCAACGCTTACCACCCGTTTTAAGTTTGCGCCTATCCAGCAAATAAGAGCCAATCACCCCTGTGCCCAAAATCGAACCCCAAAATAATTGCGCTTCAACATTGGGATTACTAATCATGTGCGCAAACGCAAAAAGCGCCACACCCCAATTGGTTGGGTGGCGGGTGATGGCAAATATACCCTTGCCCAAACGCGCTTCTTTATCTGGCATATTACCCAGAACAATAAAACCTAGCCCCACAAACATCAAAACAGCGTTAAGCCACAACCACCAACGCGGCACCGCCCATAAATCTTCAATACGGCCACCACTCATATACTCGGCCACCATCCATACGAAAAAAACCAACGATAAGATTGAAAACAACATCATCCACACATTTTGACCCCATTTTTTAATCACCATTTCACGCAGATTTGTAGCCGAAACAAAATGAATAAGAAGAAAGCCAAGCGAGGCGATGAGCAGAGAAAGATATTGCATTTTTTACCCTTTATTATTTTAAGTCTAAACTATCAGCAATCACTAAATCTGTAAATATATATTGACATAACTAGTTTTATAGTTATGTTAGCCCCATGGAACAAAAAAACGCCGCCCAAATATTACATGCTTTAGGCCATGATGCCCGCCTAGAACTCTTCCGCCTACTGGTGCGCGCGGGCGATGATGGCTTAAATATTGGGCAAATTGGCAAACAACTCAACATGCCCGCCTCCACCTTGGCGCATCATATAACCACATTGGTCAAAGCCAATGTCATCACCCAACATCAAAATGGCCGCGAAACCATAAACATCGCCAATTTCAAATTGGTGCAAAGCATGGCCGACTATTTATTTAACGATTGCTGCAAAGGAGTTGAGGCTTAACTCAGCTTTTTATTTACCCTTAATAAACTATAAAACTAGGTATATAACTATGAAAAACCTGCTCAATAAAATCACCGCATGGCACATATCAAGCCTTTTACTATTCGTCCTGCTCGCCACCGACCAAAGCCAGCTAATCGATAGTCTAAAATTCTTACTAGATGCACTGCTTGGCATCATTCCATTTCTACTATTCGCCATTCTGTTCATGGCCTATGCCAGTGCCTCAAGCCTCGATAACATCATCGCCACCGCCCTCAAAAGCAAAGGCAAGTATTCAATCGTCATCGCAGCCCTCATTGGCGGCCTGTCGCCATTTTGCTCATGCGGCGTCATTCCTCTCATCGCAGCTTTGTTGCGCATGGGCGTACCGCTTAGCACCGTCATGGCCTTCTGGCTCGCTTCACCCATTACCGACCCTGCCGTCTTCGCCCTCACCTATAGCGTGATTGACCTAGATTTTGCCGTGGCCCGTACCATTGCCGCCGTCGCCATTGGCGTGTTTGGTGGCACAACCATCTACATCCTCAACAAAAACGGCTTATTCAACAACCCGCTAAAACCCGAAATCGCCGCCAAATCAACCATCACGCCGCTGGATGACCGCAAAATTATCTGGAAATTTTGGCAAGATGAAACCCGCCGCGCCAGTTTTATTACAGAATTCAAAACCACGCTCCTATTCCTACTCAAATGGATGAGCCTCGCATTTTTACTCGAAAGCCTCATGATTGCCTATGTGCCGAATGAGCTAATCATTCATTATGTCGGCGGTGAAGGCATTATACCAATCGCCACCGCCACATTGGTCGGCATCCCAGCCTATCTAAATGGTTTTGCCGCTTTGCCTTTAATTAAAAGCATGATCGATCAAGGCATGAGCCATGGCGCAGCTTTAGGCTTTATGTTGGGCGGTGCCGTGTCATCCATGCCCGCTGCCATAGCCGTTTTTGCTTTGGTCAAAAAACCAGTATTCGCCGCCTACATCATCTTAGCATTAATCGGCGCATTTTCATCAGCACTCATCTTCCAAGCCTATCTCAACATGTAGATGCAAAAAAGGGAGGCTCAAAAGCCTCCCTAAATCTTAAACTCTAACCGTGACTCTCATGCTTAATCGCCACCACATTGTCCCACCGCTCAAACGGCGCTTGGCGCTGAATAACAATCTCAGCCCGCGGCTTAATCGCCTTCAGCTCTTCAGCATTTGTATCAGGCTTTTTAATCACCTCACCAACCATCCAAGCAATTTCACTGGCAGCAAGTGTCAATTCAGGCACAGCCTCACGCTGCGGAATCCGATCCCAAAACGGCGTATCCGTAGTGCCAGGGCAAACCGAAAATACATTAATCTTACGCCCGCCAGCTTCAAAATCCACTTTCATTTGCGATTCCAAATGCAACGCAAATTTAATCTGCGCGCCTTTGGCCGTGCCATAACCCACTTCCAAATACCATGTGCCACCACTGGCAAGAGAACCAATTTGAATGATATGCCCTTCGCCATCTTTGGTCGCGCGCATCAACGGCAAAGCATATTTAGCGGTTAAAAACGCCCCCGTTACCGATACATCCAAAGTCTGCTGCCATTCTTCCAAGCTCAGCTCATCAATGGTCAAGCAATGGCCTTGGCCTGCACTATGTATCAAGGCATCCAATCGATCACCCGCCGCCACAATCAATGCTTTCACATCATCTTCATTCAGCACATCACACACTTGCGCAATGGCTTCACCACCAGCAGCATTAATTTTGCCAGCCACTGAATCCAAGCTATCTTTGGTCCGTCCAGCCAGAACAACCTTCCAGCCCTCAGCCGCTAATAATTCGGCTGTTGCAGCACCAATGCCAGTGCCCGCACCTGTAATAATGGCAGTTTTTTTAGTCATTTATTTTCCCTCATATATATTAATATAACACCAAAGTCTAAACTAGCCATTTTGCGCCAATTGTAAATAGATAGATCAATTTGTTAGACTTGTTTTTATCACTTAACCACGCTAAGTCTTAGATATGTTTCAAAATTATAGCGAAAATAACAATCCCGCAAGTGGCAGGCGCAACATTGCAGCCCTAAGACGGGAAATGATGAAAAAAGAAATCACTGGCTTTATCATCCCACGGGTCGATGCTCATATGGGCGAAAATGTTGCCCCCGCAGCCGAACGCCTAAAATGGCTAACAGGCTTTGGTGGCTCTTGGGGCGTGGCAATTGTAAAGATGGACAGAGCCGCCATTTTTGTCGATGGCCGTTACACCATTCAAGTGCGTCAGCAAGTTGATACGGCGCTGTTTGAAGCCAAACATCTTATCGATGAGCCACCAACCCAATGGCTCAGCGATCATTGCAATGATAATGACATCATCGCGCTCGACCCATGGCTACACACCACCGCCGAAATCGAAAGCTACCGCAAAGCCCTTTCCACAACTGGCGCCACCCTATTGCTGAGTGACATAAATTATGTAGATTTAGCCTGGGAAGACCAACCCGAATTACCCCAAGGCATGGTCGAAATTTACCCCGAAAAATTCGCAGGCGTCAGCGCCAAAGAAAAACTAGCTTCCCTAGCATTAGAGGTAAAACACCAAGGTGCCGATGCCGCATTATTATCATTATGCGATGGCATCGCGTGGGCGTTCAACATAAGGGGCGCCGATATTAACCGCATTCCCGTCGCTCATTCTTTTGCCATGATTTTCGCCAATGGAAAGCATAAATTATTCATCTCAGACAAAAAGCTCAATCAAAAAAACCGTAAATATTTCGAAGATTTAACCAAAATCTACGCACCACAAGATCTAGAAAATGAAATCAAAAGCCTTGGTGATCAAAAAGGCAAATTGCTAATCGACAAACAAAAAACCCCGCACTGGTTCACCCAAAAACTAGAAAAATCAGGCGGCACCATCGTCGCAGGGCAAGACCCAACCATCATGCCCAAAGCCTGCAAAAACGATGCAGAGCTAAACGCCTCGCGCGCCGCTCACATAAGAGACGGCATGCCAATGGCGCAATTCCTACAATGGTGCGATGCCCAACTACCAACGGGCAACGAGACCGAAATCAGCGCCGCCAAAAAACTAGAAGACTACCGCACCAAAACAGGCAAGCTAAAAGACATCAGCTTTGACACCATTTCTGGTGCAGGCGAAAATGGCGCCATCTGCCATTATCGGGTCAACGAAGACAGCAACATCACCATCCCGCAAGATCGGTTATATCTGGTCGATAGCGGCGGCCAATATCTCGATGGCACCACCGACATCACCCGCACCATCGCCGTTGGCGAAATTGCCGATGAAGCCAAACGCAATTATACCTTGGTGCTCAAAGGCATGATTGCCGTCAGCCTCACCAAATTCCCCGTCGGCACCTCAGGCGCACAATTAGACGCATTAGCCCGCCAGTTCCTTTGGGCTGATGGCAAAGATTATGACCATGGCACAGGCCACGGCGTTGGTGTATTCCTAGATGTGCACGAAGGCCCCGCCCGCATCTCTAAAATCTCCAACATTCCGCTGCAACCGGGCATGATATTATCCAACGAGCCGGGCTATTATAAACAAGGCGAATATGGCATTCGCATAGAAAATTTGCTGATTATACGCGCCGACAAACGCAGCGATACCGAAAAACCAATGCTGTATTTTGAAACCATAACATTAGCCCCCATCGACAAACGCCCAATTGATGCCTCACTCATGAGCCAAATAGAAATAGATTGGCTAAACACCTACCATCACGATGTGTGGAGCAAAATCAGCCCACAACTCAACGCCGTGAAAAAAAATGGCTCAAACAAGCCACAACAAAGCTATGATCTGATATGACAAAGCTCACATTCACCAACCGCAATGGCCATAAATTGGCTGCCAATCTGCACCAAAGCGCGCGCCCGAGCGACACTTATGCCATTTTCGCCCATTGCTTCACCTGCGGGCAAAATGTAAATGCCGCGGTCAACATTGCCGCCCAGCTAGCCAGCGAAGGCATCAACGTGCTGCGTTTTGATTTCACTGGCATTGGCGCTAGCGATGGCGCGGTCAAGGATGCCTATTTCAGCTCCAACATTCAAGACCTGATAGATGCCGCCAAGTTTTTGAGCGACAATTACACCGCCCCCAGCCTCATGATAGGCCATTCACTAGGCGGCACAGCAGCATTGGCAGCGGCGTTAGAATTGCCCAGCATCAAAGCCGTCGCCACCATTG
>NVQL02000071.1 GCA_002400495.2 Alphaproteobacteria bacterium | reverse complement strand
ACTGGCGCTACAAAAATTCGTCGACCCCGACAAAACCGCCTTGGGCGATGACCGGGCAATCGTGCCGTTAAAAAAACTCGAAACCTTATGGGTCAATACTGGCACATTGTGCAATATTAACTGCGAACATTGCTATATATTGTCCAGCCCCACCAATGATGATTTGGTTTATTTTACCACCGATGAATTGGTGCGTTTGTTAGACGAAATTGAAAATTTAAACCTAGGCACACGTGAAATTGCGTTTACTGGCGGTGAGCCGTTTATGAATCCGCAAATGTGCGATATGTTAGAGTTGGTGCTAAAACGCGGGTTTAACGCCTTGATATTGAGCAATGCCACCCAACCCTTACAACGCCCAAAGGTGAAGCAAGATTTGCTAATCCTGCAACAAAAATATGGCAGCAAGCTGACCCTGCGCATTTCGCTCGATCATCACAGTGCCGAATATCATGACAAAGAACGTGGATTGGGTAATTTTGACAAAGCTTTAGAGGGTGTTGATTGGCTAAGCGCAAACGGTTTTACGCTCAACATTGCCTCGCGCTCTATTTGGAATGAAGACGAGCTGGATGCCCGCGCGGCTTTTGCCAAATTGATAGATGAACGTGGTTATCGGATTGATGCCAATAGTGGCGCTGAGTTGATTATTTTTCCAGAAATGGATGAGCGGGTTGATGTGCCGGAAATCACCACAGATTGCTGGGATATTTTGAGCTTAGACCCGATGGATATGATGTGCGCGACCAGCCGCATGGTGGTACATCGCAAGGGTGAAGACGGTTTTAAAGTGCTGCCTTGCACACTAATTGCTTATGACGATAAATTTGAAATGGGCAAAAGCTTAGAAGCCAGCCTTAGCGCCAATGAAGGCAATTTTAAATGTGGTGGGGTGAAACTTAACCATCAACATTGTGCCAAATTTTGTGTTTTGGGTGGTGGGTCTTGCTCGGTTTAAATCCAGCCAAATGATAAAGGCCGTGCAATCTGCACGGCCTTATTTTTTTGCCTTTTTTCCGCTACATTTTAAGCTTGGCTTTCATGTTGCGGTGAATGTTACATCTATATTCTAACGCCATATTTGCTGTCACTTTAATGGTTTCGGACTGGCCTTTTTGCAGGGTCTTTGTGGTCCAACTACCATCTAACGCCGTGGCAGTGTGTGGTGCGCCGTCTTTATTGGTCCAAGTGATTGTATCACCGGCTTTGACGCTGAGTTCGGTCACTGAAAATTTAAAACTCGCAATGTCAACTTTATGATTGGCAGCATGGGCAGCCATCACCGAACCAAAGGTCATCACAAGTATAGTGGTTATCATTGCTATTAATTTTGTAAATTTTTTCATATATTTCCCTCTTTTATTTATCTTATACATCACTATACAATTTAGATAAAATTCCACTTAATAACAAGCTTTATGATAGCGTTAATACAAATTATAACTTTACACTGTCAATTTTATTTTGCATTGGCTATTGAACTTAAGAATATAAGCACCCAGATCTGAATGGCAGCAACATAGTGCGATTGCTTGGCTAACATCATGAAAGACATGATTTTGGCATGCAATAAACTATGCCCGTTGCTCAACAATTTAACAAAAGGGATAAAAATGCAGAAAGCAATTAAAACAAAAATCTTAATGCCTGGCTTAATCGTTACAGCCTTGCTCACTCCCCATATAACATACGCAAAAGATGCTGATCTTTCGGGCATCTGGCAATCAATTGGTTATGGGATTTGGTTTTCGGTCGCGCAAGATGGTGCAAAAATCTACCAAACCACCAAGGATACATGCGTTGATTTTTTAACCATGGACTCATTTGATTATCAGGGCAATATCGCCACCATTAAAGGCGCAAAGCTCGCTGGCTTAGGCCAATATATGCCGGCGCAAGATTTTAAAATTGAGCTTAAAGACGGTTTGCTTAATCTTGAAATTGGCAAAGTCAATCCGGTACAAGCCAAGCGCATGAGCAAGCTACCCGCGACATGCAATACGTTAACTACCAACACAGCCGGAAATAATTTCGAGGTTTTTTGGCAGTTTTTTAATGAAAATTACCCGTTTTTTGAACTTCGCAATGTTGATTGGCAAGAATCATACGCGACGTTTCGCCCGAAAATCAATGCCGCAACGAGCGATGAAGACTTGTTCAAAATCATTCAAGATATGATCGCGCCGCTGGGCGATGGGCATGTATCCATCATCAGCCCAATGGGTGAATTTATAGCGGTTAATAAGCCTGAATGGGCGGACGGTTTGGAGGAAGAAGATATGCCACCACTTGCCATGATGGCAGCCGAGAATTACCTAAAAAATGGTTATAAAACCACCGCCAATGGCACCTTTATTTACGGCAAACTCACCCTAAAAATCGGCTATATCAACCTATTGGGTTTTGATGATTTAATGGGCGATGATGGCGATACAAACTTGCTTAAAAATAGCATGGATGAGATATTGTCTGAACTGAAAGATGTAGAGTCTATTGTTATCGACATTCGCATTAATTTTGGTGGCGATGATACCAGTGGGTTGTTTGTTGCCGGATATTTCACCGATCAAAAACAAGTGATTTTGAGGAAAAGTGTTTGGGTTGAAGGTGCATTTAAACCTATTGCTGATATTGAGTTAGCACCAACAAGCAATACACCGTTTACCGGCAATATATATCTGCTAACCAGCCGTTTGAGCATCAGCGCCGCTGAAACTTTTGCGCTGGCATTGGCGCAATTGCCACATGTTACGCTGGTCGGCGAACCTAGCAATGGCATGTTGTCTGACCAATGGTTTCTGACGCTGCCCAATGGATGGATTGGTACAATTTCAAACGAACGATATCTATCGGCTGATGGTGAGTTATTTGAAGCCAAAGGCGTGCCTGTCGATATCCAAGTGCCAGTCAAAATTGGTGATTACAACGCCAAATATGACGCTGCGCTTGAATATATATTAAAGCTATCGAAAAAATAAGCCTAAAGAGAGTGACGAACCAACCGTTCGTCACTTGGCTTTTGGTTTGAACGATACAAAATATATGGCGGTTAAGATCATCACCAAAGCGATGACGGCATTTAACCCAAATGTCTCATTTAAAAATACAATGCCCAACAAAGCGCCGACTATCGGCACCATAAAGTTGATTTGCGACATGCGCGCCGCGCCCAATTGCGGCACGAGGTAAAAATATATCCATGTGGCCAAAGCAGTCGGAAAAATACCTAAATATACCGCTGCGCTTAACGAGTTGAGGCTCGGCAAATCGCTGCTCAACGGCGCATCTACGATGAAAGCCGCAATCACAATGATGATGGTGCCGATGAGCATTGAACCGGCGCTCATGGTCACCGCGGGTAAATTGGCATATTTGCGCACATAAAGCGTAGTGAAGGCGTAGCATAATGCTGCACCCAAGACTGCCAATTGCCCCATAACGTGGCTACCAAAACCATTTAATGCGGCTGGCCCAAACAAAACGAGCAGACCCAGAATGCCAAAACCAATGCCAATTAGAGATCGCTTGGTTAGTTTTTCATCTTTATGCGCCAGCGGTGCTAGCAAAATTGTTACCACTGGTGAAATGCCCATTAATAGCGCCGCAAGCCTACTCTCTACATGCAATTCGCCAAAGCTGATGAGTGAAAAAGGGATGATACTGCCAAACAATCCGCTGATGGTCAACACGCCCCATGAGGCCAAATCACGCGGTAAGGATAGAGATTGCGCACGCAGGATGACTAACAATATAATTGTACCGATGGACATGCGCATCGCCACCAAGCTGAGCGGGTTGATACTTTCGACCCCAATTTTTATAGCCAAATATGAGCTGCCCCAAATGGTGGCCAGTAAAATCCATAAAAGTATGTTTCTCATTTTTATCTCTTTTCAGCAGCATTATGCCGTGCTATTGTTTTAGTAGCAAAAACATTGCTACACTTTTAATAGCATAAAGCAAGTCCTAAATGAATGATGATGATGAAAATGTCAAAATAGCGAAAGTTGGCCAAAAAGTGCGTGGCTCCAAAACTGGGCAACCGATTATGATATTGTTCGACCTATTGGGGCGGCGCTGGGCGATGGGTATTATTTGGAATTTAAGTGCACAAAATTGCACATTCAGAGAGTTGCAAGCCAGATGCGATAGCTTGTCGCCAACCGTGTTAAATACGCGGCTTAAAGAATTGCGCGCGGCAAATTTGGTCGAGAAAGCCCAACATGGTTATGGGTTGACCGCGGAAGGCACAAAACTATTTAAGATGCTTGAGCCTTTGGGCGACTGGTCCTATGAATGGACGGATATGTTGGCCGAATAGATTAGCAATTGACGCTCCAAATTTGCCATTTGTCATTATAAGCGCCGCCATGTTTTTGATAAAAGCTTTGGGCAGCAGCATTTTCTGGCAGGACTGTCCATTCTAGCAGACAGCAGTCGGCATTTTGTGCTTCGCTTTCTAACGCCTCAAACAATTGACCACCAAGGCCTAGGCCACGCGCTTTATCTGATATGAATAATTCTTTCAAGATCATTTTTGATTTTAAATGATAGGTGAAGGGAATGAAATAATAGCAAGCATAGCCAACCAATTCACCGCTAACCTCGGCAACTAGCACATAGAATTGCTTATTTTCACCCAAGCCATGGGCTGATAAATAATCTTCAGTCACTTTAAAATCATCAATATAGCGCTCAAATGTAGCAAGATGCTTCATCATGATGAGCAGCTTGCTTACATCCTTTTGTTCAAAATGTCTTATTGTGGTTTTATCACTCATTCTGTTACCAAATCAAAGCCTTCATCTATCCAGCCGGTTATGCCGCCAATCATAATTTTACAGGGTCTGCCCAATTGTGCAAGCCGAACTGCACCTTTTGACGCGCCATTGCAATGTGGCCCCGCGCAATAGGTAACGAACAACATATCATTTGGCCATTGCTTGAGTTTGCTGGCTACAATTTTACCAACGGGTAGGTTAATCGCGCCTTTCACATGGCCTTTTGCATAGGCCGCGGGGCTTCTTACATCTAACACTATAAAATCATCCGCGCCTTTGCCAAACGCATCATGAACATCCCAACAATCCGTTTCATACTTAAAACTATCACCAAAATGGGCAATGGCATCTGCAGATGAAGCGGCGGTAAATTGAGTTACATTATTGGTCATATTTTCTCCTTTGGTTGAATTATGATGATTATAGAAGATCCATCAAAAAAATGAATTGGCGTAAATGACAATATACGTTAATATACCGCCATTATGAAAAAAACTCAAAAACCACCACTTGTGACCATCATCACTTATGACAATTTGGCTTTGTTCGAGTTTGGCATTGCCGCCGAAGCCTTTGGTTTAAAACGGCCGGAATTTGAGCATTGGTATGAGTGCCAAGTGATTGCGGTTGACCCAACACCGCTAACGGCTTTTGGCAACATACGCATTGAGGCTGAGTATAATTTTGGTAAAATTGCGCAGTCTGACATCATCATCATTCCCGGTTGGAGAAGCATGGACAAACCCATTGCGCCTGAATTTAAAGCGGCTTTGCTGAAGGCTCATAAAGCTGGTGCGCGCATTGCCACCATTTGCAGTGGGGTATTTGTTTTGGCTATATTGGATGAGGAAATGGGTATTTTGCAGGGCAAAAAAGTTACAACCCATTGGAAGAATGCGCAGGCTTTACAGCAAAAATTTCCTCTTTTGAACATCGATCCGGATGTTTTATATATTGATGAGGGTGACGTTCTTACTTCGGCTGGTTCTGCCGCGGGGCTTGACCTATGTTTGCACATTATCCGTCAAGATTTTGGTGCAAAAATGGCCAACCAAGTGGCGCAACGTTTGGTTTTGCCGGCGCATCGCGAAGGCGGGCAGAAACAATATATTCCGCAACCACTCACCCCAAAAGACCGTGCTAGTGGCCTGTCGGCTTTACTCGACCATGTGCGCACCACATTGATACAGGACTGGTCGGTAAAGCAAATGGCCGCGCATGCAATTATGTCGGAACGCTCATTTTTGCGCAAATTCAAACAAGTGACTGGCGAAACCCCGCGGGTT
>NVQL02000022.1 GCA_002400495.2 Alphaproteobacteria bacterium | reverse complement strand
ATATAAATACAAAACCATCTTCACGTTAATCTGTTCATGCACCAGGTACGATGCACAAACGTTCATAAGAAAACGTCGACTTGATATCAAAGCAGGTGATAATGTAATAAATTACAAAATCACCAAGATCCTAAGATCAGCCAAAGATAACCGCCTACGTCTCTCTTTTATATATTCACAATGTCAAACAGCAAACTATCCATCAACATGGATAGTGATAACTCTAGTTTAAGGAGCGTGTTATCAAGCTCACAAGTATCTGTTCAGCAACACCGTGTTGACGTTGCCGTTTCGATGAGCGGGTTATACGTAAAACAACTATGCCCGTCAACCGATTATTATCAGAAAAATGCACCATAACACACTTATCAACCGATTCCAAAAACTGTTAATAAAAGTTAATAAATATAGATATCTGAGAACCTAGCAAAACCGCCAAAAATCCATAAAAAACAATTGCATATGTTTAATAAAACTTATGCACCGCATAAAAAAAGGTGCAGGAAATAAATCCCACACCGTTAATTTTTTTCAAAATCTGTTCAAAAATATTTAATGCCCACCAGCTTCATCAACCCCATCGGGGAAATGACCTTTATAATCTGCCGCCACTTTATATGATGGGTCTTCAATTTTAGACACTTCCACCATTTGCCGCGCCGATTTATTCAGCAAATTACGACAATCACTCGATAAATGCCGCAAATGCAATGTTTTGCCCGCCACATGATATTTGGCCGCCAGCGCTTCAATCGCCTCAATGCCACTATGGTCACGCACCCGACTGTCAATAAAATCAATCACCACATCATCATGGCCATCTTCTAGATTAAACAATTCATTAAAACTTTCAATCGAACCAAAAAACAACACACCCTTTAACTTATATATACGTGTCTCATCTTCATCGTAGATTTTAGCGCCCATACGCTTGGCCGCTTCCCATGCAAACACCAAGGCCGATACAATCACCCCCACAATCACCGCAATAGCCAAATCTTGCCACACAGTCACCACCGTCACCAATACAAGCACCATAGCATCTGCCAATTTCATCGTGCGGATGGTTTTAAGCGAGTTCCACGCAAATGTACCGATCACCACCATAAACATCACGCCCACCAAGGCCGCCAATGGTATTTGCTCAATTAGCCCTGAAGCAAACAAAATGATAATCAACAAAAACACCGCCGCTGCAATGCCCGATATACGAGTGCTACCGCCAGATTTCACATTAATCATGCTCTGGCCAATCATCGCGCAACCGCCCATACCGCCAAAAAATCCAGTCACCAAGTTAGACGCACCTTGCGCCAAGCATTCTTTACTGGCGCCGCCACGTTTTTCCAAAATGTCATTGACCAAGTTTAAAGTAAGCAGGCTTTCAATCAGCCCAATTGCCGATAGGATCAGCGCATAAGGCAGAATAATCGTCAAAGTTTCAAACTCAAACGGCACCATCGGAATATGAAATTCGGGCAATCCACCCGCCACCGAAGCCACATCACCCACGGTTGATACATTCTCAATGCCGCCAAATATAACCAATAAGCTCACTGCCAAAATCGCCACCAATGGCGCGGGCACCGCTTTGGTAAATCTGGGCAAAACCACCATAATCACCATAGTCAACCACACCAAACCCAACATGATTAGCATTGCATTGCCCGACAACCAGTCAGAACCACTATCTGATGGATTAACTTTAAATTGGTTAAGTTGCGCCAAGAAAATCACAATCGCCAAGCCATTCACAAAGCCAAGCATCACAGGATGCGGCACCATGCGGATAAATTTACCCAAATGCAACACCCCAGCAAGCAGCTGGAATATGCCCATCAGCACCACTGTGGCAAACAAATATTCAACACCGTGGCCAACCACCAGCGACACCATCACCACCGCCAAAGCACCCGTTGCGCCCGAAATCATCCCAGGCCGCCCGCCAAATACCGCAGTAATCAGCCCGACAATAAACGCCGCATAAAGCCCAACCAACGGGTCAACTGTCGCCACAATGGCAAACGCCACCGCTTCAGGCACCAATGCCAAAGCCACGGTCAGGCCAGATAATATTTCAGTTTTAATTTTAGAGGCTGTCAACGCTTCAGTCGCGCCTATAAATTGTATAAATTTTGAAGACAAATTTCTAAACCTTGTTGGTTCGCATACTTATTGATTCGCATATATATGCGTGAATAGGAGTTTTCCCGTTTTATATAGCAATCCACCCCAAGTTCAATCAATTTAACTAGATATAGAGAATAACGTTAACCCACCCATCTCATATATTCATTTACCATTTTTCATAAATTTGTAAAAAACAGATGACAAACTAAATGAAAAAAAATATACTTGCCCGTTAAGTAACAGCCGAATGGTCGGCCATTACAATATGTATATCGAAATAGATAGAAAGACTAAGAATGACTATAGATAAAAACATCCCCATTAAATTTGCAAACATTAAAAAGGCAAAATATTTCACCGATGCCGATGAGGCCATCGCCTATTTGAAACAAATTTATACTCATAACATTCAACAGCTTAAAGACGGTTTCAAGGCCTTCACCCACAATGAATTTAAAGGCTTTGAAAACACGCCTTGCTACCCTTATATAGGCGTCAGCATTAGCGCGGATGACATCAATATCGACCCCTCAAAATCTTGGGGCACTTTGCCATCCGAGGGCGATTTTGGCACCACCATTTCCGCACCCGATATTATGGGCGATTATTACCGCAATCAAATTGCCGAATTGCTAAAAAATCATGGACAACCCATCATCATTGGCGAAAGCAACCAGCCGATCCCCATCACCTTTGTGATCGATAGGGTCGATGGCAATTTTGATTCAAGCATGCTGCCCGAATTGCGCAAATATTTCCATCTGCCTGATCTTTCAGTAATTTCAGATGAAATTTCCAACTCAACATTTGATAAGGAAGATGAAAATGGCATTGGCGCATTGGCTCTATTCACCGGCCCACGCATCGATTATTCACTCAACCGCCTCAAACATTATACCGGCGTCCAGCCTAAACATTTCCAACGCTTTGTGATTTTCACCAATTACCAACGTTATGTCGATGAATTTGTCGCCTATGCCGCCCAACGTATCGTCGACGAGAAATCCGACAGAGAATTAGTCCTACCAGGCGACATTATACTCAACAAACATAATCTCACCTCAACTGAGGACATGCCAGAGGTTGGCAAATTACCACAAATGCCGTCTTATCATTTCACCGATGAGCATAATATGGGCATCAGCCTCATCAACATCGGCGTTGGCCCATCAAACGCCAAAACCATCACCGATCATGTCGCGGTCCTCCGCCCACATTGTTGGATCATGGTCGGCCATTGTGGCGGCCTGCGCAAAACCCAACGCCTCGGCGATTATGTACTCGCCCATGCCTATGTGCGCATCGATAATGTGCTAGATAACGACCTCCCACCTTGGGTCCCACTACCTACAATTGCCGAAGTGCAAGTCGCCATGGCAAAAGCCACAGGCGATATCACAGGCCTCGAAGGCCGCAAGATGAAAGACAGATTCAGAACGGGCACAGTGGTAACAACAGATGACCGCAATTGGGAACTACGCTACAAAGAGCTCTCCACCATATTCAACCAAAGCCGCGCCATTGCAGTCGATATGGAAAGCGCCACCATCGCCGCCAACGGCTTTAGATTCAGAGTTCCCTACGGCACTCTACTCTGCGTCAGCGACAAACCCGTACACGGCGAAATAAAACTCCCCGGCATGGCCAACAGTTTTTACGCCGAATCCGTAGAACAACATCTAAAAATCGGCATCCGAACGCTAGATATCTTGCGCAACGAAGTGAAAAGCGAAAGCCTGCATTCAAGGAAACTCCGCAGCTTTAATGAGCCCGCGTTCCGCTAAAGCGAAAACAGACTCAGAGTTTGCGTCACGCACCCGTGCACAACTCAACCGTACAATTCCCAGCTCTAAAAACTCATATGTTTTTAGAGCCAGGCGGACTGGAGCCCGCCGCCCCTGCGGAGCCCCCGCGGAGGCCTGAGCGCAGCGAAGAATAGCCGCGAGCGAAATAAATGCAAACTTCCAGAGCTTAGACAGTACAGCTAACTTTCTTATGTCTTTACAGCGGCAAACGCAGATTCACCCGTTGCACCCCCAGCACAAAATTTCAAAGTCAAACCTTTCAGCCATCACAGGGCAGCATCCTCCCTAAGCTCTGGAAGTCTGCATTCATACGTTCGGGCGGCCTATCGGCCTTCTCTCTGTTAGCACTTGCGTGCGCAATCCCAAACAAGTTGGGCTTGCTAGCCGACCATATATGCCATGCCTATTGAGTCTGGGGCCGTTGGTTTAAAACCAAATCGTGCGTAAAGATATTGCGCATCACCATCAGCAATCAAACTCACATAAGCACCTTTAAAATTCTCATTCAAATGAGCAACAATATGCTGCATAATGGCTTTGCCAATGCCTTGGCCTTGATAATGTGGCTCAACCGCAATGTCGCAAACTTGCAAAAACACCGCACCATCACCCACCACACGCCCCATACCAATCACATTACCATCAATTTTCACCACCACAGCATAACAACTATTGGGCAATGCAATCGCCGCTTTTTCAGAATCTTTAGCACTCAGCCCTGCAACCACCCGCATACGGCAATAATCTTCAACACTCGGCAACTCCGCCACAACATCATATTTAATTGACACTTTTCACCCTCAAATCATTGACATTTACCCTTAAGGAATATCTATTCAACTATAAATCTCATACTCAAAAAAGCCAAGCATTATGACTCATAAAAATCTTTTCTCCCCCCTCACCTTCACCCGCGGCCCTAGCCACAAAAACCGCCTGTTCCTCGCCCCACTCACCAATAAACAATCCAACTTCGATGGCACAATTGCCGATGACGAATATAACTGGCTCGTCGGCCGCGCACAAAGCGGCTACGGCCTCACCATGACCTGCGCCGCACATGTCCAAGCCTGCGGCCAAGGCTTCGATGGCCAACTCGGCTGCTTCGGCGATCAGCATTTGACAGGCCTCACAAAATTAGCCGCTGCCCTCAAGCGAGCTGGCTCAATCTCATCACTGCAACTCCACCATGCAGGCATGCGCTCCATCGATAACGTCGGCGACCGTGTCGGCGCATCAGATGACGCAGAAACAAAAACCCGCGCCCTCACAATTCCCGAAATCCACCAACTCATCAACGATTTCACATCAGCCGCCCAACGCGCAGAGCAAGCAGGCTTTGACGGCGTCGAAATTCACGGCGCCCACGGCTATATCCTCAGCCAATTTTTATCTCCCACCATCAACCAGCGCACCGACGAATGGGGCGGCTCACTCGATAACCGCGCTCGTATTATTTTCTATATCCTCGATAAAATCCGCAAAACCTGCCGCCCAGATTTCCAAATCGGCCTGCGCCTATCGCCCGAACGCTTCGGCCTCCGCCTTGCCGAAATCCGCACCGTCGCCCAACAAGCCATGGATACAGGCCAGCTAGATTATCTCGACATGTCATTATGGGATGTTTTCAAACAACCAGAGGAAAAAGAATTTAAAGGCCAAACCCTCATGTCCTATTTCACCAACCTCAACCGCGGCGAGTGCCGCCTCGGCGTCGCCGGCAAAATCATGTCGGCTCAAGATGCCGCCGATTGCCTCACCAATGGTGCCGATTATGTACTCATCGGCCGCGCAGGTATTTTAAATAAAAACTTCCCACAAGACATAAAGGCCGATCCAAATTACACCTCACCGCCAACCCCAGTGACCGAAGAGTTTTTGCACAATCAAGGCCTCAGCAAAACCTTCGCCACCATGATGCGCGATTTTAATGGTTTTGTTACCGACTAAGTTTTTTCTTATCAATCGGCAATTGCACATTCTTCAAAAATAACGAAAGCACAAACCCAATGGCAAAAAGCCCCACGCCAAAATAGAAAATATTATCAAAAGCTCTTTCAAATATACCAACCACTTGCATCGCCAAGTCGGTTGGCAAAGTGGCAATCACATCAGGGGTTATTTGCGTCACATCTTTCGGCAATCGTGCCACATTCTCGGCACTCATAGCCTTCTGCCCACTTGCCAAGCCAGCAATAATAAGACCACTATTCACCGTTAAGCCAATCGACGCACCAATCATCCGCGCTAAATTTATACTGCCCGTCACCGCGCCCATGTCTTTAGCCTGCGCCGCATTCTGCACCGCCACCATCAGTCCTTGATTTTGCAACCCAATCGCCAATGGATAACTAAACATCAATATGCCAATCATCCACAATGGCGTCGATGCCCCCACCATACTAAACAACGATAAAACCACAAAACCCAAGCCCATAGACACCACAACATAATTTTTATACCGACCCGTCTTAGCAATCGCCGAACCAACCCAAGCCGAAGACAATAAAATACCAATGGTCGAAGGAATGAACATCAACCCCGCCTGCGCAGGTGGCAAGCCAGTTAAAGTTTGCAACAAAAGTGCAAAATAAATCATCAAACCCAATGTGCAAAACCCAGTGATTAACGACATGGCCAAAGAAATCCCAATCGTCGGATTGCTAAAAAATTGCAACGGCAAAACAGGCTCAGCTGCCTTTTTTTCAATCCATATAAAGATAGCAATCGCGATAACCAACAAACCACCAACCAACACACCTAAGTCTCCAACCTGACCCGCCGCCAATTTCTCAGCACCAAACGTAATGGCAATGATAATCAGCGCCAACAAAACCCCGCCCATATAATCTATCTTCGCACGGCTGGCTTTCTCAACGTTCGGCAACGCCATGGTCATCACACCAATCACCAAGAGAGCAATCGGCAAATTCAATAAAAATATATACTGCCAGCCAATAAGTTGCGTAATGGTGCCGCCCACAAACGGCCCAACAAATCCCGCCAAGCTAATTGCCGCCATGCTCCAACCCTGATATTTTGCCCGTTCGCGCGGCTCAAATATCTGCGCCAATATCACAAAACATAAAGTCATCAACCCACCGCCGCCAAGCCCTTGCAACACCCGCGCCGCAATTAAGCTAGGCATCGACCACGCCAAACCACAAGCCAGTGAACCCACGGTAAACAACACAATCGCCACAATAAAAATTTTCTTAGTGCCAAATAAATCGGCCATTTTACCATAAAATGGCGTCACCACCGCAGTGGCTAAAATATATGCGCCACTCACCCAGCCAAATAACTCCATATTGCCAAGTTCAGAAATAATCGTCGGCAACGCCGTTGCCACAATATGAATATCCAGCGCCGACATAAATAAAGACGTAAATATTGCAAAATATATAGTCAGTTGACGCTTGCGAGAAATATCCAACACGCCAGAAGAAACCGTAGAGCTCATAAAAAATCCAAATAAAAAATTAATTTCATGCAACTATATATGTTACATAAGCCACGCTGTCAATAGTTCGTAACTCTTATTGTTACATTAGAAATTATATGTTATATATATATGACAATTCGGAGAAAACAATGGGAATAGACCGCCGCCTATCAAGGCTTGCACATGGCCTCATACATATGAGCCAACATGAAGGCGTTGCCACATCGCAAAGCATCGCCAAAATGTTCGGCACCAACCCCGTTGTAGTGCGCCGCATGATGGCTGGCCTGCGCAAAGATGGCATTGTCGGCTCGCAAAAAGGCCATGGTGGCGGCTGGATGCTCACCAAAAAACTCGAAAACATCAGCCTACTCGATATCCATCAAGCCTTGGGCAACTCAAACTTAGTCTCCATCAACCTAACCAATGAACAACCTCAATGTTTAGTCGTGCAAGCGGTTAATGATGCGCTAGAAAAAAGCATCATAGAAGCCAAAACCCTCTTATATAAAAGATTTGCTGAAATAAGCTTGGCCGACATTGCGGGCAGCTTTGAAAACAAAAAACAAAACTTGACAGAAAACCAAAAAACCGCGCTTTGCCCGTCATCACAAAGCTAACGCATTATATATGCTTGTATTTTTTAGCTATTTTAAAAATTTGCCAAGTCCACCTTGTGGTAGCTTGCTAGCAAACACCGAATAATCGCCATAAGCTTTCATCTCATCAATCACCTCAATCATCGTGCCGATGGCCGCCCTGAATAAAAACGGCCCTAAACTCACCCGCGCCACACCCAGTGCTTCAAGCTTTTTAAGTGGCAAGGCATCTGGCAAAGCCAATATATTAAGTGGCAATTCAATACCCAAAAGCAATTGCTTCACACTATTTTCTAACTTTGCACCAATTGGATAAATCACATCTGCACCAGCAACTTGATATGCCGCCGCCCGTTCAATCGCAACGGCGATTTTCTCAGCCTCATTCAACCCATCACAGGCAGAAAACACATCCACCCGCGCATTAATCACCAAATGAACTCCCAACTCATTCCCAGCAGACCGAACGGTCTTTATTCGTGCCATTTGTTCATCAATATCCCGCAAACCATCATCAAAACCATCTTCAATATTAATGCCCACAACACCAATATCCAACAGCCCCCGCACATTTTCAGCCAACTGCGGCAAATCATCAGCATAACCACGCTCAATGTCAGCAGTTACAGGCAGATCAGTGGCTTCAACAATTTGTTTCAAGATAAACAGCAGCACATCAAATGGCACATTCTCGCCATCTTTAACGCCCAATTGCTCCGCAATGCCAGCACTCGGCGTCGCCACCGCCCCAAAACCTCTGTCTTGCAGTATCCTTGCCCCAATCGGGTTGGTAATGTTAGGCAATATCAGTAGTTTATCGGCATGATGCAGCGCCAATAGGGTTTTAGCTTTTTCACATAAATTCATAAAACACCCCAAAATTCAGTCCAAAAAATCAACCAAGCAGAAGTGAGTCATCAGCAAGCTCTTGCCCTTGATCCTTCTTAAACAAATCCAGCAAATCTTTCACTTCCATGTCAGCCCGTTCTTGGCCGCTAATGTCAAAAATAATCCGCCCTTGATGGAACATAATCGTACGGTGGCCTGTATCCAAAGCTTGGCTCATCGAATGCGTCACCATCACCACAGTTAAGCCCAATTCTTCCACCAACCTATTGGTCAAATCCATCACAAAAGCCGCGGTTTTAGGGTCAAGCGCCGCCGTATGTTCATCCAACAACAAAACCTTGGTTTCGCCCGTAGTGGCCATTAACAAGCTCAACGCTTGGCGCTGCCCGCCCGATAACAAACCAACTTTATCATTCAAACGGTTTTCCAAACCCAGACCCAACACACTTAAACTTTCCGTCGCTTGCGCCCGTATGTCTTTATTCACCGCGAAACCAAACCCTTTAGGCTTGGTGCGCCCGCAAGCAATCGCATAATTTTCCAATATCGAAAGATCTTCACAAGTGCCCATTTTCGGGTCTTGAAACACCCGAGATATTATTTTACTACGTTTATGCACTGGCCATTTGGTGATGTTGGTATCATCCACCATCACTTTGCCCCGCCCCACAGGCACAATGCCCGCAATCGAGTTTAACGAAGTCGATTTCCCCGCCCCGTTCGAGCCAATCACCGTTAAAAATTCACCTTCAGGCACTTTTAGATCAATACCTTTAAGCGCACGAGTTTCAAGCGGCGTTCCTGCATTAAATGTCACATGAATATTCTGCAAATCAATCATTTTTTCGCGCCTTTTTTAGCCGCAAAATAACTCTTGCTATAATGTTGTGCCACCAATACAAAAATCACCAAAATCGCAGTCACCATTTGCAAATCCGAGGCATTTAAGCCCAATGAATCAGCATTCAACGCCCCCGCAATTGCCAATCTATAAGCCGCCGTGCCAAAAATAACCGCAAATGTCGCCTGCCATATAAGCCGCGAAGGCATCAAGCTCATACCAATAATCACCGCCGCAAGCCCAACAATAATCATCCCCACGCCCGATTGCGCATCACTCGCCCCAATTGTCTGCGCAAATAATGCACCCGCCACTGCGGCCAAAGCATTAGCCACACCCACGCCAATTAATTTCATTTTGCCAACATCCACACCATTGGCCTCGGCCATCGCCGCATTGGCGCCCGCAGCTCGCATCGACATGCCAACACCTGTCGCCAAAAACGCATCAAGCAATAATTTAACCGCCAACACAAAAACGCCCAAAAACAAAGTCTTGGCTTCAAAAGACGCCATAATCTCAATATCATCAAACACCGTATAAATGGTATCCACGTTCAATAATGGCACATTCGGCCCATCCATAATGCGGATGTTAATCGAGTAAAGCGCCGTCGCCACCAATATACCCGCCAATATATGCAAAATCTTAAATTTCACATTCAACAAAGCCGTTACATAACCTGCAGCAAACCCAGCAAACGCCGCCAATAAAGTCGCCACCCACGGGTTAGATATAACAGGAATCCCCGAAACAATCGCCACCGCCGCAATCGATGCCCCCACAGGAAAGCTACCTTCCACAGTCAGGTCAGGAAAATCCAAAATTTTAAAGGTAATAAATGCGCCCAAGGCCAATATCGCAAAGATAAAGCTCAACTCAAACGTGCCCATTAATTCGTAATATGACATAAATGCCCTTGTTTAAAAACCCTTGTTACAGCCACCAAAAACCTAATTTCACATTAAGCATAGCCAGCCACAACTAACATAACCCCTCCACCATAACGCTCCCAGTTCAAAAAATTCATGTGTTTTTTGAACCAGCCGGATTGGAGGCCGTCGCTTGCGCGACGCACCCGCGTAGGCCATGCGTAACATGAATAGCCGCGAGCGATATAAAGCCAGCACACCCAAACAGACATGCTGACTCTATTACTTATTCAAAACCTATTCAAATACGTTTTGCGCACTGTCAATAATGTCTTGCGGAATGGTCACGCCCATTTTCTGAGCCGCAGAAAGATTAACCGCAACAATAAATTCATCCATGGTTTTATAAGCGATGATCGCATCAATTTCGCCAGGCGATTTGCCGTCCAAAACTTGTGCTGCCATCAAGCCGCCCATTCTACCAATTTCAAAATAATTCACCCCAACAGATGCCACAGGGCCAGAAGCCACATCACTAGGTTCGCCCGTAAATACAGGGGTTTTGGTTTCTTGGCCAATTTTCACAATCGCCGCCAAACCCGCAATCACTGTCGTGTCATTCGGCACATAAATCGCGTCCACTTTGCCAATTAATCTTTTGGTTGCAGCCAAAACTTCATTGCCAGTTGGCGATGGGCTTTCAACCACTTCAATGCCCATTTTAGCGCCTTCTTCTTGCATCCATGCAAGTGAAGCTGCCGCGCTATCAAGACCAGGGTTATAAATAAAGCCGATTTTTTTCAAACCAGGCACAATGCGTTTAAACAATTCAAGCTGAGCCGCAATGGGCGCCGCGTCAGATACACCCGTTACATTGCCACCAGGCTGAATATATTGAGTGATTAATTGAGCTTTCACCGGGTCTGTCACCGTTGTAAACACCACAGGAATGTCGTGATTACCCGCAATCATCGCTTGTGATGTTGGCGTGGTAATGGGCAATAATAAATCAGGTCTATCACCAATAAATTTTTTGACAATTTGCAATTGAGTGTCCATTTTGCCGTTGGCGCTTTGATAATCAACCTCTAGGTTTTTACCGACTTCATAGCCACCTTCTTTCAAGCCTTGAAGCAAACCATCTTTAGTTGCCACCAATGCTGGCACTTCCACAATACTCGAAATAGCCACGCGTTTCATGTCGGCAGCAAATGCCGAACCTGCCAATAAAGCACTCGCCACAACCGTGGTAAGGCTTTTTGATAATAATCTGTTTTTCATGATACTCTCCCATACTTTAGCCAGTTAATCTGACCTTAAGGGCTAAGTTTCCAATTGCAGGCGCTTCTTGTCAAGTCATTAGTTAGCTCTATCTAAAACTTGTAAAATGGAATTTAACCCCAGTTCCCAACATAAGGCCATTCAAGCCGCCCTTTACCGCCTTTATCCAGCCTATATTACTGGTTAAGCTCATGGTTTCATTTAATTTATAATCCACATCCAATTGCCCCACTGCCACCAGACCACCTTGCACATTAATCGCCCCGCCCGCCGCCGCGCCCAATAATATTTCAGCCGATACATCTATTTTATCGCTAAGCGGCAAAGTCGCCCCTGCCCCCACCAAGCCAATGGCAAAACCACCCGCCCCGCCTGTCGTCACGCTCAACGCTTGGCCTGTCATATAGATATAATCATTCAAATAAAGATCGCCCTTAAAATCGGTCAGGCCTAAAAACCCAGTGTCAGTGTCATGCACATAACGCATATTGGGATGTTCAGCTATTATGCTATAGCCCGCCGTCACGCTCCAATGCGTTGGGTTTAAGGCTGTGGCGTCAAAGTTTGCGGCCTCAATATACTTGCTGCCGCCTAACGGTAAGCTCAGCTTCACCGCAGGCATAATGGCATGAAAACCACCACCCAACGCCGCCACATAACCGATCGATGTTTCAAGCTTTGCCGCACTAAATATTTGCCATTTGGCGCCAACACTTGCACTCACAATTGTCCCACCGCCAGTGTCAACATCGCCGCCACCAGCAAAACCCAAGCCCGCATCAGCATAAATATTCAGCCAATCCGTCATATCATAGCCATAACGCCCGCCGATAATAATCTCTGCATAGCCTTCGCCATCACCGCCCATCGCACCATAAGCGTCAATGTAACTTTGCCAGCCTTTGCCCCACATATGGTCCATATTCAGCACAAGGCCCGCGCCCGCCAATTGCATGGTTGTCAGCGTGTTGCCACTACGTTTGCCAACCGCTAAATCAGTTAACGGAATGTAATTTTTATAGGCCGCACCAACAGATTCAATCATCACAAATGGCGATTGCGCCTTAACCGTACAGCCAGTGCATTGCTCAATATGACCATCACCGATCAACCAACCAAGCGGCCGCGATATACCAATTTCAATCGCAGGGCTAGATATTTTAC
Source organism: Alphaproteobacteria bacterium (assembly GCA_002400495.2). Taxonomy (GTDB): domain Bacteria; phylum Pseudomonadota; class Alphaproteobacteria; order Rhizobiales; family OSC116; genus OCS116. Next base: position 33,868 of record NVQL02000022.1, on the reverse strand, counting down.
TACCCATTACATGCATATAAGATGCACCTACGCTTAGTTCATAATCACCAATTTTTCGGCCAATATTAAGCCGTGGCCGCAATAATGTGCCATCACCACCAACAATGCCAGCTCCGCCACCACCGCCAAAAAACAACGCAGCTTCAATAAAATAATCAGCACCTAATTGAAACTTCTGCCCCGCCTCAAACCCGCCAATAAACAAACCACCCGCATTGCCCAATGATGCCGAATATATCGTGCCACCAAAAAAGCTTCCGCCATCAGTTTCATATAAAATAGATTTAGTAACAGTGCCCTCAAGCGGCGTTTTGGGCTCAGTCAAAGCGTCAGCCGCTATGCGTAATTTTAAATCATCTGCTTGCGCCAGCCCTGCCAAAAAGCTCAAACACAATAATATAAAAATACGCCGCATAAAATATCCCTATTTACCAATCCGCCTTTGACGGCTGGCATATTCAGCAATCGCATCAACCATGGTCTGCTTATTAAATTCAGGCCAATACGCATCTAAAAATATAAACTCACTATAGGCCGTTTGCCAAGTTAAAAAATTACTCACCCGTATTTCACCCGATGTCCTGATCACCAAATCTGGGTCAGTCACCTCATAGGTCAATAATTCATCATCCATCATTTGCTCATTAATGTCATCTTCGCTTATTTCACCCGCCGCCAACTTAGCCGCTATCTTTTTGGTTGCCTGTAAAATATCCTGCTTGCCGCCATAATTAAACGCAATGTTAAGCTGCAAACCATCATTATCTTTGGTCAACTCTTCGGCATCAACAAATAAAGCTGCCACTTCTGGCGCCGCATGCTCGCGAAAACCAATCACCCGCAAACGGCAATTTTTACCATGTAATTCAGCAATTTCTTTTTTTAACGCATAGATAAGCAATTTCATCAAAGCGCCAATTTCTTCTTGCTCTCTGTCCCAATTCTCAGTGCTAAAACTGTATAAAGTCAGGTATTTAACGCCAAGTTCATCCGCCGCATTCACTGCATTTTTAACCGCATCAACACCTTTTTTATGCCCCGCAATGGCTGGTAAAAATCTTTTTTTCGCCCAACGCCGATTGCCATCCATAATAATCGCGATATGTTCTGGAAACGCTTCACTCTCACTCATTCAACAAACCTTTTTACAATAACCTACTTTTATAACGGCCAAAAAAACATAATGGTCGGTATAGACACTATAATCACCAATATTTCTAACGGCAAACCCATGCGCCAATAATCGCCAAATCTATAACCACCGGGGCCCATAATCAAGGTATTATTTTTATGCCCAATCGGCGTGAGAAACGCACAAGACGCCGCCACCGCCACCACCATTAAAAAACTATCGGGGTTGGCATCTAAACTCGCGGCTATATTCACCGCAATCGGCGCCGCGATTACCGCCGTTGCCGTATTGTTCAAAACATCCGACAAGGTCATGGTCACCACCATCAGCAAAGTCAGCAATACCCAAGCAGGTGAGCCCGATGCCAAAGCCACAATGCCATTGGCCAAAGTTTCTGTGCCGCCCGTGGCTTCAAGCGCCGCACCAATCGGTATTAACGAGCCTAACAATACAATCACTGGCCATTCAATCGAATGATAGACTTCTTGCGCAGGCACAATTTTAAGCAATATGTAAAAAATCACCACAGCCGCCAAAGCCACCGCTAAATATAAATAGCCAAGGCTCGCCAACAATATGCCAATGGCAAAAATAACCGTCGCGCCAATGGCCTTATCGCGCTGCACCACCGCCAAGCCACGCTCCGCCAGTGGCAAACATTCCAGCCAATTCACAGTGTCATCAATCGAATGCGCAGGGCCTAACAATAACAAAATATCGCCCGCTTTAATGGTTAATTTACGTACCCGTTCACTAATTTTCCGCCCCTGACGAGACACGCCGAGCAATGTCACACCTTTGCGCTGCAACAAGCGCATTTCATAAGCCGTACGGCCTTTAATGCGCGAGCCTTCGGTCACCACAACCTCAGTCAAACTCAAACCGACACCGTTAAACCCACTGCCATGTTGCTCTGAACCAACATATTCCATGTCCAAAACACCCAAAAATTTATCAATCGCATCAGCCGAAGCTTGAATGATCAATATATCACCCGCTTGCACCACTTCGCGCCGCGCACGACCAGCTTTACGGCGACCACCGCGCACCAAGCCAATTATCGCCACGTCATTTTCTTCGCACACTTCGTCTAGCTCATTTATTTTCTGGTCAATCGCCTTGCTATCCTCAGAAACCCGCAATTCTGCTACATAATTGGCCATTTGCAATTCATCAGGCGGGTCATATTTTGTCACCGATTTGGGGATTAACCGCCAACCAATGGTCGCAATAAACACCACACCAACAAATGCTACAACCAAACCAACGGGCGCAAAATCAAACATGCTAAACGCTTCGCCCTGAGTTTTTTCTCTAAATGATGCAATGATGATGTTGGGCGGCGTGCCAATTAACGTAATCATCCCCCCCAAAATAGACGCAAATGACAACGGCATCAAAGTGAGTGCAGGGCTACGTTTGGCTTTTTTCGCTGCATCAATATCAACAGGCATAAGCAAAGCCAGCGCCCCAACATTATTCATAACCGCACTTAAACCAGCCACCAAGCCCGACATCACGCCAATATGACCCATTAGCGATCGACCCGATTTAATCAATACCTGTGCCACCAACTCAATCGCGCCGCTCGATTGCAAACCACGCGATACAATCAACACCAAAGCAATAATCACAGTTGCAGGATGGCCAAAGCCCGAAAACGCCTGATCGGTCGGCACAATGCCCAAAACCAGCGCAATCACCAAAGCCCCAAACGCCACCAAATCGTAACGTAATTTACCCCAAATGAGCATCGCAAACACAAAACCCAAAAGCCCAAATACCATCAGCTGATCATTATCCATAACGTTTCCACCCAGTCCTAATGGTTAATTTTTTGCAAATGGGTTAACATAAATTAAGCTTTATGAATCCTTAGTTAATTTTTATAGTTAACGCCTATTAATCGTAAATTATTGTTATAAAACAAAAAATTAATTTTGTTTCTGTTTCAATATTCAAGTAATTATAGCATTATTTTATGTCTTAACACCATAGCCACCGCAGATAATTTTGCATTTTATTAATTTTTATGCTATACATATGATCACGCTGCAAGAGCGAAAGTAAATTATTTAGTATAGTAATATCTATACAGATTGTAGAGACCCTTATTTGACATTGAATATCTAAATTTAATGGATCAGGTTATGCCTTTTCTTTGGGGGTTATTTTTACTGTCAAAGAAGCTTTTAATCTTAAGCCATTATATTTTTGTCATTAAAACTCTACTCTAAGCGCTCCTGCAATCAATATTTATTCAACCTATTTCGGTTGTATATTACACAAGTTTCTAATCACTTAGAAACTGGCGAAAGGTACTTAAGTATGGCCACTAAAGCTAACAATAAATTAAGCTTTAAACAAACCCAATTGATCGTATATCCAACTCATGGTGTCGGTCAAATCACCTCTGTAGAAACCGAAGAAATTGCAGGCCTAGAATTACAACTATATGTCATAAAATTCGAAAAAGAAAAAATGACTTTGCGTGTACCCGTTGCCAAAGCCACATCAGTTGGCATGCGTGCTTTGTCAAGTGACGCCTTATTGGCAAAATCGCTCAAAACACTAAAAGGCCGCCCACGTGTTAAACGCACAATGTGGTCACGTCGCGCCCAAGAATATGAATCAAAAATCAATTCAGGCGATATTATTTTGGTATCCGAAGTTGTGCGCGATCTTTATCGCAATGAAACACAACCCGAGCAAAGCTATTCAGAACGCCAATTATACGAAGCTGCTCTAGAGCGCCTATCGCGTGAAGTGGCTGCCATTGAAGGTTTAGATGATGCAGGCGGCGTAGCCCGTGTGCTCGAACACCTAAATGTCGGCGTTCAAAATCGCCAAAAGGTTGAAGAAGCCAAAGCCGAAGCCGCAAGCGAAGAAGAAGGCTCAAGCGACACAGCTGCTGCTTAAATCTTAAGCTAAACCAAAAATTTTAAAACCCATGTTTATTTAAGCATGGGTTTTTTCATGCTCTAATAGCCATTTCTTGCGCACCAAACCACCGCCATAACCTGTCAAATTGCCATCCGATCCAATCACTCTGTGGCATGGCACGATGATCGAAATTCTATTCATCCCATTGGCACCCGCCACCGCCCGCACCGCTTTAGGCTTACCCAAAAATTCTGCTTGGTTTTTATAACTGCGCGTTTCGCCATATTGAATATCCTGCAATCCAACCCACACCATTTGCTGAAACTCCGTACCAGGCGTGTCCAATGCCACGCTAAATTCATGCCGCGAACCCTCGTAATATTCAGCAATCTCAACCTGCACCAAATCCAAGTGCTCATTCACACCTGGCAAAATCACCGCATTCAAACGCTTGCAAAGATCCTTAAACTCACTCTCCAACATCCGCCTGTCAGTATATTCCAACAAGCATAAACCGCGCTCAGTGGCACAAGCAAACATTGGCCCCAACTTAGTCGGAAATCGTATAATATTAATAACCGTTTGATTTTCAATGTCCTTCGGCGCCTTGCCAAAAATAGATTTATAGCCTTCATTAAACCCACTCAGACTATCATAACCAATACCAAACGCCGCATTGGTCACTTGGTTGCCGCCCTTAATCTGATTATAGGCCTTATTAATCCGCAGCATCCGCTGATAACTATGAAATGTCATGCCATGATTTTTCTGAAACCACCGCCTAATCTGCGAAGGCTCAACGCCGCGCTGCCGCAAATCCCAATCTTTCAACTTAAGATACGGGTCATCATGCAAATCTTTAATGATGCTTTTCACATAATCAGGCGCTTCGCCCTCTAAATCCATTGGCTTGCATATTTTACAAGGCCGAAACCCAGCCTGTATCGCCTGCTGCGGGTCATCATAAAATATTATATTTTTTGCCAAAGGCCGCCGAGCGCGGCACGAAGGCCGACAAAATATCCCCGTCGAAGTCACGCCCGTAATAAATGCACCCTCATAACGACCATCCTGCACCCCAATCGCCGCATATTTTTCGTCAAATGATAAATTCTGGTTCATAAGCCTATCCAAACATCGCTTTAAATGATTGATCCTCAACCACGTCACCGAGCAACCGCTCAAAATGCGCAACCATCATATGATAAGCAAATGGCCCCATACTAATGCGCTTCACACCCAGTTTTTGCAAAACCTCAAAATCAGGCAAATCAGGCAAATCAGGCATACACATCACATTAAGCGGCAAATCACTCGTGTCAACCAACCGCCTAATCTCAACCACACCAACAACGCACGGCACAAAAACACCATCAGCCCCCGAAGCCACATAATGCTTCAACCGCTCCACCGTCACGTCAAACGCAGCATCCAGACCCATAATATAAGCATCAGTCCGCGCATTCAAAAACACCCCATCACCCATTTCAGCCTTAATGTCACCAATGATTCGCCCAAACTCCGCAACAGGCAACATACGCCTCCCACCATCTTCAACCACACTATCTTCAATGTTAATGCCCACCACCCCCAATTCAACCAAGGCTCTAATATTGCAAATAATTTCACCAACATCCCGCGAATACCCACCTTCAACATCCACCGTCAAAGCCAAATCCACCCGCCCACGAATGCCCTTCACCACCGCCAACAACTCACAAAACGGCATATCCTCACCATCCTCAAACCCAAGCGATGCCGCCACCGCCGCCGATGATGTACCAATCGCCTTAAAGCCTAGTTTTCGGCAAGACAGCGCACTCTGCACATCCCACACATTACCCAACACCAAAAATTCATTAAATATACTCATAAATCAACTCCATAATTGCAGCCATATTAAGAATTCACAATTCCCCCCGCTACCGAAAACTTAACAAGTATGTTGAAACATCCACAAAATTTCAATCTACCCCCAAGTACCCCTGCGATTCGGTGAGCGCGTCCAGTAGCCGTTCGCAGCCCCAGTCAGCCTACGCGCGGCAGCTAACTGTCACGCTCGGAGAGCGGGGCTGCGCACGCAAGTGTCAACAATGAGCCTTAAGGCGAATGTATAAATGAAGTACCCGAGTACAGGCAGTATAGCTAACTTTCTTAGTGTCTTTACAGTGGCAAATGCAGGTTCATTGGTTGCGAATCCAGTGCAAACTTTCTAGTTCACAACTTTTCAGCCGTCACTCGGCGGTATCCCTGCCGGCACTCTGGAAGTCTCATTCTTACGTTCAGCTTCGCTTCACTGTTGACACTTGCGTGCGCAACGCGCACCTAGCGGCGCACACAGCTAGCTGCCGCGCGTCGGCCACACAGATTGCCTTACCGCTTCTGGGCGCACTCACCGAATCGCAGGGGTGCTTAGGGGTAGATAGAAATTCTGAGTTTGTGGTTTAAAGCCAATCAGGCACATCATCCAGCGCAATAATTTCATCAACCTCAACACGCTTACGCACGACCGCAAACCTGTCATCATCTACCAACACTTCAGGCACCAAGGCACGTGTGTTGTAGGTGCCAGCTTGCACGGCACCATAAGCCCCCGCACTCATAATCGCAAATAACTCACCCTGCTCAAACACAGGAAGCTCACGCCCTTTAGCCGTATAATCACCCGTTTCACACACAGGCCCAACCACATCCACCAACTGCGTTTCAACACCAGTAGCCTGCTTCACAGGCAAAATATCATGATAGGCATCATATAATGTCGGCCGAATTAAATCATTCATGCCCACGTCGCTAATCAAAAAATCACGCCCATCACCATGCTTCACATATTCAACTTTGCCGACCAAAATACCAGCATTAGCCGCAATCATCCGCCCAGGTTCAAATATATATTTAACCCCCAAACTACCAGCAACCTTATTAATCATCGCCGCATATTCATCTGGATGCGGCGGTATATCATTATCATTTTTATAAGGCACACCCAGCCCACCACCAAAATCAACATGCTGAATGTTATGCCCCGCAGCACGCAAAGATGTTACCAACGTTCCAACCCGCTCAAATGCCTCAGCAAATGGCTCCAAATCAGTAATCTGGCTACCGATGTGCAAGTCAATGCCAACAACTTCCAAATGCGCCAAAGTGCCAATCAACTCATAAACTTTGTCAATCTTCTTCCACGGAATGCCAAACTTATTCTCAGCCTTCCCCGTCATAATTTTCTCATGTCCCCCCGCATCGACATCAGGGTTCACCCGCACAGACACAGGCGCTTTCACGCCTTTAGCTTTAGCAATTTCATTTATGCGAATAAGCTCAGGCTCACTCTCAGCGTTAAAACAATGAATGCCAATTTCCAGCCCATATTCAATCTCAGCATGCGTCTTCGCCACACCCGAATAAACAATTTTATCAGCAGGAAACCCAGCCAAAATCGCCCGTTTCATCTCCCCGCCCGAAACCACATCAACCCCAGCGCCCAATTTGGCAATCAGCGTCAACACAGCTTGGTTACTATTGGCCTTCATCGCATAACAAATCAACGCATCTCTATCAGCAAACGACTGTTGAAACATTTTTATATGCCGCCGAAACGTCGCCGCACTATAACAATAAAACGGCGTGCCAACTTGTTCAGCAATCTCAGCCAAACTCACATCTTCAGCAAATAACTCACCATCTTTATACTCAAAATAATGCATAATTTTACCCTGTCTAGTTGGCTCATCAGCCCAAATTAAATCATTTAAGTGCCGCCAGCCAAGCCTGTGCCGATTTTCTCACCAATTCAGGCGCTGTGCCGCCAAAACTCATGCGGCTCTTCACACTATTCTGCACCGATAAAACATCAAATATCTCATCCGTAATGCGCGGTTCAACCACCTGCATCTCGGCCAAACTCAGCTCATCAATCCGCACATCTTTTTTCTCAGCAATCGCCACAATAGATCCTGTCACATGATGCGCATCACGAAACGGCATATTCAACACCCGCACACACCAGTCAGCCAAATCTGTCGCTGTCGAAAATCCACTAGCCGCCGCCGCCTCCATATTATCGCGGTTCGCCGTAATGTCATCAATCATCCCGCCCATCGCAGCAAGGCTCAACTCCAAATTATCCAAAGCATCAAAAGTCATTTCTTTGTCTTCTTGCATGTCCTTGGCATAAGTCATCGGCAGGCCTTTCATCACAATCATAATTGCGGTCAAAGCACCAATAATCCGCCCAGGTTTCCCCCGAATAAGCTCCGCCGCATCAGGATTTCTTTTCTGCGGCATAATCGATGACCCAGTCGAAAACCGATCCGACATTTTAATAAACGAAAATTGCGAGGTCGACCATATCACCATCTCTTCAGCCAAACGCGACAGATGAATGGCCGTAATCGACGCCGCCGCTAAAGTCTCCATCACAAAATCCCGATCAGCCACCGCATCAAGTGAGTTAGCAGCAGGCCCATCAAAACCCAAAGCTTCAGCCGTCATATGCCGATCTATCGGAAAACTAGTCCCCGCCAAAGCCGCCGCACCAAGCGGAGATAAATTCATCCGCTTCCGTGCATCTTCAAAACGGCTTTTATCCCGCGCCCACATTTCAACATAGGCCAACAAATGATGTCCAAACGTCACAGGTTGCGCCACTTGCAGATGCGTAAACCCAGGCATCACATAATCAGCATAAAGCTCGGCCTTTTTAGCCGTCACTTCCATCAAAGCCGACATTTGCTCAATCAACCCATCAACCCGATCACGAATATAAAGCTTAAAATCCAGCGCCACTTGGTCATTACGCGAACGCCCAGTGTGCAACCGCCCTGCGGCCTCACCAATCACTTCTTTCAAGCGCGCTTCAATATTCATATGAATGTCTTCAAGCGCAGGTTTAAAATCAAATTCACCTGCGGCAATTTCTCGCGATATTGTGTCTAGACCTTGATCAATTTTTGCGGCATCATCAGCGCTAATAATGCCACATTTTGCCAGCATTTCTGCATGGGCTTTAGAGCCAGCAATATCTTGAGTGTAAAATCGGCGGTCATAACCAATAGAGGCGTTTATTTTTTCCATCAACGCGTCTGGAGCGTCGGCAAATCTGCCGCCCCACATTTGATTGGCTGTTTTTTTATCACTCATATCATTGCCTTACTTTGCTAGATTGCATATATATTGCGCATGTTAATTGATAAATAGAATAGGACAACCCGAAATGCCACAAAAATCTTTCACCAAAATTGTTATTTTGGTCAGTTTTGCCTTAAGCGCGGCATTTGGTGGCTTTTTAATCTATAACCAACTGCAAAAAGAGCAACAACTCGCCGCAAAACCCGTAACAAATGAATTACAAACATTAGCCAAAGGTGAGCTAGCAGCCTTTTTAGTCAACGCCGAACCGCTCGACCTACCGCAAATAAAATTCTTCAACGCGTCGGCCGAAGATAAATTACTCAGCGGCAAAGATGAGATTGACTTAAGCCATTTCAGAGGCAAAACAATTTTGGTCAACCTATGGGCAACATGGTGCGGTCCATGCCGCCACGAAATGCCAACATTAGACAAATTACAAGCCAAATTAGGCAGCGATAAATTCGAGGTCGTCACCCTAAATGTCGATCGCAAATCAACGGCAGGTGCTGAGGCTTTCTTCAGCGAAATCGGCATTAAAAACCTAAGCCTATATGCCGACCCCAGCACCAAAGCCATGCGTAACCTACGCGCCCGCGGCTTGCCGATGACCATGCTTATCAACGCAGATGGCAAAGAGGTCGGCCGCATTTTCGGCCCTGCCGAATGGTCAAGCGAAGAAGCTATCAATTTAATCCAAGCTGAGATAAACTCAAACTCATAATTTGATTCATTCATTTTGGAGACATATGTTCAAAAAAATCACCCTCGCCGTGCTTATATTTATCACTAGCACTGTCAATATATTTGCCGCCGATGAGCCAGCTCAGCCGCAAAATTTTGTCGTGGCCGAAATTCCGATTTTTTCGCAAAAACTGCGCTTTAAATTGCCGACCGATTGGCAACATGCTCACACCAGCCAAAATGACAAATCCTACCTCATCGAATTCATTCCCAAGGATGAAGACATTAAAAATTGGAAAAATCTATTTTCAGTGCAAGGTTTTAAAGATTTCAACCCAGCAGTAAGCCCCGAAGATATTGCCAATAATGTCGCTAATAATTTTGCCAAAGATTGCCCCCAAAACACCGTATATATCAAAATTGGCGAGCAGGTTTTAAATGGTCATGATGCCTTTATGGCCATCATCGGTTGCTCAGTCATGCCGCAAGATCACGCAACAAATCTCAAAAAAGGCATGAGCGAAATTTCATATTATGTATTCATTAAAGGCCAACAGGATCTATATTTTACCCAAAAATCCATCCGCAGCGCTGGCTTCCCATCCGAAAATCTTCCCGACTCTGTCAAAAAATCTACCGAGGAAATGAAAAACTTCTTCCCCATAGAGTTTTGTAGCCTCGAGAGCGCCCAAGGCAGATGCGAAAAATGACCAAAGCGACGATACAAAAAATACCCACAGAAAGCCTATTATTCAAACCCGCACAACAAGCCTATATTACCGATTGCTTCTCCATCCAATCTAGTCATTTAGATTTACCAATCGAAGAAATATATGCCCGCCTTATGTCCAAAACCCCAAAATGGTTCGACATCTTAATGAAATTACGTGACCGCATCGTCATCATATTAGGTTTAAAATCCACCCAAGATATGGCAGCTGGCAACTCCCTTTTTGCACAAACAGGCAAACAATTCACCCTTAAAAACACCACAAAACCCAGTAAAATCATGGATTTTTTCGAAATCATCGCTTTGTCCGAAAACGAAATCATCTTAAGTATAAAAGACAGTCATTTAGACATGCAAACTTCACTCTTACGCCACAAAATAAACCGAACAAATAACACATGCCAAATCTCATTTAACGATGTCATCACCACTCATAATGTCTTGGGCAAGATCTATCTGTTTTTCATCATGCCCATTCACAAAATCATCGTAAAGAAAACCCTCAATGATGCCAAACAACGCGGCCATATATAATGAATAAAATCAACACCATCACCACCAAAGCAACACCAAAATTACCGCGAGCTCTGAGCAAAATCTGGAACTTAAACGATTTTCAAACCGCCGCCAAAAAGCATTTGCCCCTGCCGATATATGCCTATTATGCAAGCGCCGTGGAAGATCAAATCACCCTAAAAGCCAACCGCAGCGCCTTTAACGATTATGAATTTGTGCCCAATTGCCTTATCAATACCGTCAAACGCGATCAATCAATCACACTTTTTGGCCAAAAATATGCCGCACCATTTGGCATCGCACCCATGGGCATGAGCGCTCTGGCGTGTTTTGAAGGCGACATCGTCATCGCCAAAACCGCCCATCAGCTCAACATTCCATCAGTGCTAAGCGCCTCTTCACTCAATTCAATGGAAGATGTCGCCAATCAAGGCCACGGCAAATGGTTTCAACTCTATCAACCCGGCGATGATGAACGCATTAAATTAATGCTCAACCGCATCAAAACTGCTGGCTTCGATACATTGGTAGTCACTGTCGACGTCCCCGTCAGCGGCAACCCCGAAAACCAATCGCGTTTTGGCTTCACCGCACCTGTCGAACCAAGCCTAAACCTCGCATGGCAAGGCCTCATCCACCCCAAATGGAGCCTCAATATGTGGCTCAAAACCCTCATCAAAACCGGCGTGCCACGTTTTGAAAATATGGACATTGGCGAAGGCCCACCCATACTTTCAAAAACCCTAACCCGCGATATGGGTGTGCGCGAGGCACTCACTTGGGAACATATTAAAATGATCCGCGATCATTGGAAATCAACCCTAATTATCAAAGGCTTGCTATCACCGCAAGATGCCGCAAAAGCCCAAAAGATTGGCGCCGATGGCATCATAGTTTCCAACCATGGCGGCCGTCAATTAGATGGCGCACAAGCCAGCTTGCGGGCATTACCCGCTATGGTAAGCGCCGCCAAAGACATGCCCGTTATGCTCGATAGCGGCATTCGCCGTGGTTCAGATATATTAAAAGCCTATGCTTTGGGTGCAAAATTCACCTTCGTCGGCAGGCCATTCCTATTTGCTTTATCCGTCGGCGGCGGTGATGGTCTGCGACATTGTGCCGATTTGCTCAGCCAAGAAGTTGATCGTAACATGGCCATGCTCGGTATAAATGACATCAGCCAAAATAGCCTCAAAAATCTAGTCGTCAAAATCTAATCGCTAAAATTTAAGACAAAGCATGCTCGATACAATTATAAACTGGTTTTCGCAGCCAACAGTCTATATCGCCATCGGCGCACTATCAGCATTCATTATATTTAAACTGTTAATCTCGTTCGGCATCTTCCTATTTAAAAAACACATCATCAATGCCGACAAAACTAAATAATATTTTTAAACATAGCCATATCAATGTTACCGCCGCTCATCCACATCACAAGCACCGCTCTTTATTTCCTGCAACAAACCGACCATAAGCACAGGCTCAACATCGCGACCCACCAAAACCTAGCGATTGGGTTAAAGCGCCTCACCAGCATCATTCAATAATCATTCAATTTCATCGAAATAAAATTCAAAACGGCAACAATCGCCGCCCATGCCTAGTGTACAAGGCCGTTCAAACCGCACGCCACAATTTTGCTTGTCTATTTCATCAGTCCACAATACATCCCACGCACAAAATATCGCGGTTAATTCTGGGTATGAATTTCGTTTAAAAAACTCATGATATCCACAAACACTCACAACTGATATATAATGCGATTCACCAATTTCAGCCGAAAATTCAAACTGCTGACCATACAATTTTTCCTTGCGTATATTTTCATGCTCAATCCCGCCGCGTATATCACGTGAAAGCCAGAGCCATAAACGCATACCCCAAGTCACCATCAGCCGACCAGGCTGCTTAAACGCCCAAGTTAATTTATCTAAAGCTTGTTGTTGGTCATCCCCATTCAGCCGCAATTGCTCATAGGTCGCCATAATATATGCACAAGCAATCATATGAGTTTGGCTGGGCTCATCAGTAATATAACCAACGTTTTTAGCCATAATTTTAGCAAAAATTTTGGCCGTTTTACGGTTGTCATATTTATCAAAATCAGCAATATATTTATGTAGTTTTTTAATCAGCAGTTTATCTGCCCACCCCATTTTATAGGGTAAATCATCGATCTTCATCTTAAGGTTCTTTCACAATAGCCCAATCACAAATTCCGCCTAGAAATCATCTGAGCGCATATATTTGTAACCAAACTTGGTTCAAAAACCTCCACCTCCATTCCACGACCATTTCTCCAGTCGAGGTATTCAAAGGCTAAGTCACTATTTCCATAGTGTCAAATAAATTAATAATTGTAAAATCCATGGCCAGTTTTCACACCCAGCCAACCCGCATCCACATATTTCACCAACAGCGGACAAGCCCGATATTTGCCATCGCCAAAACCATCATGCAACACATTCATAATTGCCAAACAAGTGTCCAAGCCAATATAATCAGCAAGCTCCAACGGCCCCATTTTATGCGCCATGCCCAACTTCATCACGGTGTCGATCGCCTCAGCACTACCCACGCCTTCATAAAGCGTATAAATCGCCTCATTAATCATCGGCATTAAAATGCGATTGGCAATAAAACCTGGGAAATCCTCAGCTGTCGCCACGGTCTTACCCAAGCTTTCAGCAAATTTTTTGCTTGTCCCAAACATCTCATCACTGGTCGCCAAACCAGAGATTAACTCAACCAATTTCATCATTGGAACAGGGTTCATAAAATGTAAGCCGATAAACCGCTCAGCACGGTCTGTCGCTGTCGCCAATTTGGTAATCGAAAGGCTAGAAGTATTACTTGCAAACAAGCAATCAGCTTTCACATGGCTCTGTGCCTCGTTAAAAATCTTAACTTTAAGCTCAAAATTCTCCGCCACGGCCTCAATCAGTAAGTCAATATCACCCAGCCCAGCCATATTGGTATGACCAACAATATTGGTCAATGCCACATCCATATCAGCTTGCGAAATCTTATCCTTACTCACCTGCCGCGCCATGTTTTTTTCAATAGCAGCAAGGCCATTATCCAAAGCATCTTGGTTCACATCAATCAGTATGACTTTATACCCCGCCAAGGCAGATACATGCGCAATGCCATTGCCCATCTGCCCCGCGCCAACAACTGCCACTTGTTCAATCTTCATAATGGAATTCCCTCAATTTAGTATATGCGCCGCCCCTCCAAACCAACTTTGTTGGGGAGGCAGGCCGATGTATAAAGTTAAGCTAAAAAAGCTCTACAGTGCTTTTTCTAGTTCAGGAAGCGCAGTGAAAAGATCCGCAACCAAGCCATAATCCGCAACTTGGAATATCGGCGCATCTTCATCTTTGTTGATCGCCACGATAATCTTACTGTCTTTCATACCCGCCAAATGCTGAATAGCACCCGATATACCGACCGCAATATACAGATCTGGCGCCACAACTTTACCCGTTTGCCCAACCTGATAGTCATTCGGCACATAGCCCGCATCAACCGCCGCACGAGACGCACCAATCGCCGCGCCAAGCTTATCTGCAACCGCTTCAATCAAAGCAAAATTCTCGCCACTTCCCATGCCACGGCCACCAGATATAACAATCTTAGCACTCGCCAGCTCAGGCCGTTCCGATTCAGATAAATCAGCACTCACAAAGCTGCTATTATCAGCACCATTAGCCGCACTGCCAGTAACAATCTCAGCACTTGCAGTCAGTTCAGCACTGTCAAACGCCGTCGTACGCACTGTGATGATGAGTTTCTCATCAGAGGTTTCAAGCACCTGTATCGCGTTACCAGCATAAATTGGCCGCGCAAAACTTTTAGCCGATTTCACTTCAATAATATCAGAAATTTGCATCACGTCTTGCAGCGCTGCCACACAAGGCATAAAATTCTTAGCCGTGGTGGTCGCGGCAGCGATAAGCGCCGCATAATCACCCATCAGGCTTTGCACCAATGCGGTTAAATTCTCAGCCAGTGGATGCGCATAAGCTGCATCATCAACATGAATAACTTTGCTCACGCCAGCAATTTTAGCCGCGCCTTCAGCCACAGATGCCGCACCACTACCCGCAACCAACGCATGAATGTCAGCACCAGAATGCCCTGCCAATTGGCTCGCCGCAGTCGCAGCTTTTAAAGTCGCTTCATTTACATTCGCGCCATCATGTTCAACATATAATAAAATGCTCATTATATCGCTCCCGCTGCTTTTAATTTTTCGACAAGTTCAGCCACATCAGCCACTTTCACGCCCGCTTCGCGCGCCGCAGGCTCGCTCACTGCCAAAATTTTATGGCGCGGCGTTAAATCAACACCATAATCTTCAGCAGATTTTTCATCCAACGGTTTGCGCTTGGCTTTCATAATATTCGGCAAGCTGGCATAACGTGGTTCGTTCAAGCGCAAATCAGCGGTTACAACAGCAGGTAAATTAATAGAAATAGTTTCTAACCCGCCATCCACTTCACGCGTCACAGCAATTTTGCCACCGTCTAAAACCACTTCACTGGCAAATGTGCCTTGCGGACGGCCTGTCAACGCGGCCAACATTTGGCCTGTTTGGTTGCTGTCATCATCAATCGCTTGTTTGCCCAAAATCACCAAATCTGTGCCTTCTTCCTCAGCAATCTTGGCTAATATTTTGGCCACAGCCAACGGCTCAACAACCTCATCAGTTTTCACCAAAATCGCACGGTCAGCGCCCATGGCCAGCGCAGTGCGCAAAGTCTCTTGGCATTGTTTCACGCCGATAGACACGGCAATCACTTCATCAGCATTGCCGGCCTCTTTAAGCCGCAAAGCTTCTTCAACCGCAATTTCATCAAACGGGTTCATGCTCATTTTTACATTGGCAATGTCAACGCCCGTGCCATCGGCTTTCACCCGCACCTTCACATTATAATCAACGACCCGTTTTACCGGCACTAGTATTTTCATGATTTTTCCTTCACCAATATTCTGATATTATCTAACTCGCATGGGGTGACTTTAACGTAAACTAACTTTTACAAAATTATCTGTCAATCCTGTCACGACGTCAAATAGAAATTTTAACGTCAATCAATTTTTTTAACGAATAAGTCCACATAAAACCGATCAATTAACTGACGCTTTAACACTAATATATAAGCCAAACCGAATATAAACCCGCCAATATGCGCCCACCAAGCCACCGCCGCTTCTGCCCCTGCAGTGACGCTAGCATAAAGTTGATAAACAAACCAAGCCAAAATCGCTGCCCATGCAGGTGTTTTTACCGGCACAACCCAAAACAGCAATAACCATAGCTTAGCTTTAGGATGTAACAATAAATAAGCCGCACTCACCGCACTTATCGCCCCCGAAGCCCCGACCAATGGCGCGTCAGATGATGGCATGATCCACGCATGCAAATACCCCGCCGCCATGCCGCCAATAATGTAAAAAGCCAAAAAACGATAACGTCCCAATGCCTGTTCAATATTATCGCCAAAAACCCACAATATCAGCATGTTACTTACCAAATGCATCATGCCGCCATGCAAAAACATATAGCTTACAATGGTGTTATCGCCACCAAGATTATAAATGCCAGGTGGTAAAATTTTATCGCCCCAAAACACACTTGGCACCAACCCAAAACCCAAAACCGAGGCATCCGTCACTTCATCAAACAGGCCTTGTTGAAACAGCACAAAAACCAGTACATTCAGCGCAATCAAACCAATCGTCACGATCGATTTATGGCTAAAATGCGTTGGGTTTTCATCGGCTATCGGTATTGGCATATTTTCCCTAACTTATCTTATCTATTCTTCGCAGGTTTCCACAAAATATCACCCTGCCCCGATAGGTCATTGTCATAACGGCTCAGCACAAAAAACAAATCACTCAACCGATTGAGATATTTAAGGCTTTCAGCATTAGTTTGCTCAGCTTGTTCACTCATCAATTGCGCCACAATACGCTCAGCCCGCCGCGTCACGGTGCGGCAAATGTGCAATTGCACCGCCAACTGCGTGCCATTAGGCAATACAAAACTTTTAAGCGCGGTCAAATTTGCATTAAATTCATCAATATTCTGCTCCAGCGCACTCACTTGGCTAGCGATGATTCGCAAAGCTGCATCAGGCGCTTCACCTTCCACCTTAGGCGTCGATAAATCAGCCCCTAAATCAAACAAATCATGCTGAATATATTGCAATAAGTCTGCAAGCTTGCTGCCTTTTTTTGCCAAAATACACGCCATACCCAGTTGCGCATTCAATTCGTCAACACAGCCATAAGCTTCGATGCGCAGGTCAAATTTTGGCACAATATCGCCCGATGTCAGCATGGTCGTGCCTTTATCACCGGTTTTTGTGTAGATTTTATTGAGCTTAACCATCAATCAGCCTGCCTTAAAAAACACCACAAAAAACAACACCAAAATAATCAGTAAAACTTGCGCACCCAAGCGCCAACGCATCATTTTTTGCGATTTATTGGGCTGTCCGCCCTTCAACATAGTCCATAGACCCGATGCCAAAACAATGACTAGAAACGCCATCGCCGCGTAAACGACATATATAAAATTACCTGCCATAATAAGGCCTTCAAAAAATTAATCTAACGCAAGTTAACATGTTTTTTTCAGCAAACCATTAAATTAGTGCATTCTATTTATAATTCTTTTGGCCGAAAGATGAACCGTCACACCCGCAATAATTGTCGCAAAAATTGGCACCAATAATAAATATAAATATTGATAAGGCGACAGGGTAATCTGCCCAAATAATATCCGCGCTGCGGCCAAATTATCAAACTGCGCCGCATAAATAATGTTAATCAGCAAACCAATCAACAAGATAAAACCAATGCATATAATCGCACCAATCGTCCCAGCCTTAAGGCCAAGCCACAAAAAATGATAGCGCACTTCTTTGGTGATAAAACTTTCTTCCGCGCCGACCAAAAATAAAATCTCAATCGAACTTTTATTGCTATTTAGCGCTGCATCTGTAGCAAATACAATGATGCTAATGGTGATGCCAATCACCAAAAACAACACAGCAAAAGCAGATATTTTCAAAATACTGCCAATCGATGACAAATGCGATAACCATTTTTTATGATCGTCAACACTAATACCAGGGATAGCGGCTTTCAACGAAATATCTAGCAAGTTTAAATTGACCACTTGGTCAGACTCAAATTCAATGGCAATTAAAGCCGGTATCGGCAACTCATCCAAAATACTAATGTCATTATTATCAGCATCTTTGCCAATAATGCCATCACCAATCCAAGGCTCAAGCAGTTTTCCTGTCTCATTTTTGCTCAACGCTTCAGCTTGCGCCACGCCATTTGTCGCGCGGATAATCTCCAAAGCCGTCGCCACATCAGCATCAACATCACGCTCAAGACTGGGGATGATTTGCACCGTGGCTTGTCTGCCAATATCCGCTGTCCAGCCATCCACCGAACTTTGCACCAATAATAATGACACAATCGACAAGCTAGCCAAAAAACACATGGCAATGATGATAAATAAAATACTTTTGCCAATAATTGTCCCCCGCGGAATGATTGGCGATAACTTATTTGGCGTATCAACCACTGGTTTTTCTTGGTTACCAAATGTGGTGATCGCACCAACCACTTGCGCGGGCGCCTCTTGCGCCATTTGGTTAGGCGGCACCTCTCCAGCAATTAAACCACCAATATTCTCTTCATGATGTTGCTGATATTCAGTGCCTTGCACAAATTCAGGGCGCAAATAGCCCGAGCCATCAGCCACTTCAGCAGTGGGTGCCTCAATTTCAACTTCAGCAGCAACAAATTCTTCCTGCCCCACTTCTTCATAATAACCTTGGTTTAAATATTGCCCGTCATTCACATAACGCCGATCTGCCTCAACGCCTCTAGGCTGCTGATCATGTGGCCGATCTTGCGGCCGCGGACGCGCGCGGTTATACTCCCGATCGTCAAACGGCGGCTCATGCCCGTCATGTGGTGGTCTATTTACCATTCTCAAATCTTCTCATTCAACAAATCATAATCTTGCAAATTTATTTTAGCGCATAATTTTAAAACTCATTGCTTAAACAAATACACTTCACCATCCTCAAGCATTAAACGTGGCGCTCTAAATTGGTTCATCAATTCATGGTCATGTGTGGCAATCACAATTGATGTACCCATTTTATTCAATTCAACAAATAATCTGAGCAATCTTGCTGCCAATTCAGGGTCAACATTACCCGTAGGCTCATCCGCTAACAGCAAATCGGGCTGGCCAATCACCGCCCGCGCAATGGCGGTACGTTGCTTTTCACCACCCGATAATACATTGGGGTAAACATGCATATGATCACCCAAATCCACCCATTGCATCAATTCAATCACATCTTGGCGGTATGTATGCTCAGGAAAACCCCGCACTCTTAACGGCAAAGATACATTTTCATATATGGTCAGATGGTCAAGCAATCTAAAATCCTGAAACACCACCCCAATTTTACGCCGCATATGTGCCATTTCACTGCGGCTTAAAGTCGACATGTCTTTACCAAAGCACGACACCAAACCGCGCGTTGGCCGCATCGATAAAAACATCAAGTTCAGTAAGCTCGATTTACCAGCACCACTTGGCCCACTGATAAAATAAAACGACTGCGGTTCTATGTGAAATGAAACATTGCGCAATATTTCAGGCCCAATGCCATAGCGCAAACCTACATTTTCAAATCTAATCAACAAAAAGCTCCATGAATGTATATTTATCTCTCAATCACCACTCTTGCCATAATTTTGTGGCAAAAATCTGATAAGTGATTCTAAAAAGTGCACTATAAATATATTTTATAGCTTTTTGCTATCATGTTTACATTAACCATTTGTTAATATCAGCAAAATATGTTGATAATCTGTTAACCATATGCAGTTAACAGGTGAATTCCGCAATTTTTAATGTTAAATTCATTTATTCACCCCATCTTGGGGCACTTTAACAACAGAATAGCAGCGGCATGAAAATCACCTGCCCGAATTGTGATACAAGTTTTACAATCGGCATCGATAATATGGGACCTAAAGGCCGCAAGCTGAAATGCTCTTCTTGCACCCATATTTGGCGTGAATTTGACCCAAAACCCGTCGATCCAGGATCAATCGTTGATCAGCCAAACCCCCTAACTGATTCAAAGCCTGAACCTGCTGCAAAACCTGAGCCAGCACCAAAACCTGCCGCCCAAGCAGCCCCCGCTGGTGATTTATTCGAAAGCCCCGCTGAGCCAGATCCAAACGAAGAAAACGATCAAGGCGCAATTGACGACATGTTCGACACCCCCGCCCCTGAGCCAGATGCCCCAGATCCAAATGAGGAAAACGATCAAGGCGCAATTGACGACATGTTCGCCACACCCGCCCCTGAGCCAGATGCCCCAGATCCAAACGAAGAAAATGATCAGGGCGCGATTGACGACATGTTCGCCACACCCGCCCCTGAGCCAGATGCTCCAGATCCAAACGAAGAAAATGATCAGGGCGCGATTGACGACATGTTCGCCACACCCGCAGCTGAGCCAGATGCCGCAGATCCAAATGAAGAAAATGATCAGGGCGCGATTGACGACATGTTCGCCACCCCCGCAGCTGAGCCAGATGCTCCAGATCCAAATGAAGAAAATGATCAAGGCGCAATAGATGATATGTTCGCCACCGCTGAGCCAGAAGAATCAGTACAAGTAGTCGATGCCAATGAGGAAAACGATCAGGGCGCGATTGACGACATGTTTGACACACCGCTCAGCCCTGATAAAAAGCCAGCGAAACAAAAAGCCACTGCGCCAACAAGTAAAGCCGAGTTCGAAAAAAACCTGCCCTCGCAATCTGCCGTCTATAAAAACCGCGGCAAACCCAAAAACAAATCTTCCTACATTTATTGGGGCAGCTTGGCCATCGCCGCCAGCATTATTTTTGGTGTATTCATCATTGGCAAAAACACCATCATCAATTATTTCCCCAAAAGCGCCGCTGCCTACGAGCTTTATGGTTTTGAAACCAACATTGTCGGGCTTGAATTTGTCAACATCAATGTGCGCCATCAAAATCAAGACGGGTTAGATTTCTTACTGGTCAATGGCAGCATTATGAATAACAGCAAAAGCACCAAAATATTACCCAGAATACGTGGCTATTTAATTGATCGTAACGACAATAGCATTTTCGATTGGCCAATTCAGATTGCCAAAACCAGCTTAGCTGCGGGCGAAATTGTATCGTTTAAATCAGGCATGAAAGACCCCGCTGCCACGGCGCAGAAAGTAAAGTTCCAATTCATCACCAATAAAAAGCTTGCTGATAATTGAGACTTCGGCTAAACAACCCCATTAACATTTAACATCTATAGATAAAGCCATGACCCAAAATAAAAAGCCCAATATTAAAGTTCTATATGATGAAAAAACTTTAGCCGATCAAGTCGAACGTTTGGCACAAGAAATTGCCGTTGATCTGCCCGAAAACGTCTTGGTCATCTCCATTTTAAAAGGCAGCTTTATTTTTGCTGCCGATCTGTTGCGCGCCATTCATCGGGCTGGCGGCACACCTGATGTCGAATTCATCACCCTATCAAGCTATGGCCACCGCCAAACATCTAGCGGCAAGGTCGAGATTATGCGCGACATTAACACTGATGTAAAAAACCGCGAAATCTTGCTGGTCGATGATATTTTAGAATCTGGCCGCACCATGGCATTTGCCAAAGACCTTATGTATGCCCGCGGTGCCAAAAACGTCCGCACCTGTGTTTTGCTAGACAAACCACATCATCGTGCCGTTGACATCCAACCAGATCACAAAGCCTTTGATTGCGAAGATCTATTTGTCATCGGTTATGGCATGGATATGGCGCATGGCTACCGCCAACTACCTTATATTGGCGTTGTGGTTGATGATGACGACAATGATGAATAGTATGGGGTGATATGACCAAGCGCATATTAATTGTTGAAGATGAGGCCGACATTGTGAACTTTCTTGAAAGAGGGCTCGCACAAAATGGCTTCACCACAATTTCATGCGAAAACGGCGCCTTGGCCTTGCAAATATTAGAAGCCAGCCATGCCGATAACGAAATCCATCTGATCATTTCAGACATTCAAATGCCCGTTATGGATGGCATTGCATTGGCACTAAATGTGGCACGTGATATGCCCCACATTCCACTGATTTTAATGACCGGCTATGCCCAACAACGCGAACGTGCCTTTGGCCTTGAGCAATTGGTCGTCGATATTGTTGAAAAACCCTTTGAGCTTTCCCACCTTATTGGTATCATCAATCAACATATTGCAGGATCAGCTTAAGTGACAACTTTATTTAAAACACTCATTTTTATCCTGCTCAGTTTGGCTCTAACGGCCTGTAGCCAAACCAACGCTCTCAATAAATTATCGCTCACTGCCGAATATAAAACCATTGTTCATGACAATGTCATGAAAGCCGCACACCAAAAACACATTGCCGATAATGGCGGGCAAGATGGCCATTATTCAATCAACAATCGGCTTAAAAATCTAACCAAAAAAATCATCAAAGCCAATGGCTTAACCGATAAAAACATTGAAGTCATCTTACTAAAATCCACCAGCGTCAATGCCTACTCACTCAGCTCAAAATCACACCTCGCTTATGTATATGTCACCAGAGGCTTGGTCGAATTCATCGCCAATGACGATCAATTGGCCGCAGTTTTAGCTCATGAAATTGCCCACATTGCACTAGGCCATCACTTAAAACGCCAAGCAAGTTCGGGCAACCAGTTTAACCAAAGCCAAGAGCTAGAAGCCGATCAACACAGTATAAAATTACTCAAAAAATCAAATTTTAAACTAGCCGAAACCATCAAATTACTCGAACGCCTAGATATTTTCCAAGCCGAACAAAAATTCCTAAATCAAGCCGATTACCCCACCAACAAAAAACGCATCGAAAACCTAAGTGACGTAATTGCTGGGATTTAACTTTTTTTCGTTCGGCTTCGCCTCTCTTTTTCGCCCACCTATCGGTGGGCTAGCAGCACTAGCGTGCGTTCGCTCCGCTCTCTTGCCACGCCTAACGGCGACACGCGGTCGCGCTTGCCTCACCCTACGGGTTCGGACTTTTTTTCCATGAAAAGCACAATGAGTAACAATTTAGCACCTATATTCGGAGTTTCACCAAACTCCAGCTCACTAAGCATAATGCGGTTAGGTTAGGTGGTGATTTTACCGCTGATCAGCGGCTGAGTGGCTTAGCTAGAGAGCGGAGCGAACGCACGCAGTGCCAAACAAAAATGAGATTTCCAGAGCATCAACAACCAGCCAACTGTCTTTTTACAGCTTATACTGGGTCGCACTCCTGCCTACACCCAAATTAAAAACTACCTTCATTCTCCAACACAGGAATATTCTTCCGCCCTTCAGCCACATCATCCAAGTCAATCTCAGCTATAATATACCCCGTCGGCGGCACGCCATCATCATTCTGCATCTCAGCCACAATCTCGCCCCACGGGCTAATAATCACACTATGCCCATAAGTTTTGCGGCCATTTTCATGTGTTCCGCCTTGCGCCGCAGCCACAATAAAGCTACTGGTTTCAATCGCCCGCGCCCGCAATAAAACATGCCAATGGGCTTTACCCGTTGGCACCGTAAACGCCGCAGGCACAACAATAATTTCAGCCCCCATATGCGCCAAAGCATTGTAAAGCTTCGGAAACCGCATATCATAACAAATGCTATGGCCAAACCCAAACAAAGCCGTTTGTGTAAAACTAGCACGCGTGCCAGCTTTATATGTCGCCGATTCTTTATATTCATCGCCATTTCTCAGCACAATATCAAACATATGAATCTTGTCATAATGGCCAATTACCTCACCATAAGGCGCAATCAGAAACCCACGATTGGCAACCGTGCCGTCAGAGTTTAAAATCGCCAACGAGCCAATGCACAGGTAAATTTCCAACTCTTGCGCCAAAGCTTTAAAATGCGCAAAAGCTGGGCAATCTTGCTGCTCATAAATATTTGCAAATAAGGCATCACCCGCCAACTCCATCAAAGCAGTTTGCTCAGGCGTCACAACAAGTTGCGCACCCTCAGCTGCCGCTTGACGAATATATTTGTCAGCAATATCAATATTATCTTGTACATTTTGGCCAGCACATAATTGAATGCAAGCCACTTTGAGTTTCCGAGCCATAAATAAAACCTAGTTTAACAGCACATCCAGTGCTTTTTTCGCTTCAAGCGCAAACAGGTCATCACAACCTCCAATATGCTCATTATCAATAAAAATTTGCGGCACACTACGGCTACCTTGCGAACGTTTAATCATCGTAGTTTTCACTTTAAAATCAGATAAAACATCAATTTCAATAAAATCAACATTTTTAGATTTTAACAATGCTTTGGCACGTACACAAAATGGGCAGGTTGGTGTGGTGTAAATTTCAACTTTAGCCATATTTCTAATCCTTATAAAACAATCTGGATAACTTATATAAACCCTTTATAAACAAATGCTAGCAGTTTTAAATCACTTTTTGGTGAATTACTTTAGCAAATGCTAATATATACACAGGCCCCAAGCCCGCAGCCTTTAAACAGCTAGCAATTTCATTAACCGTTGCACCCGTGGTGATCACATCATCAACAATGTAAATATTTTTATCACGCGCCAATTTAAGCCATTTTGCATTGATCTCAAACGCCCCCTTCACATTTTTTTGCCGCGCCTCGCGGCTCAATCCCACTTGAGTTTTGGTGGCTTTAACACGTTTTATCAATTTGGGCATATAGACGGCAGCACCCTTGCTCGCCACCTGCCTCGCCAACAAATCAGCTTGGTTAAACCGCCGCCTAAAATAACGCCAATGATATAAAGGCACAGAGCAAATAACATCATCACCGCATCCTGCAACCAACAAATCACGCGCTGCATGCAGCATCATTTTGGCCATTAACGGCGCCAAATGTTGCTGGTCATGATATTTCAACTTATGAATCAACCGCCGAGAATGCTCGTTAAATCTAAGCGCCGCACGCGCTTTATCATAATGTGGCGGGTCAGTTAACGCCTCAATGCTCAATATATTTTCATCACCATCATGCGGTAACGGCGTGCCCGTCACATCACAAATCGGCGCATTGATAAATTGTACATCCCCCCAACATGTCATGCACAGGCCAACCTGATCGGTAATCTGCGCGTGGCAAGCCATGCATTTTGGTGGGTTTAAAAACCCGATAAGTTGATTAAGTATGGTCAAAACTCTCAAATGCCAGTATGTCTATTTATAAAATAGGTTAGGGATAAAATTGCAAATTATCAATCAAAAGTTATTGGCCAAACGCCGCGCCCAAACGCGGGTATCTAGCCCAACGGCACTTAAAGACAATCAATTCCTATTGCAAAATGCCGAACTAGATTTGCTCGATCGCTTAACCATCATCACCCGCGAGTTCGAAACCGCCGTGCATATTGGCGGCTATAATGGCAGTTTCATCAAATTATTACGCAGCAATAAAATGGCCGAAAACTGCTTCAACATCGAAAATAGCGGCCAAGCAGCCGATGTCATTGCCGATAACGAAATCCTGCCGCTCAAAGCCCAATCGGTCAATTTAATCACCTCATCACTCAGCCTACAATATATCAACGATTTGCCAGGCCTATTGGCACAAATCAAACGCGCCCTCAAACCAGATGGCCTATTTGCCGCCAACCTCATCGGCGGCGCCAGCCTGCATGAGCTGCGCGAAAGCCTGCTAATTGCCGAAACCGAGCTAACCGGCGGCGCCACCCCCAGAGTTTTACCCTTTATCGATGTCCAGCAAATGGGCAGCCTATTGCAACGCGCAGGTTTTGCTTTGCCCGTCGTCGATATGGATAGTTTAACCGTCCGCTACGATCATATATTTGATGTCATTAAAGATTTACGCGCCATGGGCGCCACAAATTGCCTGCATCAGCCAGCTAACACCGCAAAACTAACCCGCAAAATCATCGCCCGCGCTGCCGAAATTTATCAGCAAAAATTCAGCCATGCCGATGGCCGCATCACCGCCCAATTTGACATTATAAACATCATCGGCTGGGCACCGCACGAAAGCCAACAAAAACCGCTAAAGCCTGGCAGTGCCGAGCATAATTTAGCCGATTTTCTATAATTTTAAGGCAAAATTTCAATCAGTGACGGAATCAGCGGAATGTCCGCAGGCGGCATGGCGTAATCTTTCAGGTTTTTCGCCTTCACCCATTTGGTTTTCTGTCCCATCATAGGCTGCATAATGCCTTTCCACCGCCGACAAATAAATAACGGCAACAATAATTGCCCACCATCATCATCATAAATCGAAAAATTTAACGGCGCCAAACAATTGGCCGCCGTGTCAATATTCAGCTCTTCTTTCAATTCCCGAATAAGCGCTTGGTCAGTGCTCTCCCCAGCCTCAACCTTACCACCAGGAAACTCCCACAGACCAGCATGTTGCCCATCTTCCGCGCGTTGCTGCAACAGCACCCGCCCATCAATGTCAATCAATGCACAGGCGACAACCAATTTAATTTCTGTCATTTCAAGACCTATAATCGGCGTTAATTTCAATATACCCATGCGTCAAATCGCAAGTATATACCCTCGCCTCACCGCCGCCCAAACCAAGATTCACATCAATATCGACATATTGCCCTTGCATATGTTGAGTCACAGGTGTTTCATCATAATCATCAACCACTTGCCCATTCTGGGTTATTTTCACCCCACCTATAGCAATTTCAATCAGGTCACGATCCGCCATTTCGCCCGATTTACCAATCGCCATGATAATCCGCCCCCAATTGGCATCTTCCCCCGCAATGGCAGTTTTCACCAAAGGCGAGTTCGCAATCGAAAGGCCAATCACTTTGGCCGCACGGTCGTCCTCCGCGCCATTTATCTTAACCGTAATAAACTTAGTAGCGCCTTCACCATCTTTGACAATCTGCTGCGCCATTTCCAAACACAATTCATCAGTCGCCGCCACAAATTCAGCCAAGCGCACATCACCAGCATCATCAATATGCGCGGCATCAGATGCACCCGTGGCAAATAGCAAAACCGTATCACTCGTCGATGTATCACTATCCACCGTAATGCTATTAAAACTCTTACCCACTGCCACATTCAGTATTTTCTGTAACGCGTTCTTACTAATATTAGCATCCGTAAAAATATAGCTCAACATAGTCGCCATATCAGGCGCAATCATCCCACTGCCTTTAGCAATGATGTTAATCGTCACCCTCTCGCCACCAATTTTTACGCTCCGCGTTGCATATTTTGCAAAAGTATCCGTGGTTTTAATCGCATCAGCCGCCGCAATATATGCATTTTCCACCGCCGATACCTTATCAACATCCACCACATCAAGCAGATCCTGACCCGATAACAATTCCCCAATCACCCCAGTTGAACTGGTGTAAATTTCACTTGATTTTATGCTAAATTTTTCGGCCAAATGGCTCAAAATGCCGACCACACTGCGCTCACCCGCTGCCCCCGTAAAGGCGTTGCTATTGCCCGAATTGACCATCAACAACCGCCCTTGCGCGCCAGATGCCAAATGCTTCACACACCATTCAACCGACGCAGAGCGGGTTCTCGATTTGGTAAATACACCTGCAACCTGAGTGCCTTGCGCAAATTTAACCAGCAGCAAATCATCCCGATTTTTATAAACCACCCGCGCTTCATAGGTCTTAATTTTAAGCCCCTTCACGTCTGGCATATCCGGAAAGTCAGCAGGCACAAGCGGCGAAATTTTCATATCAATCCTATAAATTTAATCAGAGCAATTAATTGCTAGTGGTGCCATCAATTTCAATGACATCAGCCGCAGTCGCTTCAGTTTCGGCCGCATCAGCCGCGTTGCCGCTGTTTCTCTCAACATCCAAGGCTTCTTGCTCAATAAACAACTCAATCTGCGCCGATTTGCGCAATTCGCTATTCAATTCATCAACCCTATTTTGCAGCAAAACACCATAAAGGCTATTTTTAACCTGCTCAAAAGTCGGCAGTGGTTTTTCACGCACATTTTCAAGTTTTATAATATGATAGCCAAAATTAGTTTTGACCAAATTCTTAGTAAATTCACCAATTTTCAAGCCAACCAATGCCGCCGAAATTTCAGCCACCATTTCACCTTCAGAAAAATAGCCCAAATCTCCACCTTGGGTTTTGGTCGGCCCTGTTGAATATAAGCCAGCCATTTCGGCAAAATCAGCGCCATCATCTAGCAATTGCAACACAGCATTGCCTTCATCTTCATCATCAAGCAAAATATGCCGCGCATGACTTTCAGTTGAAGGCACTATTTTTTTCATTTCTTGATCATAAAAATCTAGCAACGCTTTATCGTCAATTTTCTCCAATACTTTCTCTACAAAATACAGGTTATTCAGCGTCTGCTCAGATAAAAAGGCAATTTTTTGCTGATATTCAGTCTTCTGGTCAAACCCGTCCTGACGCGCCGCTTCACTCATCAATTTCAAGTCAATTAAAAATTGTAAAATACGTTGCTGCTTTTGGGCGTTGGATAAATTAACAAGCTCTTCTTGCAACGATTGTTGGGCAATATCATATTCATATTGCCTGATGCTAATGCCATTCACAATGGCCACCAATTTCTCACTTGGTTCAGGCGGTGTCACCACTTCATCAGCGGCTTTTGCCACATTAAATACCATAATAACCGACAGCAAAGCAGCGGCCATAAATGGCCAGCCACTTTTAAAATGAAACGGCTTTGATAATATCACACTCATAATACGCAAACTCTACTCTTTAAAACTACCCCTATTAGATAGAATAATTATAATTATGGCAAGATAATGGTGACTTTCATACGAGAAAAATTTTGAAAAATCTGCTTTTAAAATTAACCATGATCGGGCATTTATCCTAAATCACTGCCCGATCACAATAATTTTAGAAATAATCGTCATTAAATCCACCCAAAATGGCCACATATCATTGACAAGCAATTGAGAGATGCTTATTTGTGCTTTAGGCTGTGTTTGATAAAGCAGCCGATATGATATTTAAAGGTATAATATAATGCTTGGTTCTGTAATCACTAAATTTTTTGGCAATGCGAATGATCGCAAAATCAAAGTTCTGCGGCCACTTGTTGACCAAGTCAACGCGCTAGAAGATGAGATTAAAGCCTATTCAGACGAGCAGTTTAAAACCACCACCACCGAGCTAAAAGCCAAAGTCGCCTCAGGCACTAAATTAGACACTCTATTGCCCCAAGCCTTCGCCATGGTGCGCGAGGCTTCAATCCGCACATTAGGCCTGCGCCATTTTGATGTGCAACTTATGGGCGGCATGATTTTGCACCAAGGTAAAATTACCGAAATGCGCACTGGCGAAGGTAAAACCCTAGTCGCCACTTTAGCTGCCTATCTCAATGCATTAGAAGATAAAGGCGTGCATGTCGTAACAGTTAACGATTATCTGGCCAAACGTGACAGCGAATGGATGGGCGAAATTTACGAATTTTTGGGCCTTAGCGTTGGCGCCATTGTCGGTGGCATGGATGACGTTGAACGCAAAAATGTCTACAAACACGACATTGTTTACGCCACCAATAACGAGCTAGGTTTTGATTATCTACGCGACAACATGAAATATCACACCGATGCCATGGCGCAACGCGGTCATCATTTCGCCATTGTCGATGAAGTTGACTCAATCCTCATCGATGAAGCCAGAACCCCTTTAATTATTTCTGGCCCCTTAGATGATAAATCCGACCTTTACGTCACCATCGATAAATTAATACCTTTGCTAATTGAAGAAGATTTCGAAGTTGACGAAAAATCCAAGTCGGTCAGTCTGACCGAGCAAGGCAACGAACATATTGAAGAAATCCTCATCGAGCAAAACTTGATGGATGGCGAAACAACATTTTACGACAGCGTCAATATTTCGCTCATTCACCATGTGATGCAAGCTCTGCGCGCCCATAAATTATTCGAAAAAGACAAAGAATATATTGTGCGCGACGACGAAGTGCAAATCATCGATGAATTCACTGGCCGTGTTATGGATGGCCGCCGCTATGGCGAAGGGCTGCACCAAGCCATCGAAGCCAAAGAAGGCGCCACCATCCAAGCCGAAAGCCAAACCCTAGCTTCCGTCACCTTCCAAAATTATTTCAGGCTTTATAGCAAGCTTTCTGGCATGACAGGTACGGCCTTAACCGAGGCCGAAGAATTTGCCGACATTTACAAATTAGATGTGGTCGATGTACCCACCAATGTCGATGTCATACGGATTGATGATGATGACCAAGTTTACCGCACAAAAGCCGAGAAAAACAGCGCAATTATCAAACAAGTACAAGAATGCCTAAAAACTGGTCAACCCGTTTTGGTTGGCACAGGCTCGATTCAAGCCTCTGAAATCATTTCAGAAATGCTAACCGAAGCCAAGGTTAAACATAATGTGCTAAACGCCCGCCATCATCAACAAGAAGCCCTAATTGTGGCCAATGCTGGCCGCTTAAATGCCATCACCATCGCCACCAACATGGCTGGCCGTGGTACTGACATTCAACTTGGCGGCAATTTAACCATGCGCATCAGCCAAGAACTTGGCGATATCGAAGCAGGCGCAAAACGCGATGCGGCGATCGAAAAACTCACTGCCGAGATTAAAGCCGAAAAAATTGAGGTTATCGACAAAGGCGGCCTATTTGTGCTGTCTGCCGAACGCCACGAAAGCCGCCGCATCGACAACCAATTGCGTGGTCGTTCTGGCCGTCAGGGTGACCCGGGCCACAGCAAGTTTTTTGTCTCAGTAGAAGATGATTTAATGCGCATTTTCATGGCTGACCGTATGGACAGCATGCTCAAACGTTTGGGCCTTGATGAAGGCGAAGCCATTGTCCATCCGTGGATAAACAAAGCTCTTGAAAACGCCCAGAAAAAAGTCGAAGCACACAATTTTGACATTCGTAAAAACCTACTCAAATTTGATGATGTGATGAATGACCAGCGTAAAGTGATCTTCGAACAACGCTTAGAATTAATGGAAGATGAAGCCATTAACGAAACCATTCTAGACATGCGCCATGATGTAATTGATGATTTTGTCACCCAACACATCCCCGAAAATGCCTATGCCGAACAATGGGATATCGATGGCCTGAGCGAAAAAATCACCGCCACCTTCAACATCAACCTGCCATTAAAAGACTGGGCAGCCGAAGAAGGCATTGCCGATGAAGAGATTACTGAACGCATTGTAAAAGCCTCAGATGAAGATATGGCCGCACGCGCCACCCGCATCTCACCCGACATTATGCGCCAAGTCGAACGCAGTGTTTTGCTACAAACTTTAGACAGCCTATGGCGCGAGCATTTGCTAACCCTCGATCATCTACGCCAAGGCGTTGGTTTGCGCGGCTATGGCCAACGTGATCCGTTAAATGAATATAAAACCGAAGCGTTTAGCCTGTTCGAAACCATGCTCGACCGCCTACGTGAAGCGGTAACCGCCCAACTATCACATGTTGAGCTAAACCTAGCCCCAACTGACGTTGAAGAATATGACATGTCAGACGCCGAAACAGTGCATGAAAGCGATAACAACAGCGAAGAAGCTGGCGTGCAAGCCCCACAACAAGTGCAGCATAATACAGGGCCGATTGACCCAGAAGATGAAAGCACATGGGGCAAAGTTGCCCGTAATGCGGCCTGTCCGTGCGGCAGCGGCAAAAAATATAAGAAATGTCATGGCTTGGTCATTGCCGACAGCCCTGTTGTATCAACGCAACAAGGTTATTCGCTTAGCCCTGTGCCAAGACCGAAAACACCACAAAAGCCACGACCCTGTGGTGAGTGCTCTTTATGTTGTGATGGCTGGGTTAAGACCCGCGTTTTGGGCCATGATATTGATTTTGGTAAACCGTGCCCATTTAGTTCTGGCCAAAACTGCACGATTCACGAAAAACGGCCTGATGATCCCTGTCGTGCATTTTTCTGTGGCTGGGCAGAGCCTGAGAGCGACTTGCCTGAGTGGCTACAGCCAAACCAAAGTGGTGTGATTATGTTATCGGGTCGTTCGATGTGGGCAGGTCGCCCTGTTGATGTCTTGGTGTCTGCTGGAAATGACCCTGATGAGAAAGTGCTGGGTTGGTTTCACGAATATTCAATTGCCAATATGCGTCCGTTTATCTATCAGCGCGAAGAGCAGTGGTATGCCTTTGGACCAGAAGCGTTTCAAAAAATTGTTTCAGAGCGTGTCGCTAAAGGTCAGGATTTGTTTCACTAGTGGTTTGGGGTTACCTATATATATGTAGCCTGGACGAAGCGTAGCGGAATCCAGGGAATAATTGGCAAACCACCCACCCCGGATTTTGCTACGCGCCATCCAGGGTGCGCGTTTTGGTAGCGATTTCTTCGGCAGTTTGATCTAATAGGCTGCGCAAAAATGCTAGTAATTTTTGAATGTCGGTAAAGTTGCTCACCAGTCCTAGTGAGGCGCGCACGGCACCAGTTGCTTTGCCTTCAGAGGTGATGCACTGCTGGAAGTTTACTAGGTCAAATGGCTGATTTTTATGGAGATCATTAATACGTTCCCTGCACTGATTGATCGTCTCTGCGGTATGGCTCAAGCTACTCTCACCGGCACCAGGATTACAAAAACAGCCTGAACGAATGGCTAAGCCTTGGTCGTTAGCGAGTTTCTCAATATCATCGTAATGGATGTATTTCCCATCAGTATCGAGGCAATTGAAAGCGATGGTGGCACCGCGATGCTGCGTGGTTTTGGGGCCATAGAGTTCGATCGCTGACTGGCCATTGCTATGGTGTAGCGACTGCATGTTGCGTAATAAATGATCCGTTAACGCCATGACACGTTCATGTATGTTATCGACGTTGATCGCTTCAATAAACTTAAGGCCTGCGCTAACCGCTGGCAGAGTTAAGTAATTGACTGTGCCTTCTTCAAATGCAGCCTCACCATCAGCGAGGGTATAAAAGTCGGCGATTGCGGAGACGATTTTGACTGTACCGCCAGCAAACCAAGGGCGTTTTAGTTTGGTTAAGGCATCGCGTCGTGCGATGAGCGCACCCACGCCGGTTGGATAGCCAAACATTTTGTAAAACGAGACGCTGACAAAATCGGGCGAGAGGGCACTTAGGTCAAGCCGGTTGTTGGGGACAAAGGCGGCGGCATCGAGCAATACGTCGTAACCTGAGTTTTTGGCTTGTGCTATCCACGACAAGGGGTGTTGGACACCTGAAAAATTGGATTGTGCGGGAAAAGCGAATAACCTGGCCGACTTGCACTCGCTTGAGTTGAGGTAATGATCTATATCGTCGGCGAGCAGGGTGTTTGGTTGGCAGCTGATGTAACGGATAGAAGCGCCTTTGCTGCGGGCAAACTCACGTATGCCTTGCACGGAGTTGTGGTTGTCTGCGGTCAGCAATAGTTCGCTGCGCTCGTCAAACGGGTAGCTTTCTGCGATTAACTTTAACGCAGCGCTAGCATTTGCCGTGAAAATGACGACATAGTCGTTCGTGTCCGCACGAAAATACTCCAGTACATCTTTGCGTGCTTGTTCAAGCAGTGATGAAGCTAGCTGTGATGAATTGTTGTGAGAATGCGGATTGCCAAAGACGCGACTCTTTAATAGTTCTGCATGTTGATCGATAAGACAAGCTGGATAGAGGCCACCACCCGTATA
>NVQL02000021.1 GCA_002400495.2 Alphaproteobacteria bacterium | reverse complement strand
AGATGTAATCATCAATGATAATAATCCTAAGAATATAATTATGATAGAAAAACCTGAGTGGGTTTCATACATAAGGAAGCGCGAGGATTTTCCCCCGTGCACCCCGCAATGATCTCAGGAGGATCTAAAGCACGTCAAAAGGTGCTATTTAATGGCCTCTTTCAGCCTGTTTTGTGCCAATATTTGTGCCACCTCCAGATTATCCCAATGATTTCAACAGATGACACCAGATTATAAGTCTGATGCTAATCCAATGCTGCCCTTGTGGTGGTTATTTCATCGAGGTGTGTTGGTCGAGTAGCACACCTAAGCTACCATCTGTTTTCATTCGAAATGGAAAGGAAGCTTTACATTCTGCCTGTCTCTCTGTCCACATCATCGGTGCGCTTGTTCAGAACCTCCTCAGATCACCCATAGAACAGTCATAGGATCACCAAAGCAACTCACACAGAGTCATCTACACACATTAAGCTAGTGATGTGGCTTAGGGGGTTTTAGAGAGACTCTAAGGAGCTTATTCAGCCTAAAGGTATTAAGAGGGCAGTCAATGCAGCTTTTGTCCTAATTTCAGCTTTAAAGCTTTTCAGTGCATTTTTAACACTATAATCATGTCGCGCATATGCCTTGGTATTATTTATAAATTTATTATGCGTTTTTGTGACTTGCTTACGACCGAAATAGGTAAATGATTTTGCATATGAAGGATGTTTACCAGATGAGAGCTTTGATTCAAAGAATAATGATGCGTTATGATGATATGCCTTATACTCACTGGTAATAATAGGGGATCTATCCTTATATGATAATATTAAACTATGCCAAGTTGCCGCCCGTAAACCTGCAAGGTATAACCTATCCCATTTAATAAAATAGATAATTGCTTCCTGTTTAGCCTTAGGTAGCTTATTCATTGCCACCCAAAACATTGTTCTATCCCTATCATCTCTGTTGTATCCCTGTTTAGCTACCTTTTGATATATCCTTAGGATATCTTTAGGTATATGATCTAAGTCTGTTACCTCATAACTAATGCCACTTTTGCTTTTTACAACATTTCCACCTGTAGTTTGGCAGGAGAATAATAAGAGGGATAAACATAAGGCTAGAATTAGACGCATCATTCTTATTTCCTAAACATTTTAATTGATTTATTGATGAAATATAATTATCTATAAATCTTAAGAATATCTATAGGGAATGTAAAGGTTAAACTTATGAATGAGAATGATCACCCAATCATCAACGCTTTAAATAAGACAATTTATGGTGAGCCTTTAAAATACACTAATTTAAATAAGTTAGATATAGTCATTGACGAAGGCGTATTATTAGAAAATATGACACTCTCTAATTTACGGGTGTTTATACGTATTGCTGAGCACTCTCCTATCGGGATTAAAGTTAAGGATCTACATGCTGAGTATGATATACCACTACATACTATAGAGCATTTTAAGGGTAAATATGGTGATAGGAAAAGGGGCGCTTTAGGTATCTGTGAGCTAGAGAATGTGAATAATCAGCATGATATCATTCGTTTATCTAAGACAGGACGCCCCATTGCTGAGAGAATAAACGCCGCTTTATCTAAATAATCCCACTGTTTATAACTTTTATTTACCTTATAAAAGAATCACTTATATATAATTCGTAATTATATTTGTTTTTACACATTGACTATCTAAATCTAAATAGCTAGTGTAATAAACATCAAACAGGGGCATTCAAAACCCCGCTATAGAAACCTAAACATAGCATCCTTATTATTCTCAAGATGCACCTTTAAGATACCCGCCTAACTTCACGGTTAGGGCAAGCTTGCAAGATATAGCTTTAAGAGTACGGGCAACCTTTAGCACTGCGCTAGAACCTTTGATGTGACGAAATATCACGTAATATGAAGAGGGATCTAGTGAGCTTTGTGGGGGTTTACTTAAGGTGCATTTTCAGAATAATAAGGATGCTCTTTTTATTTGATTTATGACTTTCTAAATCTAGATAACAATAGTAAACATGAGCCTCGGGAGGGCTTAATATTATGACTAAATACTCAATACGAAAAGATGTAGCAACAGGCCAAGGCTTTAAATATCGTGTCAAAGTTAAGGCATTCAAAAGCGCCGATGCAATGCATAAATTCTTAAATGATCAGTATGATAATCTCTGGTCAATCATGCAGAACCCTCTGAAGTCTGGCACGTATATTGAACGGGGCTTAGGCCGCGACCGCGAAATGCTAAATATTAGATCAATTGATCCTAGCGCATTGGCTCACATGTAGTGGCTAATACTTACACCTCTAAAACAAGCCTCTGGAGGGCTTAACACCATGCACCAAAGAATCACTCAAGATCATTTCGTAGACGCTTTTAGATCCTCTGAAACCTATAAAAATAACTTCACCATTCCTGCTCTACATGCCCTCTTTGAATATCTTAATGATCTAGAGGATGAGTCAGTTGTGCCCCTTGAATTTGATATGATTGCCACCTGTTGTGAGTACAGCGAATTTGAGAGTATCGCGGATTATAACTCTCAGTATTCCCAAGAATTTACCAACCGAAATGAAGTTGATGAACTCACCTGTAATGTTGGTGAGCAGGGCTTTATCTGCCATGAGCATTGATCACTAAAAACAACCAAGAGGCCACCAATGACAACCCAAGATATCACCCCAGAAAACAGATGGCGGATGAAGCTTAAGCACCTCAGAAGAGGCGCTTTTGACTTCTCGTTTAGATACATCTCAATAATTTAACTTAAGAATAGCCTTGGGAGGCTTGGCACTATGCCCTTAATATTCAATTCACCACACTGTAAGATAATGTGCTTCATAGAGGACTTTTATCCTGCCCCTAGGTTCTCTAAGCACTTCCTCAGACACCTACCAGATCGCCAAGGTTTCGATTATGTAGGTTATGAGCCAGATACAGACCTCTACACTTTCCAACGCCGTGATTTATCAAAGAGTTATAGCTTTGAAATATCCGAAGTTAGACACTCAGATATCATGGATGGTTCTTATAAATATTTCTTTCAGCACAAACTTACACGGGTGGCTTAAAATGACAGCTAACATGGAACCTAAATTCATCCTAAAGCTAACACCTTTAGATCAGTTCTCAGACACATATAAATTATATCTATATGATAAATCTTACAACTTCATAAGGGCTATTCAGACCACCTTAGAGAAAGCCAAAGAGCTAAATCTTGTGACAATCAGCGCCTTAGATATTTTCAACAACTCGCCATGTGCGACTTTAGAATATCATCGACAAGTAACCTAACCCATTTTGAATTTCTAATACCTCCCGCCTTAGAGCCTCTTTAGATCATTCTTTAGAGGCTCTTTTGGTGAGGTCTTTAAATCCACCAAGTCAATTTTTTGACTTAACAACAGTAAGTTACATTCATAATGAGTCTTAAGTATAGCCTTGGATATCTCTTTAAATCCACCTAATAGGCTCTTAAGTTGCTCTAAGGTAATTTGCAGAAAATTAACATTTTAAATATATATATAATTGGGAGATCTGACATAATGCTAAATAGCTTAAAAGAAACTACTAGCAGATTTAAAAGAAGAAGAGCAGATAAAGCGCTCAAAAGCAGTGCATGGGGCAGACACACAAGCCTTAACTTTTCACTGTTCGGAGTACTTTTCACATATAAATACATAAAAGTTATTTCGTATAAATGGGGCGCTTATTTAGAATTACCTAGTGAAGATCTAGACACCTTAGAATTGACACTAGACCTAGGTAAGGCAATGATATTTATTGACCTGTCTATTTGCTCACGGTTATATTCTAAGCATAGAAATAGATGGGAATGGATTATTAAAGCCCCCAACATAAAATAAGTTTATTTAAATACACAGAATACAGGATATAGGAAGATGATAACCACCACCGCGACCACCGCAAAAGAGCTGATGAAAAAGGAGAAACAAGCACTAGAATATATGATAAAGCTGCTAGATGTCCTTCAAAGCCTTGATAAAAACATGCCGTTAAACTACGCCTTAATGTGGCTCTTAGTGGCTCGTTCAGCTGCTGAAGGTACAACTATGGATTCCCTTAAAGTGATTGTTGGGACTTCTAAGGCTTCTGCTGAACGCTTTAAGGAGAAGTTTACGGAGCTTGGCTTGATTGAAGTCATAGAGGATCGTTTAGAGACACGCAGTTTCCTCTATAAAATCACCAAAAAGGGTCACATTCGGCTCAATCAACTACAGGCCATGACCGCTGCTCTTCAAGCGTCCTAAGCCACTCATAGAAATAAACGAGCATTAAGAATGCCAAGGCTGTCTTTAGATTGAGTTCTGAGGGTGGCCTTTGATGTATCTAAAGAAAGGAGTATCAGGCCATGGCAAAATTACCAAAAGGTATACGCTTACGTGGCTCAGGTTATCAGCTAAATATAATGGTTGATGGTCGGAGATTAACTCGCACATGCAAAACGCTGCATGAGGCAAAGATCCTCAGAGTTCGTCTAGAGGCTGAGCTTGATAGTGGCCTACATATCTCCAAGCGCTATAAACATCAATATGAGGTGGCTGAAAGTGATGAACCGTGGACGCTTAAGAAGGCCTCTGAGCTAACCATCCAGCTTCCCGCTAAAGAGGGCTGGGCGGGATCTAAGGGGTTAAAGTCTGCTATAAACAATATAGCATTGGTCATTGAATATTTTGGTGAGAATGTTCTGGTTAAAGATTTGACGCTTCATGATTTTGATAAGTTTATCGCTCATAGTATGAATGATCTGCATAATACCAACAGCACAATTAACCGAAAGATGTCAGCACTCCGCAAAGTTTGTAAAATAGCGGTATCTCGTGGTGGCGCTGAGGTTTGCCCTAGATTTCCTAAGATATTAGAGGAGCGTAACAAGCGTATTCGCTGCTTCTCTACAGAGGAAGTTAAGGAGATTTTAGGTCATTTGCAGCTCGGCCACTTCTTTTTCATCAGACAGTTTGCAGTAGTAGCTGTGGAAACTGGAATGCGCCCTAGCGAAATCACAAGCTTAACTGTGGGTGATATTGATCTTGCAACAAACTTAATTCACGTGCATGGTCTGAATGGGCAGGGTACTAAGAATGGCTCTTTCCGATCCGTCCCCATATCAACAAACACTAAGGCAATTCTTGTTGCTCTGCTGCATGATCATCAGGCTTTGAAAAGTGGCCGAAACAGCTCATTATTTAACAGCGAAGCCCTAACAAAAGCAAAGGTTAGAGCTGCTTGGGCATTTGTAAGATCACGTATGAGTATGCAAGATGACCCTGACTTTGTTTTCTATACGTTTCGACATACCT
Source organism: Alphaproteobacteria bacterium (assembly GCA_002400495.2). Classification (GTDB taxonomy): domain Bacteria; phylum Pseudomonadota; class Alphaproteobacteria; order Rhizobiales; family OSC116; genus OCS116. Next base: position 43,666 of record NVQL02000021.1, on the reverse strand, counting down.
ATATCACAAACCTAATAAAGCATGATGTAGGGTTAGCTAAAGTTCAGCTATTGGCGGGGCATAAAAACATTGCAACAACTATGCGCTATTCTCATCTGGCAGCTTCAGATATTAAAGATACTGTGGACATTATCAATGGGCTGTTTAATGAATGACACGCAGATTAAATGTGATTGTTATTTCGTATTTATTCAGAATGAAGTATGTTAGACCATTAATTAATATGTCACAATAATTGACACAAATTTGGCACAATAAAAGCTGCTATAAAATGGTTAATTTGTGTCAATTATTTCTAAAATGACTATATGTATAGGTTTTAGGGGTTTTGACGGTACATTGGATATGTTATGCGTTTGAAGCGGGTGATATAGTGAATGCACTGATTCGTATCAGGCAAGTGAATATGAAGAATTTTAACGGTGATATTTTATGAGTAAAACAGATTTATCAAAAGCTGATATGCCAAATTATGAGCAGCTTATTGGCCAGTCCATGAATTATAAACGGCGTGGCTGGGGCTTTATTTTATTTGTATTTTTACTCAGCGGCATTGCGGCATTAATCATCAACTATTTTGAGATAAGATTTAGCATTGTGGTCAATATATTTTTGACTATATCGGGTGTTTTTGGGCTTATTTGGTTTGTGCTTTATGTGGCAGGGTATGCGCGTTTTGGCTTGGATGAAGTGACAACACCAAGCTTTGCAGGGGTGGCTGATGGGTTAAAAGATGCCATTGTCATTACCGCCAATGATGGCAGCGTGGTCTATTCTAATGATGCTTACGTTAAGCTGGCTTATCGCAGTAATCGCGATAAAAATAATGGTTTGAACCCACCTGAAATCGCTTTTGCGGGCAATCGAGAAATTAGTGAAGAATTGTACAAATTGGCCAATGCTGCCAAAAGTGGCCAAGAATATTATGTTGAAATGCGCTTAAGACTGATCAGTGACTCTATGCCTGATAAAGCTGTTGTTAAGAAAACCGAAATTGGCCTGCTGAACAGTTTATGGGTTTCAGCACAGGTGACGAAAATTGCCTCGGGTAATTTTAAGGGCGGGGCTTTGTGGCAAATTCAGGATATTTCGAACCGTTCTGAACGTCAAGAAATTATGATTAATAAATTAAAGCAAACCATTGATTATTTAGATGAAGCGCCTGTCGGGTTTTTATCGAGTCAGCCCAATGGTGATGTATCATTTATGAATAATACTTTGGCGCATTGGTTGGGTGGAAAACGCGCCGCTGAATTTGAAAAAAGTAAGCTAAAGCGCTTGGTTGGCGATAATGGTGCGATGGTTTTAAACCATAAAAGTTTGAATTTTGAAGATAATGATAGTGTGAATATTGATCAAACCTTGCATGTTGATTTTATTAAATCTGATGGGATGAGTTTTGCTGCCAAGATTTTGCACCGGGTGAAAGTGGAACGAGGTGAAGTTAAAAAGATAAATTCATTTGTTATGCCAGAAATGAATTTGAATGATAAATTGACCGATGTGAACGCTGATATATTATTCTCAAGGTTTTTTAATTATGCGCCTTTGGGTATGGCTGCATTGGATAGTGAAGGGGTTATATTGTCGGCCAATCCATTATTTAGCCGTATGTTTGATGGCGATAAAGTGATTAATAATCACCTAAAAAATCTAATGGCTGATGGCAGCAAAGAGATAATTGAACGGGCGATAGAACAAGCTAAAATTGGTAAAATAGAAGCAGTTCCGATTGATTTTTCTTGTGGTGAAGGTGAGAAAAATAGTGGCCAACTTTTCTTTAACCGTGTGCATGCTGATGATGGTGATGCTGATGGTGAAGTGGCGAATGTGCAGCTGATTGCTTATTTATTGGACATAACAGAGCAAAGAATACTTGAAGCTCAATTTTCACAAGGGCAAAAAATGCAAGCCATTGGCCAGCTTGCGGGCGGCATTGCGCATGACTTTAACAATGTTTTGACTGCCATTTTGGGCAATTGTGAATTATTATTATCGAATATTAAATCATCTGACCCGACATTTGCGGATTTGATGGGCATTAAAAGTAATGCCAATCGTGCTGCGGGTTTGGTTGGGCAATTATTGGCTTTCTCACGCCGCCAAACGTTACGGCCTAGCTTGGTGGCATTGGCCGATTTATTATCGGAAATGCGCCTGTTATTTGATCAGCTTAAAGGCAAAAATGTAAATATTAGCATTCATCATGGTCGAGAATTAGGCTGGGTGAAAGTTGACCATAATCAGTTAGAACAAGTGTTGATGAATTTGGTGGTCAATGCTGGCCATGCCATGCCTAAGGGCGGTGAAATTGCCATTAAAACCAGCAATGTGAGCGCGCGCGAAGTGCGAGAGCTTGACCACAATGAAATGGACATACAAGATTATATTCTAATCAGTGTTAAAGATAATGGAACGGGTATGTCAGAAGACGTGCAGCGCAAAATATTCTTGCCATTTTATACCACCAAAGAAATTGGCAAAGGCACAGGGCTTGGGCTTTCGACCGCTTATGGCATTATTAAGCAAACTGGTGGCTATATATATGTGGAGAGCGAAGAAGGGGTTGGTACGGAGTTTCATATATACTTGCCGCGGCAATATCCTGATGAAGAGACATTGAGAGAAATGAGTGCCAAAAGCGTACGGAAAACCGAGAAATTAAAAGACCTTTCGGGCAAAGGCACTATCTTGCTGGTTGATGATGAGGAAGGTGTGCGTAGCTTTGCGGTACGGGCTTTGCAAGCGCGAGGTTATGACATGCTGCAAGCTGAAGATGGAATAGAAGCGCTTGAATTGTTGGAATCGTATGAGGGTAAAATTGATTTGATTATATCGGATGTGATGATGCCCGGCATGGATGGGCCGACCATGTATAATAATTTGCCTGAAAAATACAAGCAAGTGACGACCATATTTATGTCTGGCTATGCAGAAGAAGTGTATCGGGATCAGATTGCGGAGGATGCTAATATTGGCTTTTTGGCTAAGCCAGTTGGCATTAAGAAGCTGGCTGAAACGGTGAAATTATATATAAATGAAGATGAGTGAAGTTTTCTGTGAACAAAATTAGAACATTTGTAATTATATACGTAATTTCAAATAGTTAACGTAACTTGACAATTTAGAACAAACAGAGTACGTTTAGTTAATATTTTCTAGAACATTCGGGTAAGGGAAAAACATGGATAAAAGTAAAGCATTGGCGGCAGCCCTAGGACAGATTGAAAAAAACTTTGGCAAAGGTTCTATTATGAAGCTTGGCAAAGGCAAGGTGGAACCAATTGCGTCCATTTCCACAGGTTCTATTGGCCTTGATATTGCACTGGGCATTGGTGGTTTGCCGAAGGGGCGGGTTGTCGAGATTTATGGACCCGAATCATCTGGTAAAACCACACTGACTTTGCATTTAATTGCCGAGGCACAGAAGGCTGGTGGTGTGTGTGCATTTATTGATGCTGAACATGCGCTTGACCCAGTATATGCAAAAAATCTGGGTGTGGATTTAGATGAATTGCTGATTTCTCAACCTGATAATGGTGAGCAAGCGTTGGAAATTACTGATACATTGGTGCGCTCGGGTGGCTTGGATGTTTTAGTTATTGACAGTGTAGCGGCATTAACACCAAAAGCTGAGCTTGAAGGTGATATGGGCGATAGTCTACCAGGTTTGCAAGCACGTTTGATGAGCCAAGCATTGCGTAAATTGACGGGTAGTATTTCTAAATCCAATACAATGGTGGTTTTTATCAACCAATTGCGGATGAAAATTGGTGTGATGTATGGCAACCCTGAAGTGACATCGGGTGGTAATGCGCTGAAATTTTATGCTTCTGTGCGGTTGGATATCCGTAGGGGTGCCGCGATTAAGAATAAAGATGAAATTATTGGCAATTTGACCAAAGTGAAAGTGGTTAAGAATAAAGTGGCACCACCATTTAAATTGGTTGAATTTGACATTATGTATGGCAAAGGCATTTCTAAAATTGGTGAATTGGTTGATATGGGGGTGAATGAAGGGGTGATTGAGAAATCGGGCTCTTGGTATTCTTATGATAGTCAACGCATTGGCCAAGGCCGCGAAAACGCAAAGAAGTTTTTGGCCGAAAACCCTGAAATTGCTGATAAAATTGAAAAATTAATTAAAGATAAAGCTGGCTTGAATGGTGCCGATAAAGCAGCTGATGCGGAAGTGCCAGATGATAATGTTGAACAGCTGAATGCAGGCTAAGCATTTAAAATATTCATAAGTATATAAAAGGAGATGGAAACATCTCCTTTTTGCGTTTTGAACATTGAAAACATTGGTTTTACTGGCTATAAGCATAGAAAGTTAATTTGAAGATAAGCCATAAATAGGCTGTGTGAGTGTAATATTATGTCAACAGTGAATGAAATTCGTAGTAAGTTTTTAGATTATTTTGAAAAGAATGATCATAAAATTATATCATCAGGGCCATTGGTGCCGCTGAATGATCCAACTTTAATGTTTGCCAATGCGGGCATGAACCAATTTAAAAATATATTCACTGGCGTTGAAAAGCCACAATATCCGCGGGCAGTGACATCGCAAAAATGCGTGCGGGCTGGTGGTAAACATAATGATTTGGATAATGTTGGATATACCGCGCGGCATCATACATTTTTTGAAATGCTGGGTAATTTTTCATTTGGCGATTATTTTAAAGAACAGGCCATTTTTATGGCTTGGGAATTACTAACCAAAGAATATGGTCTGAATAAAGATAAAATGTTGGTGACGGTTTATCATACCGATGATGAAGCTGCTGATATTTGGAAAAAAGTTGCTGGGTTAAGTGATGATAAAATTATCCGCATTCCGACGAGTGATAATTTTTGGACAATGGGTGATACTGGCCCTTGTGGGCCTTGCTCTGAAATTTTCTATGATCATGGTGACCATATTTGGGGCGGCCCTCCAGGTAGTAAAGATGAAGATGGTGATCGGTTTATTGAGATCTGGAATTTGGTGTTTATGCAGCATGAAAATCTAGCTGACGGCTCGCGGGTGGATTTACCAAAACCTTCTATCGATACGGGTATGGGGCTTGAGCGTCTGTCTGCTTTGTTGCAAGGTAGTCACGATAATTATGAAACTGATATGATGCAGGCATTGATTAGTGCTTCTGCTGAATTTAGTGGTGTTGATGCTAAGGGTGCGCATAATATATCGCATCGGGTGATTGCGGATCATTTGCGCAGTGTGAGTTTTTTAATTGCTGATGGTGTGTTGCCTTCTAATGAAGGTCGCGGTTATGTGCTCAGGCGGATTATGCGCCGCGCGATGCGACATATTGAGATGTTGGGTGTCAAAGACCCGATGATGTATAAATTGCTACCATCGCTGATTACCCAAATGGGGCAGGCTTTTCCTGAGTTGGTGCGCGCTGAAGCGTTGATTAGCGAAACCATGAAATTGGAAGAAACACGCTTTAAGAAAACCCTCGATAAGGGCTTGAAAATTCTTGATGACGAGACGGCTGATTTGGGTGAGGGTGGTGAGCTTGATGGCAGAGTTGCTTTTAAACTTTATGACACTTACGGTTTTCCGTTTGATTTAACCGTTGATGCATTGCGCGAACGTAAAATGACTGTCGATAAAGATGGGTTTGACGTGGCTATGGAAGAGCAGCGCACTAAAGCCCGTGCCAATTGGAGCGGTGCTGGCGGGGCTGCTGAGGAGGTCATTTGGTTTGATTTAAAAGACAAGATGGGTTCGACTGAGTTCTTGGGCTATAGCTCCGAAAAAGCTGAAGGCGAATTGCTGGCGATTGTTAAAGATGGCGAAGTGGTTGGCAAAGCTTCGGTTGGCGATGAAGTTGCGCTGATTCTAAATCAAACTGCATTTTATGCGGAATCAGGCGGTCAAGTTGGTGATCGCGGTGTGATGAACCATGATGGTGTGAAAATTGAGATTAGCAATGTATTGAAAAAGGTTAGTGATTTATTTGTGCATTATGGCAAAATTATCAGTGGTGAATTGGCGGTTGATGATGGCCTGATTTTGGAAGTGGATTCCGAACGCCGTCGGTCTATCCGCGCTCACCATAGTGCTACGCATTTATTGCATCAAGCATTGCGTGATCGTTTGGGTAACCATGTGGCACAAAAAGGCTCGCTGGTTTCTGATGAGCGGTTGCGGTTTGACTTTAGCCATACCAAACCAGTTTCGGATGAAGAATTGGCCGAAATTGAATTGGTAGTGAACCGTCATATCATTGAAAATAGTGAAGTTGTGACGCGGGTGATGGATCAGGAAGATGCTGTTAAATCGGGCGCAATGGCGTTGTTTGGCGAAAAATATGGTGACGAAGTGCGGGTGGTCAGCATGGGCAATGGCGTAAGTGATGATAAAGCCTATTCGGTTGAGCTATGTGGCGGTACACATGTAAAACAAACAGGTGACATTGGCCTGCTTAAAATTATAAGCGAAACTTCGGTCGCATCTGGTGTGCGGCGGGTTGAGGCTTTGACGGCTGATAAGGCGCAAGCTTATTTGAACTTGCAAGACAAGCGGGTGAAGGATGCCGCGAATGTTTTGAAAACCAGCCCCGATCAAATGGCGGAGCGGGTGTCGCAACTTGTTGCTGAACGTAAGCAATTGGATAAAGAATTGGCTGATGCCAAGCGCCAAATTGCATTGGGCGGTGGCGGTGCTGCAGAGGCTGCGCTTGAGACTATCAATGGTGTGAATTTTGAAGGTCGGGTGATAAAGGGCATTGCAGCTAAAGAATTGCGCGGTATTGTTGATGAGGCTAAGACCAAGCATGGCAGTGCGATTATTGCGATTATTGGCATTAGTGAAGAAGGCAAAGCGGGTATATCTGTGGGGGTGACCGCAGATTTGACCGATAAATTTAATGCGGTGGATTTGGTGCGCATTGGCTCGGCTATTTTGGGCGGCAAAGGCGGCGGCGGGCGGCCAGACATGGCTCAAGCTGGTGGCCCCGATGGCGACAAAGGCGATGAGGCGATTGCTGGCATTCGAGCTGCAATATCATAATGAAGAGGGTAGGTTATGGAAGTTGGGCGCAAAACCGTTAGATATAAAACTTATATTCTATTGGAAGTGAACCCCGCTAAATATCTGCCCTCAAAAATTCTTAATATGTTTTTGATCATATTGATTGTGGCTAATTTATTTGCCTTTGCGATGGGTACGGTGAATAGCCTCGAGGCTGAATACGGCACCTTTTTTGAATGGTTTAATATATTCTCGGTTATGGTTTTTACGCTGGAATATGCGGCGCGCATTTGGTGTGTGGTAGAATATCCGCACTTAAAAAATATCCCGCCTTTAAAGGCTCGGCTTGGTTATATGTTCAGGCCGATTGCGTTTATTGATTTGGTGGCGATATTGCCATTTTATTTGGGTAATATATTTGGCATTGATTTACGTGGTTTGCGCATTTTACGCTTATTGCGGATTTTGAAATTGGCTCGCTATTCGCCTGCCATCGAAACTTTGGGGCGCACGGTTTATAATGAAAGGCGTGCTTTGTGGGCTAGTTTAATCATTATGATTTGCCTGATTTTGTTCAGCTCAACATTGATGTATTTGATCGAGCAAGACGCGCAGCCAGAAAAATTTGGCTCGATACCGATGGCGGCATGGTGGGCGGTTTCGACCCTGACCACCATTGGCTATGGTGATGCCGTGCCGATCACGGCTTTTGGTAAAGTGGTTGGTGGGGTATTTATGATGCTGGGGCTGGGTATGTTTGCTTTGCCCATTGGCATTTTGGCAACTGGTTTTAGCCAAGAGGCAAATCGTCGGCAATTTGTGATTAGTTGGGGCATGGTTTCGCGCGTTCCGGTGTTTCATGGGCTGAACCCTGAGACTATTTCGAGCATTATGAGCATGTTAAAAGCGCGCACCTATGCAATGGGGCAAATGGTGTTCAAAGCTGGTGATGTTGCCGAACAAATGTATTTTATCACCTCGGGTGAAGCCAAAGCCGAGATGGAAGATGGTGAGTTTAAGCTCAAAGAGGGTGATTATTTTGGTGAATTGGCTTTGCTGGAAGACAGGGTGCATAGCGGCACAATTAACGCCACCACACAATTGCATGTGCTTGAATTGGATAAAAATGATTTCCAATATTTATTGAGCATTCACCCAGAGATTAATCAAAAAATACGCGAAGAGGCTACGGCTCGGCAGAATGAAGTGGCCAAAGCCATGACCACTGACAAGAGTAATGTTTAGAATTCATCAATGTCATCTGTCCAAATTCCGCCTCTATAACCTGCGTCGATCAGTGATTTGGCTTTGTCTGTTGGTAGGCCTTTTGAACGGTTGCTGCCGTTATAATCATCGATGATAAATACTGATGTATTGACGTTGGCCATGCGTTTGATGAATTTATTAGGCCAACCCCAGGCAATGGATTTCAGATTATCGGGAATGAGCAGGATGTTATTTTGGCAAGTATCAGGGATATAACCGCTCCAGCCGATGAGCATATAATCTTTGGCGCAGGCCTTGAAACCTGGCTTGCTCATGGTGATGATGTTTGGTAGATCGGCATTTAGTTGAATGTGGAGTTTTTGTTTGCCGCCATAAATCATTAATTTATCTTGTTGCGCTTGCGGTAATGTTTTTATCTTATCGCTGAGCATCTTGGCTTCTGTTAAATTGTTACTCTTAATATTGATGAGGAATTTTTTAGCGGGAAATGCTTCAAATATTTCGGAAATTTCGGGCATTGCCCCGATGAATTTCCCGCGGAATGGGAATGTTTTGCCGCCATCAGCTGTATAGCCATAACCGAGGTCTAGGGTTTTAAGATAGGCCATGCTCTGTTCTTGGGTGATGCCTTTGCCCTCAGTGCGGCAATCAATTGTCCAATCATGGAAAACGGCCAATTTACCATCTGTAGTTCGATGAATGTCGAACTCGACTATGTCGGCGCCTTTGGAGAATGCATATTCAATAGACTCAATCGTATTTTCTAAATAGGCATGTTTTGGTGGGTAAATGCGGTCGGCTGTGCAGGTGTCATTTTGCAAACCCTCTTTGGGGTAAGTTTGGTGGGCGCCGCGATGGGCTAATATTGTTGCTTGTTGATCTAAGTTTGTGAACAAGCTGGTATTGTTAAGCCATAAGCCTGCTGTGATGACGCCAAAACCGACGGCGAATTTAGTTATTTTTCTCATTATTTTCAAACCTGACATTATCTATGAGCCGTGTTTTGCCCAAAAAGGCAGCGACGAATATAGCCAGTTTATGATCTGCAATCGTGGCAGATTTGAGAGTATTTTGTGTTCTTATTTCGAAATAATCGGGTTTGAAGCCAGATTCTTCGATGATTAGCATGGTTTGTTTTTCTAACTCGCGGAAATTATTTTCACCATCCAATATGGCCTGTTTGACAAAGTTTAGAATCTGGTTGAGGCGCGGGGCGATTTGTTGTTGTTCGCCTGATAGATAGTTATTACGAGAGCTGAGCGCTAAGCCTGCATCATCGCGCACGATGGGTGCGCCGATTATGTTGATGGGCATGCACAAATCGATGGCCATTTGTTTGATGACCATGAGTTGTTGATAATCTTTAAGGCCGAAGATGGCGTGGTCTGGCATGATGATGTTGAATAATTTGGTCACGACTGTGGCCACACCTGTTAGGTGAGTGGGGCGTGATTTGCCGCATAATATACCATCTAGTGCATTGACGCTGACTAGGGTTTTGCTGGTTGTGCCTTCTGGGTAAATTTCGGTGGCGCTGGGGGCAAATATATAATGATTGCCTGCTGCCTCTAGCTTTTCTTGGTCGGCTTGCATGGTCTTGGGATAAGTATCAAAATCTTCATTGGGGCTGAATTGTAGTGGATTGACAAATATGCTGGTGATGACAATGTCGGCATGTTGGTGCATTTGCTCGACCAATGAGATATGGCCAGCATGTAAATTGCCCATGGTGGGCACAAGGCCAATGGTTTTGTCTTTTTTACGTTCGGCTTTGATGATGTCGCGAATGTCGGCGATTTTTGAAATGGTTTGCATATTATGACTCGAAACTATGGTGTGGTTCTGGATAGAGGCCGTCTCTGACCTCTTGGCCAAAGGTTTTGATGGCGGTTTGTATGGTGCCATGTTGGGCTAAATAATTTTTGGCGAAGCGGGCGGGGTGTTTGGTGAGGCCTAAAATATCTTGGATGACCAAAACTTGGGCGTCGGTATGTTTGCCTGCGCCAATGCCAATGACGGGGATTGAAACTTGGTCGGCGATTTTTTTTGCTAAATCTGTTGGCACGCATTCGAGTAATATCATTTTAGCACCCGCCGTTTCGGCGGCTTTTGCATTGTTGAGCATGTCATCGGCACCTGATTTGGTGCGGCCTTGGACTTTAAAGCCGCCTAATTGATGCATGAATTGCGGGGTGAGGCCAAAATGGGCGCAGACGGGAATGCCTTGCTCGCTGAGTTTGGCGATGATCGGGATGAGCCAGTCTTTGCCTTCGAGTTTTACTATTTCGGCGCCGATACGCATTAGCTGGGCTGCGGCGTTTAGGGCATCTTGGACGGTTGAATAGGTGGCGAACGGCATATCGACCATGATGAGCGGCAACGGCGCGCCTTTGATGACGCATTTGGTGTGATAAATCATGTCATCCAAGGTGACGGGCAGGGTGCTGTTATGGCCTTGTATGGTCATGCCCAAACTATCGCCGACTAAAATGACCTCTATATTATTGTCATTAATGGCGCTGGCCATTGAAAAATCATAGGCCGTCAGCACCACGAATTTTTTGCCTTCGGCTTTTAATTTTTGCAATTTGGGCAAAGTGATTTTTTGGGTGATCGGTGATTGTTGATTTGTCATTCATGGCTCATTGAAAATGGGTTTAATATTTTGAATCGGCTGTTTGGTAGGCTTCTGTTGACATGACATCGCGGAAAAATGTGCATTTATTTTGTAAAGCCGCATAGCGAATTTTTTGATATTGGGTTTTATAATCCGACATATTTTGGTTGAATTCTTGATTGCCCTCGACGATGAAATATACTGGCCAATTGGTGTAGCTTTTGGAAACTGCGCGGGCTGTGCTATAGCTTTTGCGGGATTGTAGGCTTTTGACCATCAGGTTGCGTACATCGCGACCCAGCAAGTTATGTTCGCGGCTTAGGGCGGTGCAAGATTTTGCTAGATGAGTTTCTGAGGCATAAAATGTGCTGCTAGTGACACAGGCATTGAGAGAAAATACGCTCATTATGACGAGGCTGGTTTTGAAAATATGACGCATAGATTGTCCTTCTGTTTATAACCGCTGATTCCTTAGGTGATCATAAAAAAAAGGCGCTGCAAATGCAACGCCTTCTTGTTCATATGGATAAATTAAGCCATAGCTTTTTGTAGGTTTTCGTCGATTTTATCGAGGAAACCTGTTGTTGAAAGCCATTTTTGTTGTGGGCCAACAAGCAGTGCCAAATCTTTGGTCATGTGGCCACTTTCGATGGTATCGACAACCACAGTTTCTAGTGTTGTGGCAAAGTTAGCTAATTCTTTATTGTCATCCAGTTTAGCACGATGGGCTAAGCCGCGCGACCATGCAAAGATAGAGGCGGTTGAGTTGGTGCTGGTTTCTTCACCTTTTTGGTGCAGGCGGTAATGGCGGGTTACTGTACCATGCGCCGCTTCGGCTTCAACTGTTTGTCCATCTGGGGTCATGAGAACTGATGTCATCAGGCCTAGTGAACCAAAACCTTGTGCGACTGTGTCTGATTGCACATCGCCATCATAGTTTTTACAAGCCCAAACGAATTTGCCGTTCCATTTCATGGCGCAAGCCACCATGTCATCAATCAAACGATGCTCATAAGTGATGCCAGCTTCGGCGAATTTTTCTTTATATTCGGCTTGGAAGATTTCTTCGAATAGATCTTTAAAACGACCATCATATTTTTTAAGGATGGTGTTTTTGGTTGATAGGTAAACAGGCCAACCACGAAGTAGGCCGTATGCCATAGAGGCACGGGCGAAATCGCGGATTGATTCATCTAAATTGTACATGGCCAAGGCGATGCCAGGGGCTTCAAATTCGAACACTTCGCGTTCGATGGTTTCTTTGCCGTCTGTAGATTCCCATTTAAGGGTTAGTTTGCCAGCGCCTGGAACAAGGAAGTCGGTGGCGCGATATTGATCGCCAAATGCATGACGGCCGATGACGATTGGGTGTGTCCAACCTGGGACAAGGCGCGGTACATTTTTGCAAACAATAGGTTCGCGGAAAATTGTGCCGCCAATGATGTTACGGATTGTGCCATTTGGTGAACGCCACATTTCTTTCAGGCCAAATTCTTCGACCCGATCTTCATCTGGTGTGATGGTTGCGCATTTAATGCCAACGCCGTATTTTTGGATGGCTTTGGCAGAATCGATAGTGATTTGGTCGTTTGTTTCGTCGCGTTTTTCGACGCTGAGGTCGTAATATTTAATATCAAGGTCAAGATAGGGATGAATTAATTTGTCTTTGATGAAATGCCAGATGATGCGGGTCATTTCGTCGCCATCGAGTTCGACAACTGGATTTGCTACCTTAATTTTTGACATATATACGCCTCTCAATATTTTTTGTTTTCGATGAGTTTGGTATAGCAGAGATTATGCGTAGGTCAAAGGTTTAGGGGGTGGTTTTTTAGTCTTAATAGGGGTTTTTGATCTAAAAATAGTAAAAAAGGCAAATATTGCTATTTGCCTTTTAAAGTAGATTGACTCTATTCTAATTTATTGATGATTTTCTACAAATTTAACCGCGACATCTGTGAAATCGGTAAACAGACCATCGACACCAATGTCATAGAGGAATAATTGCATGGCTTCCTCTTGAGTTTTTGCCCATTTTGGTAGGCTGTCTTGGCGGAATGTATAGGGGTGGATTTGGAGGCCGTTTTCATGGGCGTTTTTAACCAGATCGGTGATGATGGGTTGGTTATTGGCATCAAATTCTGGGACAATTTGGGTCATCCATGGGCCAATGCCATCGGCGATTTTTGCGATGTCGGCAAGTCCTTGAGCGGTTTTCAGATAATCAAAATCAACATTGGGAGCTTCGCCCCAACTATTCTCGGCCAGTAATTGCACCAATTTGCCTTTATAGCCAAGTTCATTACGAATACGTTGGGTTTCATTCCAATCGAAACATTGGAGGTAGATGGCATCGGTTTTGTCGTCATAACCATATTCGGCTAGAATCTCGATGACGATTTTTGAAATATCTTTGCCTTCGGCACGGTGAAATGCTGGGGCTTTGATTTCGGGGTAAATGCCGACATTTTTGCGTGTTGATTTGTTGAGGCCTTGGATGAGTTCAATCTCTTCGACTAATGTTGGGACTTTGAAAGTTGATTGCCAAAGAGGGAAGCGGCCTGAATAAATGGCTTTGCCTGTTTCGCGGTTAAAGCGTTCTGTCAGGTTTAGGCTTTTGATTTCGGCTAATGTGAAGTCGATGGCATAATAGCGGCCATCTTCTCTGGCGCGGGTTTTGAAAACTTGCGCAACATTGGTGACAGTGTCTAGATAATGATCGTGCAGAATAACTGGCACATTGTCTTTGGTGAGGACAATGTCTTGTTCTAGATAATCGGCGCCCATGCCATAGGCGAGGGTTTTAGATGCGAGGCTATGCTCTGGCAAATAGGCAGGGGCACCGCGATGGGCGACGATTAATTTATCGTGCATGGTTTCTGCGGCCAAAACGCTTTGCGCGCTGATGATTTGGCTTAGCGCAAAAACGACAGCCAGTTTTTTGAAATTTGGAGTTAATTTAAACATTTTATTTCCTTAGGTCGGTGTGATTCTCACTTAAAATTAGCCGCGTTTAATGACGGTTTTTTAACAAACGTATGACGTTTATTTGACAGTTTGTTGCTTGCATGGCCGAATTAGAGTAGAGAAGGGCGAAAGACATTAGAAAGAGAAAAAATGGCTGGAACGAATAACCGAGAAACATTAATTTGCGAAGGGCCTGCGATTATTTTGGTTGGCGCACAATTGGGCGAGAATATTGGCACGGCAGCGCGTGCCATGGCCAATTTTGGTTTGCATGATTTGCGCCTTGTGCGGCCGCGTGATGGTTGGCCATCTGAGAAAGCCCGTAGCTCATCTAGCGGTGCTTTGCATGTGGTGGACAATGCGCGGGTGTTTGATACAACCGAAGAAGCGATTGAAGATTTGAATTATGTGATGGCGACCACGGCACGGCGGCGTGATATGGTGAAAGAAATTTACCATGCAGAACAAGCGGGTGTGATGATGCGTTCACAAATTGATTTAGGTCATAAGGTTGGTTATTTGTTTGGTCGTGAAAAATCGGGGCTGGAGAATGATGACATTGCACTGGCTGATGCGATTGTAACCTTTGCGGTTAACCCTGGGTTTTCGAGTATTAATTTGGCGCAATCGGTTTTGTTGATTGGGCATGAATGGTTTAAAACCCGCGAAGAGATTAGCTATGGTGATGGTGATATGGATGGGGGGGCAATTCTTAAAACTGGCCTGCATGACCCTGCAAATATCCCTGCCAAAAAGCAAGATTTGGTGCGGTTTTTTGAGCATTTAGAAGGTGAATTGGATGTGACTGGGTTTTTGCAACCGCCTGAAAAACGCGATGCGATGGCGCGTAATATCCGCAATATGTTTCAGCGTATTGCTCTCACCCATCAAGAAGTGCAAACTTTGCGCGGCATTGTGACGGCATTGACCAAGCATAATAGGCGGGTGGCTAAAAAAGCCGTAATTGACGAATATATTGCCAGCCAAGATAAATAGTAATAAGTAAAGCCTTATGGAACAGCAAGTTGGCGGACATATTTTAGTGATTGATTCAGGCATTGGTGGCTTGGGTGTTTTGTCTCACTTGCAAAAAAACCTGCCAAAAACTCGGTTTAGTTATGTGGCTGATGAGGCGTTTTTTCCTTATGGCAAATTAGATAATGAAACGCTTTGCGCGCGTTGTGCTGATATGGTGCGTAAGTTTGATGATGTCGATTGTGTGGTGATTGCTTGCAATACTGCCAGTACAGTTGTTTTGCCATATATGCGGGAAGAGTTTGATTTTCCAATTGTGGGGATTGTGCCTGCGATTAAAGTGGCGGCACGATATACCAAAACCAAAGCTTTTGGCATATTGGCGACAGAGGCGACGGCTAACAGCCGGTATACGCGATCGCTGATGGATGAATTTGCCAGTGATTGCACCATTAAACTACATGGTTCGAAAAATTTAGCACGTTTGGCAGAGCAGAAACTTAATGGAAGCCGAGTGTTAATTGCGGATGTTGAGAATGAGATTTTGCCGTTATTTACCAGTATGCGATTTAGAGAGAGCAAGCGAATAGACCATGTTGTTTTGGGCTGCACTCATTACCCATTTTTATTGGCTGAATTAAAACAAGCCGCGCCTTATGAAGTGACTTGGATTGACCCCGCTGAAGCGGTGGCAAAACGGGTTTTAGATGTTATTAAACCTGTGATGGGCGGAGCTGCTAGAGGCCGATCTAAATATTATACCACTGCCGAAAATTCCCAATATAAAGTGAGAAATATTGGGTTTGATAAGTTGATATTTTGATTCGTATTTTGCTTATAAGTGGCTAAGTTATATTACCAATTTCGTTTAAAAATTGTTGGGTGATTGGAAGTTCTGAGTTGCGATTCACAAGTGTATTTATGCGTTTTTCTAGGATTTTAAATACGCGTAGAAACTCGGCATCATCTTGACCATCTGGGTCTTCAACCCCCCAATGGGTTTTTAGTGGTTGTTGACCGTTGCTGGCAATGTAAAGTGGGCAGGTTTCGGCGGCGGCATTGCCACAAACCGTGATGACGATGTCGATTTTTTGATCGGCAAATTCATCCCAAGATTTGCTTCGATATCCTTGGGTTTTTATGCCTTGTGATTTAAGAGTTTTGAGGCTGGTGGGATGCACGCGACCTGAAGGTTTACTGCCCGCGCTGAAGGCATTAAATTGATCGCCGCCCAGATGATTGATCAGCGCTTCGGCCATGATGGATCGGCATGAATTGCCCGTGCATAAAACCAATATATTAAGTTTGGGAGTGTTTTGAAAATGGCTCATCGATTAATCCATATTTAAAATAAGTTAGATTTAGCATGTATAGGGCGCTAAGCAAGAGCTAATATATGGTTTGAAGCTTGACAGATGGGGGTAATTTGCCTAAAAACGCCTGATATTGCGGAACTGAATTCATTTTGTGAATGTTCGGCAAAAAAGTCTGCGGTGCTTGCACCTGTCGGCTTGGATTGAGAATGCACTTGATCTGGCCTAGGAAGACAAAAATATTGGAAATAAGATGACAAAACGTCACCCTGCAAAATATAAAATTGACCGCCGTATGGGCGAAAATATTTGGGGCCGTGCTAAAAGCCCTGTAAACCGCCGTGATTATGGCCCAGGTGAACATGGCCAAGGCCGTAAAGGTAAGCCATCTGACTTTGGTATTCAGCTAAAAGCCAAGCAAAAGCTTAAAGGCTATTATGGCAATATTTCGGAAAAACAATTCCGCTCTATCTTTAAAGAAGCTAACCGTATCAAAGGCGATACAAGCGAAAACCTAATTGGTTTGCTAGAACGCCGTTTGGACACCATTTGCTACCGTGCTAAATTTGTGCCTACAGTATTTGCTGCGCGCCAATTCGTAAACCATGGTCATGTGACTGTGAACGGCCAACGGGTGAACATTCCTTCATACCGTGTTAAAACGGGTGATGTTGTGCAAATTCGCGAAAAAAGCCGCCAACTTGAAATCGTATTGATTGCGATTGATTTGGCTGAACGTGATGTGCCTGATTACATGACTGCTGAACATGGTGGCACAATGAGTGCAACTTTGAATTCAGTTCCTAATTTGGCAGATGTACCATATCCAGTACAAATGGAACCAAATCTAGTGGTCGAATTTTACTCTCGTTAAACGTGAGTGTGAAAGCAAAACGCTTTTTATAAGAATTAAAAAAGCCTCGAATGGAAACATTCGGGGCTTTTGTTTTGGGTATGAAGAGTTTGGCTTAGCCAAAATCGTAATCAGCTTGCCATGTGGTGAATTCGGCTGCTGTGAGGCCTAAATCGGCAGCGTCAACGGCTGTGAGCCCGTCATCGAAGGTAAGTTGCTCGACACTGTGCAAAATATCAAAGTTGGTGGCATCGGATTTATTAGTGACTACAAGTTGTGTGCCATCGCCTATGATGAAGTTGAAATCGGCTTTGTTGCCTTTAAAGGTGATGCCATCGGTGCCTGTATTGCCTGTGTAGAAGTCGTTGAGTAATTCGCCGAAGAAAGTATCGGTATCCGTTGTGCCCCAAAAGGTGTCGTTAATGTTGCCACCAAGGCCACCTGCATCATTGACAAATTCATTGTTTAAATTGCCTGCATAGAGGCGTTCGAACTCGCCATTTGTTGGCAGAGTTGCCAGCGTTACATTGCCACCTGTGAAAGTGAAGCTTTCGACATTGGTGAATGTGTTGGAGCCGTATTTAGCGCCGCTTGTGTCTTGAATGATGACGGTGCTGCCTGCCACATAAATTTGATAATTGCCGATGGCTGAATTGAAATCGGCCTTATCTGTGCCTGTGCCACCATCATAAATGTCGTTGCCTTTGCCAACATAGAAGGTGTCATTGCCTGCACCACCATTGACGGTGTCATGGCCATTTTCATCAAAAAATGTATCATTGCCGCTATTGCCTGTGAGGATATTATTGACATAATTACCGATGATTAAATCATTGCCTGAGCCGCCTGTGGCGTTTTCGACCACCACGCCTTTGGCGATGACATAACCGCCTAATGTGTTAGCATATTTGCCCGCAAAGTTTGCGCCATCTATCGATATGCTGTTATCATTGGTAAGGATTTGCGAAAAGAAGCCACCTGCGTAATATTTGCTGTCGGTAATTTCGGAGCGATAATCACCAAACAAAGTGCCATAATAATCGCTGGTTGAAACACGGCCTAAAGTTTCGACTAAATCGGCATCATTATTTGTGCGGTCGAGCGTCGCGGCATTGAGGTTGAGCAAAACACGGTTGCTGCCTGCATATCTGATTTCGTCGGTGCCGCCATTGTCCCACACTGTATAATAGGCGCGGCCGATGGATATGGTGCCATCGCTGCCATCTATGTCACGTGCAGTGGTTTTGGCATCGGTGAGCATATATGATGTGCCATCCGTATGAGTGGTCGTGTTGGCACCGTATAGATATTGCAATGACGCTAAATTAATGGGGGTATAGTTGACAAAACTGCCAAAATTATAGGTGGAATTAAGGGTGCCACCACCACCGCCTGTATCGGTTTTGACGACTTTGCGATCATCATCGGAATATAAATATGACATGAGATCATATTTACTGTCATTTAATTCTACAAAGGGGGCATCGGTAGATACGCTGCTGTGCGGATGTGCAAGGCCTAAAAAATGTCCTAATTCGTGCAAAATAGTGACGGTGCGTTCATTACTACCTCCCAATTCTGATTCGGCGGAAACGTTGGTTCCATCTTCAGGGTTGGTATGAAATGGTAATTTATCATAAATTAATATTCCTGCATCATCGCCATCGCCTTGGCCATCCATATCATAGGACGGAGCGACAAATGATATGCCAACAGTGCCAGAGTCTTTTGGGGTGTCAAGGTCGTTAACGGCTGTCCAACGCAGATCGGAAGCTGCAAAGCTGCTGGAGAGGGTAAAATTGAGATTGATGATTTCGCTCGCCATGGTGAGGGCTGCATTGACATCGGCACTCCAATTGGGATTGCTGTCCCAAATGCCACCGTTGAACGAAATATTTTCGTCATATTCATTTTTATAGGCATCGAATATTGCGGTGCCTGCTTGAGTGAGGAAGGAGTAGGTTATGGTTTGGCCTGCGGTGTAATGATTATTACTACCACCACTCGCTGTGTTTTTTAAGTTTAGCTCTAGTAATTCATCATTTGATGTGGCTTTTGATGATGTATTTAGGCTCATAAATTATCCTTTGGAATAAAAAACATTTATTATTAACTATATTATTGACATAATAAAATTAATTAATGCTATATTTTTTTAGCAATTACTGGCTTTCTGCCAAATATTGGGAAATTTATGAATATCTATTCTACCAGAGCTAAACAAATGTTACTGAAATTTGGAATATTGGGTTTGGCAGTGGCCAGTTTGGTGGCTTCGGGCGCGACCACGGGCACTGGAACAAATACTGACACTGATGTTGGTGACAGTGCTGGCGGTGGTACAGGTGCGGGCGCTTCGGATGTTGTGGAGGTGGCATTGATATTGCTGAACCCAAGCGCAACATTGGGTACTTATACCGAAGATGCCAGTGACACCAATGTTTCGGCTAATTTAACCTTTCGCGGTAATAGTGCATTTTTTAGCAATGGTGCTTATAGCAAAGTGCAGGGCCATGAAGTGAAGGCGGCTTATGGCAAAACTGAGGCGAAAAGTGGCGATACCACTACATCTTATGTGAGAAAGGCGGGTGACTTTTCTGGCATTTTAACCAGCACAACGGCACAGACGACATTGAGTCAAGCTGTGGCAACATTAAGTGCATCGCAACTTAGCACATTAAACGCTCTACGGACTGACATTAAGGCACTTGAAACTGATATTAAGGCCAATCCAACAGTTGCAAAAAAGAGCAGCTTGAAAACTAAATTAGAACAATTGGCTGATTTGATTTCATATGATGGATTGCAAGTTTCGCTACGCTCCTTAGTTAGTGGTAACGGTTTTTACGGTTTATTTGTTAATGAAGATAATGGTGATTATAAACAATTATCAGGCATTTATGCCATGGCGACAGGTAAATCTATCGCTAATTATGCGGCTTTACAAGGCGGTGGTGGCACGAGCATATATAATAGTAAATTTAGTGGAGCGGCTGCGATTGCGGGCATTCAGCTGATTGACTTAAAAGGCAGTGGTACGGTGAGTGCAGATTTTAGCACGCAAACTTTGACCGGTAGTTTTGCGGTTTCGAACGAGACCAATACCGAGGCGGGCAGCATTGCGTTTAACGGCGCGATGAGTGCCAATGCTGGTGGTGTAAATGGGTTGGTATTTAACAGCAAGGGCGCAACTTATACCACAACGAAAGGCCAATTGAGCGATATGGCTGGTGGTAGTGCCGAGGCGGCTTTGGTTGATGGCGGCGACAGTATTTTGGGTAGTGTGAATATCACTGCTGGCGGCAATGCGGTGGTTGGTGCTTTTGGCGGCGATAAATAATTTTATAGTGTGAATCAAAAAAGCCGCTACAGATTTGCAGCGGCTTTTTATTTTGAATTGTTTAGATTTATTGTTCGGAGACTGAATAGGCAATGCCTTTGGTATCTAGTAGTGTGCGAATTTCGCCAGTTTCGAACATATCACGTAGAATGTCGGCACCGCCGATAAACTCGCCTTTAATGTAGACTTGCGGGATGGTTGGCCAGTCGGAATAGGCTTTAACGCCTTCGCGAATCTCATCATTTTCTAGCACGTTTATATCGGTATAATCGATGCTTAGATAGTTGAGAATTTGCGTGACTAGGCCAGAAAAACCACATTGTGGAAAGTCTTTTGTGCCTTTCATAAACAGCACAACATCGTTGGATTTGACCGTATTTTCGATAAAGTCTTGAGCTTCACTCATGATTGTTTTCCTTTAATGATTCCGGGATTATTCGGGTGTTTCGGTTTGCAATGATAATGCATGTAACACGCCGCCCATTTTGCCTTTAAGTGCTTTGTAAACCAGTTGATGTTGGCTGACACGGCTTTTGCCGATAAATTCTTTTGATACAACTCGCGCCATATAATGATCGCCATCGCCCGCCATGTCGGTAATTGTCACTTGGGCATCAGGCAATGCTTCGACGATCATATCTTCAATTTCTTTGGCTTCCATTGCCATAAATTTGCTCCGCTTTTAAGGTTTTGCTTATCTTAGTTCTTATTCATGAAGTTTGGCAACCATTGTTCGTGAATTTTTTTAAGTTTAGATACAGATATAGGACGGGTTTCATCAATTGTAAGGCGTGTGCCAATAACAGTGCCTAAAAGACGGATGGTTACACCCAGTTCATTGGCCTGTTTTAAGATGGTGGCCACGCCGCCAGGTGGTACTGTGAGGATGTAACGGGCTTGATCTTCGCCAAATAAAGCTGCATGTTCTGGCAGTTTGGTATCGGCAATTTTAATGTCTGCACCTAAGTTTGAGGCCATGGCCATTTCGGCAATGGCGATATAAAGGCCACCATCTGAAATGTCATGCACGGCATTGACCAATTTTGCATTGATTAAGCTGCGGACGAAATTGCCGTTTTTAAGTTCTTCATCTAAATTTACTTTTGGGGCTTGGCCGAGGCTTTGGCCAAGCATAATTTCGCTATAGGTTGAGCATCCTAAATGGCCTTTCTCTTTGCCGATGAGCAAGATATTGTCGCCTTCGGATTTGAAGCCATAGGTCATCATTTTATCAATATCATTGAGCAAGCCAACGCCGCCAATGGCAGGTGTTGGCAAAATGCCTGTGCCGCTGGTTTCGTTATATAGTGATACATTGCCAGAGACGACAGGGTAATCGAGGGCTTTACAGGCTTCGATCATGCCTTCGATGGCACCAACGAATTGCCCCATAATTTCGGGGCGTTCTGGGTTGCCGAAATTCATGCAATCTGTGATGGCTAAGGGTTGTGCGCCAACGGCTGTGATGTTACGCCATGTTTCGGCGACGGCTTGTTTGCCACCTTCGACAGGGTCGGCGTAAACATAACGCGGGGTTACATCGGTTGAGATGGCCAAAGCTTTATCGGTATCATGCACGCGCACGACAGCGGCATCGCCGCCTGGGCGTTGAATTGTATCGCCCATCACCATGTGGTCATATTGCTCCCACACCCATTTGCGCGAGCAATGGTTTGCAGAACCGATCATTTTAAGCAAGGTGTCGGTGACTGATTCAGGGGTTTTAAATTCATCGGCTGCCATGGCTTTGGGGGCTTCAGTTTTAACCCACGGGCGTTCATATTCTGGCGCGTCATCGGCTAATGGGCCAACGGGAATGTCGACCACAGTTTCGCCGAGATGGGTGATGATCAGGTGGTTGGTGTCGGTGGTTTTGCCAATGACAGCAAAATCTAAGCCCCATTTTACGAAAATGGCTTCGGCTTCGGCTTCGCGGCCCGGTTTGAGCACCATGAGCATACGTTCTTGACTTTCGGATAACAGCATTTCATAGGCTGTCATATTTTCTTCGCGCTGGGGTACATTGTCTAAATTCATATCAAAGCCAACATTGCCTTTATCGGCCATTTCGACTGATGATGATGTGAGGCCAGCGGCGCCCATATCTTGAATGGCGATGATGCAATCGGTTTGCATCAATTCTAGACAAGCTTCGAGTAATAATTTTTCGGTGAACGGGTCGCCGACTTGTACGGTGGGGCGTTTGGCATCGGAATTTTCATCGAATTCGGCGGAGGCCATGGTCGCGCCGTGTATGCCATCGCGACCTGTTTTTGAGCCAACGTAAACCACTGGGTTGCCAACGCCTGCTGCGGCGGAATAGAAAATATTATCGGCATCAACAAGGCCAATACACATGGCGTTGACTAGATTGTTGGTGTTGTAGCTTTTGTCGAAATGTAGCTCGCCGCCAACTGTCGGTACGCCCATGCAGTTGCCATAACCGCCGACGCCTTCGACTACGCCATTGACCAAAAGCTTGGTTTTTTTGTTTTCGGGTGCGCCAAAACGCAGAGCGTTCATATTGGCGATGGGGCGGGCGCCCATAGTAAAGACATCACGCATGATGCCGCCAACGCCTGTCGCCGCGCCTTGATAAGGCTCGATGAATGACGGGTGATTGTGGCTTTCCATTTTAAACACCACGGCTTGATTGTCGCCAATGTCGATGATGCCCGCATTTTCGCCCGGGCCACAAATGACGCATTTGCCCGTGGTGGGTAGTTTTTTGAGCCAGAATTTTGAAGATTTATATGAGCAATGCTCTGACCACATGACTGAGAAAATACCCAGCTCAGTCATGTTGGGGGCACGGTTTAGGCGTTTGACGATGATGTCATATTCATCTGTTGTGAGGCCGTGTTCTTTGACCACTTCTGGTGTGATAATGTCGTTATATGTCATATCGGCTACCTATGCTAAGCTGTCTACGAGGCTGTTGAAGAGATGCGCGCCATCGGTGCCGCCAAGGATAGCTTGGTCTAAACGTTCGGGATGCGGCATCATGCCTAAAATATTTTTGCTGTCATTATAAATGCCAGCAATGTTGCGTTGTGAGCCGTTGATATTGGCCTCTTCGGTAATTTCGCCTTGTTCGGTTGAATAACGAAATGCGACTTGGCCACCTGCTTCGAGTTGGTCTAATGTTTTCTCGTCAGCAAAATAATTGCCATCATGATGGGCAACGGGAATGCGAATGGCTGCGCCTGCTTTGTATTTTTTGGTGAAAATGGTTTCGTTGCTTTCGACTCTTAAATATGTGTCTTTACAGATGAATTTAAGGTTGGCATTGCGGGTGAGGGCGCCCGGCAAAAGACCTGCTTCGATGAGGATTTGAAAGCCATTGCATATGCCTAAAATAGGCGTGCCTTTATTGGCGGCTTGGATGACAGCTTTCATAATGCGGCTTTTGGCTGATATGGCGCCGCAGCGTAAATAATCGCCATAAGAAAAACCACCTGGTAGGACAATGAGGTCTGATTTAGGGATGGTGCTGTCGCCATGCCAAACCATATTTACTGATTTTTGGGTGGCGTGCTCGAGGCTGACTTTAATGTCTCTATCGCAATTGGAACCTGGAAAAACAATGACACTGGCTTGCATGGTCTATCCTCAATCTAAAATTTCAACTGTATAATTTTCCATCACCATATTGGCGAGAAGTTTTTCGCTCATATTTTTAAGTTGTGCTTCGGCTTTGGTTTTATTGGTTTCGGCAATTTCGATGTCGAAAATTTTACCTTGGCGGACTTTGTCGACGCCTGCAATGCCTAAATCTTCGAACGTATGTTGAATGGCTTTGCCTTGCGGGTCTAATACGCCACTTTTAAGAGTGACCGTGATGCGTGCTTTCATGGGTTTTACTTCCATATTTTGGATTGCATGAATTATTTTACTAATGTTGGCTTGTCGGCTTTTGGCGTTTCATCATCTTCATCAATGACATCGCCATTCTCGTTAAGAATGCCAAGCCTGCGTGCAACCTCTTGATAAGCATTGACCAAGCCACCAAGATTTTGGCGGAAACGGTCTTTATCGAGTTTTTCGCCAGTTTTAATGTCCCATAGGCGGCAATTGTCAGGGCTGAACTCGTCGGCCAACAGAATGCGCATATTGCCATTTTCATAATGGCGGCCAAATTCGAGTTTGAAATCGACCAATTGAATGCCAACGGCGCGAAATAGGCCAGTGAGGAAATCATTGACGCGCAGGGCGGTGGCGACCATATCTTCTAATTCGGCAGAGGTTGCCCATTCAAAAGCGGTGATATGTTCGTCGGTAACCATTGGGTCGTTAAGTGCATCGTCTTTATAATAATATTCGATGATGGAGCGGCTTAGTTTTTTGCCTTCTTCTAAGCCTAATTTTTTGGCTAGAGAACCTGCAATGACATTGCGTACCACCACTTCAAGTGGGATAATGTCGACTTTTTTAATCAGCTGTTCGCGCATATTCAGGCGTTTGATGAAATGAGTGGCAACGCCAATGTCTTCCATCGCCAAAAATATATATTCGGTGATGCGGTTATTGAGCACACCTTTGCCGTCAATCACTTCGTGACGTTCGCCATTAAATGCAGTGGCATCATCTTTGAAATGTTGAATGATTGTGCCAGCGGTAGGGCCTTCATAAAGGACTTTGGCTTTGCCTTCATGAATTTTACGACGGTTTTTCATCATCTATGGTCTCCATAGGTGGAATTTCACCACCAAAATTATATGGACTGATGGGCTTTCTATAACCTTTTTTGCAGGCATTTCAAACCCGATTGTTCAATCTTTGTTAATGAAATGAAAAAACTGGCTAAAAGGGTGTTACAATTGGGTATAAGTTTGAAAAATATCTATATTTTTAGGACTAATTTTGCGCTTGATCATTGATTTTAGTGGTGACAGGTTCTATTTAAAATATAGAGGATGATTAACAATATTGATTCTGACCTAAGTTAAGGAAATGACATGGCTGATAATTTTAGTGACCGCGAGCGGGCTTTTGAGAGTAAATTTGCACATGATGCAGAAATGAAATTTAAGATTTTGGCACGCCGAGATAAATTATTCGGTTTGTGGGTGGCTGAAATTTTAGAAAAAGTTGGATTAGATGCTGAAGCTTATGCCAAAGAGGTGATAATTTCTGACCTTGAAGAAGCTGGTGATGCCGATATTTTGCGTAAAGTGATTGGTGATTTAGATGCAGCGAACCATTTGATTCCCGAAGCTGACCTTGTTGAAAAACTGAGTGAGTTTTTGGTGGAAGCAGAAGGCCAACTTTCTGGTGATTGATTTTACCATTATAGACATCAAAATGTAGACATAAAAACCCCGCTTCAGATTTTGAAGCGGGGTTTTTATTTGTTTGAATTTGAGATTATTCGCCAAATACGCGTTTGAAAATAACGCCAACATTTTTGGTGTGATAATCGAGATTGAATAAAGCTTCAATTTCGGCATGGCTTAGGGCTTTACCCACTTCTTCATCGGCTTTAAGCAGATCTAAAAAATCGCCTTCGCCGCGCCAAACTGGCATGGCATTGCGTTGCACCAAACGGTATGAATCTTCGCGCGAAACACCAGCCTGTGTTAGGGCGAGCAAAACACGTTGTGAATGAATGAGGCCGCCTAATTTATTCATATTGTTCATCATGTTTTCTGGGTAAACCAAAAGCTTTTCGATGACCATTGCCATACGGTGCAGTGAAAAATCTAGTGTCACTGTGGTGTCGGGGCCGATTTGGCGTTCAACTGATGAATGTGAAATATCGCGTTCGTGCCACAGAGCGACATTTTCCATCGCTGGGGTGACTGCCATGCGGATGAGGCGGGCTTGGCCTGTGAGGTTTTCGGTTAAGATCGGGTTGCGCTTATGCGGCATGGCGCTTGAGCCTTTTTGATCTTTGGAGAAAAACTCTTCGACTTCTAAAACTTCGGTACGTTGTAGATGGCGAATTTCGACAGCTAGACGCTCGATTGATGAACCAATGACGCCCAAAGTGGCAAAATACATGGCATGACGATCGCGCGGGATGACTTGGGTTGAAATGGGTTCGAACTCTAGACCGAGTTTTTTGGCTACATGTTCTTCGACCGCAGGGTCGATGTTGGCGAATGTGCCAACTGCGCCTGAAATGGCGCAAGTGGCGATTTCTTTACGGGCAGCAATGAGGCGTTGTTTGTTACGATCAAATTCGGCAAAGGCTTGTGCCATTTTTAGGCCGAAAGTAACAGGTTCGGCATGGATGGCGTGGCTACGGCCAACGCATACGGTGTCTTTATGCTCATAAGCTAGTTTTTTGAGCGCCGCGAGTAGGCGGTCTAGGCCGACCATTAGTAAATCGGTGGCGCGCACTAGCTGTACGCTAAAGCATGTATCAAGGACATCTGAGCTGGTCATGCCTTGATGCACAAAGCGGGCGTCATCGCCAATATGTTCGGCCAAGTTGGTTAAAAATGCGATTACATCATGTTTGACTATGGCTTCAATTTCATCAATACGGTCAACCTCGAACGCGCCTTTTTCCCATACGGTTTTGGCGGCTGATTTGGGGATTACGCCCAATTCGGCCTGAGCATCGCAAGCGTGGGCTTCGATTTCGAACCAGATTTGAAATTTAGCTTCGGGCGACCAAATGGCGGCCATTTCAGGACGGGTATAACGAGGAATCATAATAAAACCTTATGAGAAAGGGTGAATAGGCACTATTTGGCCTTATGTAGCAGCAAAAATAGTAAAAAACAACCTAGTCTTGCTTGACCTGTGTATGGCGGTTTGTCAGGCCGCATAAAAAACTTAAAATGACCAAAATACTGGTGAGTATGAATGGTAGTTTGGGGCTGAAAGTTAGATAGAAGAAACTTTGGCCTAAGAAAAAAAACGTTTGTAAATATATTTGGTTGATAAATGCCACTTGATATAAAGTGGCATTAAGCAGGCTGGTGGCAAGGCCAAAAAAGCTACCAAGGCATATGAGATAGGCGATTGGAAACACTGCAATTAATGCATATTTAGTGGGTTTGGTTTTGAGTTTTTGAAAGATGAAATAATGCAGAATATAGACCATTAAAAAAGCGCATACTGCTGTGCCAAGGCCAAGCCAAAAATTAGCTATGAATGCAGGTGCAAAAATATATTGGCTTGAAAATGTAGTTAAAAAGGCAAAAATAGCGATGAAAAGCGCAGTTTTTAATCTATTACGCCTAATTTTAATGCATATTTGCGAGAGGTTTAATGGCATGGTTTAATTTTGCTTTTGAACGTAGAATGGAACGGCTATGAAACGGCGATCTAGGCCTTCCCAGCCATAAGACATTATATTAATCAAGGCCATAAAAATAATGTCATTATTTGTGGTTTCGAAATAATGTATTTCTGATATTGAATAATCTAACGCGCAATTACGGCTGCTGGGCATATTGATATCTGCATAGTTTCGGGTGATGTTTTGGTTAGATTTAGATGTCAGGGTTAAGCTGAACATTTTGGTATCTGGTGCGTAGCTCTCGCATTTTTTATTGGGGGCATTGTGCAAGGTGAGTTGCATTTTATAGCGGTCATAGCCGGGGGCGTTTGGGTTTGTGCCGAAATCTGCCATATATTTATCATTACCAAACTGGGAGATGGGGTTAGACACTAAGATGAAGCCGTGCGAGGTGGTGTTGAGGCTTTTGATGGTTGGTGTGGCTTTGGCGAGGGCTAGAATGCGGGCTTTGGAAATGTCGGCCGTTTGGTCATCAATCAACACGCGCACAGGCGGCTCGACCCAGGTGTTTTTAATCGTATCGATGAAAAATATGTCTGAAAAAGGCTTGCCTGATACGTCGCCAATGCCATATTGCTCGAACGTAAAATATTTGCCATCGGGTGAAAAACCAATGATGCGGCTGAGCGCGGCATCGCTAGCTAACGCACTGATATTGCTTGTAAGCAGGGTGAAAATGATGAATGTGATTCTTAAAATATAAGGCATAAATTCATCATGGCACTGTTTTATAGATTAGTCACGGCTCAAAAAGTCGGTCAATTTATCATGTTCATAACTGACAAAGCTGACATAACCAACAGGCACTTTGCAATTAATGGCATTGACGATTTGAAAGGCGCCAGATTGGCCAAATTCACCACATAGTTCAATCACTTCTATGCCATCGTGCACCATTTGTTTGGCAATAAGGATGGCATCTCTGATGGTTTTGCCGCAAATTATGCTGCTGGAAAAATGTGCTGAGCTGATGGTGGCTCGATGTTGCTCTGCTTGATAGCCATCACCTAATATGATGTAGCCATATTTTGTTAATTTCGGCATATTTAAATCATTCTGTTGCTTATTCGTTTAAGTATGGCGTTCACTTATAATTGAGTTTTGAGCAATTTCCAGCAAAATAGCAGGTTCTGGTAAATTATGACTTAAAAAAGTAATTTGCCTTTTGGGTAAATTATAACCAAATTTAGCAATGGGGGTAATATGTAGGTGTTTGAAATGTTTATATAGACCATGCCATTCTGGCAATATACTGATGCCTAAATTTTCATCAATTAACTCGGTTATGGTTTCGAGCGAATCAAGTTCGCACAATATATTCTTTTGCATATTCAACTCATTTATCCATTGGCTAACGCGTTGGCCACCCCAGCTGGTTTTATCATAGCCGATAAAAGGACTTTGCTGCAATTGGTCTTTAAGTGATGCCGTGCTTGAGTTTTTGCTGATTAATACCAATTGTTGTTCGGCCAAAATGCTGCAATTAATGCCTTTGGGTAGCTTAAAATGTGGGTGGGTGGTGATGGCCGCGTCTATTTTTTGCTCAAGTAATAAATTGTATAACTGTTTGGAATCGCCCGGTTTTATCAATAATTCTGCTTTGGGTGCTTGCACGCCAATGGCTTTGATGATTTGCGGCATATATTGGGTGAGCGCGGTGGCGATGCAACCAATGTGTAAGGTGGCAGATAGGCCTGTCGCATCTATATCGGATTTTAACAAATGCGCCTGTTTGACTAGGTTTTCGGCGCGGGGTAGCAGGTTAAGGCAGGCATCGGTGGGTTGTGCGGAATGGGCGCTGCGTGACAGTAGATTAGTGCCAAATTGTGCCTCTAAGCTCTTGATGCGGCCACTAAGTGCAGCCGCTGTGATGCCCTGTTTGCGGGCGGCTGAAGCGATGGAGCCAGTTTCTACGACGGCGATTAGGCTTTCTAAAAAACGAGTGTCCATAATATTTTCCTATGCTCAGAAATGATATTAAATGTTATTACTTACGGATATTATCGGATAAGTTGAAATAAATAAACAGAAATTGGAGAGATTATGCGGTCTGTTTTTCATCTGGCTTATAATGTGACGAATCTCGATGAGGCTCGCGGTTTTTATGGCGATTTGTTGGGTTGTGCCGAAGGGCGATCAACCGAAACATGGGTTGACTTTGATTTTTTTAACCACCAGATATCGTTGCATTTGGGTGAGCCATTTAAGGTGGTGAACACAGGTAAAGTGGGCGAACATATTGTGCCAATGCCGCATTTGGGCGTGGTGCTTGAGTTGGATGAATGGCAAAAATTGGCGGATAAATTGGTAGAAGCGGGCATTGAATTTGTGCTTGAACCTTCGGTGCGGTTTGAAGGGCAGGCGGGTGAGCAATGGACAATGTTCTTCTACGATCCATCGGGTAACCCAATTGAGGTTAAAGGGTTTCACAGTTTAGATGAAATTTTCGATAAATAGGTGAATATGAGCTTTATAGTTTTTTGCGCGGTGGTGTTGGCCGCAATGTTGCACGCTGCATGGAATGCCGTGGCGAAATCGCAATCGGATAAATTGCTGACCATGACCGCATTGGTGTTTGGCAGTGCTTTTTGGGGGGCGCTTGTGTTACCTATAACCAGCGCACCCCATCCCCAAAGTTATATGTATATTGTTATTAGCATTGCTTTGCATGTGGGGTATCAGATTGTATTGCAAGCTGCCTATAAATTGGGTGATTTGTCATTAATTTACCCGATATCGCGCGGGACGGCGCCATTAATTGTGACTTTGTTTTCAATTTTTGTGTGGCAGATAAATTTTGAACCCGTGACTATATTGGGTGTGGTGGCGATTATATTGGCGGTATTTTGCTTGGGTTTTACCAAAAATGGTAGTGGTGGGCGTGATTTAAAGGCTGTGGCTTTTGCGTTGATGACTGCATGTTTTATCGCGGCTTATAGTTTGGTTGATGGCACAGGGGCGCGGTTGTCAGGCGACCCGTTTGGTTATTATGCGTGGCTGACGATTGCCAATGCGGTGTTTTTTATTCCCTATGTGTGGATGAAAAAACCAGTATTGATTGTGCGGGCGTTTCAGCAACAAAAAACGATAATGTTTTTTGGCGGTTTAGCCTCATTTGCCGCTTATGCCATTGTGATGTGGGCATTTACGCAAGCGCCAATTGCTATGGTGACGGCATTGCGTGAAAGCAGCATTATGTTTGCGATGATGATTGGCGTGTTTTTCTTTAAGGAAAAATTTGGTCGGTTAAAATTTGCCGCGACAGTTTTGACTTTATTGGGTATGGTCTTGTTACGATTGTGAGCGAGTTTATATGAAGATACTGGCATTTAGCGATATACATATGAATACGGATTTTATGTTGGAAGTGATTGCGCAATCAGCTGTGGCTGACGTGATTGTGGCGGCTGGGGATTTTGCCAATAAGGGCGGTTCGGCTAGGCAAATTATTGAACCACTCACGAAGATTCAAAAACCTGTTGTGATCGTTTCTGGTAATCATGATAATTTAATGGAATTGACTAAATTGTGTGGTGAATATGAGCATATTCATTTGCTACATGGTGGTGGTGTTACCATTGACGGTGTGGCTTTTTACGGCTTGGGTTGTGAAGTGCCGCAAATTAATCAAGAAAAGTGGAATGAGTGGTTAGATGAAGAAGCGGCCACTCGGATGTTGGAAAGCTGCCCAGTTGGATGTGTTTTGGTGACCCATAGCCCCGCATATGGGCATTGTGATTTGCAAATTTATGGGGCGAATGAAGGCAGTAAAGCCATTTTGAATTGCGTGAAAATGAAACAACCTCAACTGCATTTATGTGGACATATTCATAATGGATGGGGCGTATCAAGCTTTATTGGTAATACGCCCACACATAATCTTGGGCCCAGCGTTAACTGGTTTGAGATTTAGCAATCACAATTACATGTGCAACTACAGTTACATTTATTATCTGAATTGCATGTGCAATTGCATTTATTTTCGTCTGACATTTTAGTTTCCTTTATTATGGTTACATAAGGGAGACGCGAAAGCTCAGCAATGGATGCAATTATTTTGCGAAATTGTTTCATCAACTTGATATTTACAGCATTTGGTGAGTTCTTTGGCCAATTGTTTGCGGGCGCGTTGAACTCGTGCTTTGGCGGTGGGCAGTGGAATGCCTAAGGTTTTGGCATAATCGACTTGGCTTTGGCCATTGAAACTGGTGGCATTCAGCGCATGTTGTGCGTCTTCGGATAGGTTGCTCATAAAGGCTTTCAGGCAACAAGCTAGTTCGAGAATGGCGTCTTGGTCTTCATCCTCGGCGGCAAGGAACTCTAATTGTTTGTCGGATGAATGGGCAATTGGGTCGTTTTTATGTTTGCGATAATGGCTGTTTATGCTGTTGCGGGCAATGGTATAGATCCAGCTTTCGAGCTTGGCTTTGTCGTTAAGCGTGTCGATTTTTTGATGAACTTTGAGTAAAACGTCTTGGCTGATGTCATCTGCATCGGCCGTATTTTGCACCCGCGAATGGATAAAGCCCTTAATTTGTTTGCTAAAATATGTCCATTCTTGTTGCATTTTCACTCCTAGTGCTAGCCATTATAACATAGACGCAAAAGAAGTGAAAAGATGCACAAATTATAATAGGTGAATGCCGCATTCGGTTTTTGTTTGGCCAGACCAGCGGCCATCGCGATATTCGGCATCGCTTTCAACCTTGTCGGTACACGGCATGCAGCCGATCGATAAATAGCCATCGGCGACCAAGGGGTGGCGCGGTAGCTCATTATCTAAAATATAATTTTTAAGTTGATCTAAGCCCCAATTGGCAAGCGGGTTGATTTTAACTTGGCCATTGGCAAATTCGAATATGTTTAACTCTGAGCGGGTGTTGTCTTGGAAGCGTTTGCGACCAGTGATGAGGGCTGCATATGGCTCAGTGGCGCGGGCATAAGGCAGTACTTTGCGCACATGGCAACAAGCGGTGGTGTCTTGTGACCAGAGGATGCTTTTGGGGTCAGCAGCTTTGATTTCATCTTCATCGCCTTTAAAAGTGATGACGTTGGTGAGGTTGAGCTGCTGATTGACTTTTTTGCGATAGCTTTTGGTTTCGCCAAATAATTTGCCAGTGTCGATGAAAATGACGGGTAGGTTGTTATCGACTTGTGACACTAAATGCAGCAAGATGACGGCTTCGGCGCCATAGGATGAAACTAGGGCAATGTCGTCAATATATTTTTGTTTGACGGCAAAATCTAGCACTTCGAGCGGTGTGGCATTGGCGAAGCGTTTATTTAGCGCAGCTAATTGTTGTTCGATTGTATCTTGTTCGGCTATTTGTGACATGGTCGGTCTCCTAAAAGTTAGGGTGGAGATTTTAATATTTTGAATTTGCAGCTATATTCTCGGCGCTGCGTTGATAAAAACGCGACATTCGGGTGGCTTCTTTGACCCAGATTGTTGGGTCTTGTGCGTCTGGAATGTCGATGCTGTCGACGCCGCAGCGGAATAGGAATTGGGCTTGATCGGCGATTGGGTGGCCGATAGCTCGAATTTCGCCTTTGTAGTTAAACTTATCTTGCAGCAAATGTGCCATGGTGAAGGCGCGGCCATCGCCAAATTTTGGGAAATTAAGCGCAATCAAATCAATGGATGATAGGTCGTCAGACAAGGCTTCAATGTCGTCATGGCTATCGAGCCAAATGGCCACACGGTTTAGCTTTTGTTTAATCTCAGCTTTTTGTGCGAGCCAATAGGCGTAGGGCAAAATCTGATCGTCGTGTAAGGTCAGACCTTCAACATCTCTAATGATGATGTTTTCATTTTCGGCGGTTTCGCCTTGTTTGTTAAGCAACATTGTATAATGCCTCTTTGAATGGATTTTGACCTGCACGGCGGTAATATTCCAAGAATGTTTCGTCGCTATTTGTACGGCCTGCCAAATATACATTGGTGATGGTTTCGATGGCGCCGACAATTTCATCGCCCGAAAAGCCCGGGCCAACAATTTTGCCAATGTCGGCATCTGAACGTGAAGAGCCGCCCAAGGTGACTTGGTAGCTTTCTTCGCCTTTTTTATCGACACCTAAAATGCCGATATTGGCCACGTGATGATGGGCACAAGCGTTGATACAACCCGAAATGTTGAGCGTAATGTCGCCCAAATCATTGAGTTTCTTCATATCATCAAAATGTTCGGCAATCATTTGCGCGATGGGTATGGAGCGGGCGTTGGCCAAGGCGCAATAATCCAAACCGGGGCACGCGATGATGTCGGTTAGTAGGCCAATGTTGCCAGCGGCTAGGTTTACCTTGGTTAGTTTTTGCCACAGGATGAACAGGTCATCGAGCTTCACATGTGGTAGAACTAAGTTCTGGCGATGGGTGGCGCGGATTTCGCTTAATGAATAATCATCGGCCAATTGGGCGACGAGATCCATTTGATCGGCACTGATGTCACCCGGTATGCCGCCATGCGGTTTTAGTGAGATGGATACGATTGTATAGCCATCTTGCTTATGGGCGAATGTGTTGTTTTTGACAAAATAATCAAAGCCATTGTTTTCAGTTTTTTTGCTTTCGAATTTTGCTGCATCATATTGATATGTTTCAAATTCAGGTAATTCAAAATGTTTGAATATGGTTTGTTTTTGCTCTTCTGGCAGGTTAAAACCAGTGTCTTTAATGCGGTTCCACTCTAGTTCAACAAGGCGTGAGAATTCTTCGACACCTGTTTCATTGACGGTGATTTTAATGCGGGCTTTGTAGAGATTATCGCGGCGGCCCAGCATATTATAGGTGCGTAAAATGGCATCTAAATATGACAATAGATATTGTGGCTCTAGAAATTCGCGCACCAATTTAGCGATGACAGGTGTGCGGCCTTGGCCACCCCCGACATAGACTTTGAAGCCCATTTCGCCTTGGTCATTCTCGATAATTTGTAATGCGACATCATGATATAGGATCGCGGCACGATCTTGTTCGGCAGCGTTGACGGCGATTTTAAATTTACGCGGCAGGAAGGCGAATTCTGGATGCAAAGTTGACCATTGGCGGATGATTTCGCACCACGGGCGTGGGTCGGTCAGCTCATCGGCTGCGGCGCCTGCAAATGGGTCGGATGTCGTGTTACGTATGCAATTGCCGCTGGTTTGAATGGCGTGCATTTCGACTTTTTGCAGGTCTTCCAAAATTTCGGGTATGTCACTTAGGGCTGGCCAATTATACTGAATGTTTTGGCGAGTGGTGAAATGGCCAAAGCCTTTGTCATATTTACGGGCGATATAGGCTAGGGCGCGCATTTGGGTGCTGTTAAGCTGGCCATAAGGTATGGCGAGGCGTAACATATAGGCGTGTAATTGCAAATAAACGCCATTTTGCAAGCGTAGAGGTTTAAACTCATCTTCGCTTAGCTCGCCTGCGAGGCGGCGGTTGATTTGTGAACGCAATTGTTCGATGCGTTGGGTGATGAATTCATCATCAAATTGATCATATTTATACATCTGCACATTTTTTGGAGCTATGGCAGGGGCGGTCGGAGAATATTCCTTTTGAGCCGCTTGTTGTATAGATTGTTGTAATGACATGTGGGGATGCACCTTATATTTTTTGGCTACTTGCATTGCTTTTGGTG
Source organism: Alphaproteobacteria bacterium (assembly GCA_002400495.2). Classification (GTDB taxonomy): domain Bacteria; phylum Pseudomonadota; class Alphaproteobacteria; order Rhizobiales; family OSC116; genus OCS116. The sequence continues at coordinate 8,509 of NVQL02000021.1, read as the reverse complement.
AATTGGTTTTGCCATTCTGGCTTGCTGGTTAACCCATCTGGAGTGATGGTGGGGATGCCTTTGGCGCGGATGATCTCGCGCATGCCGAGCGGGGTGGCTTTGCCATCGATGATTTTAACATCGAATGAATAAGCGCCGACCACATATTGAGTTTTTTCGGTGATATTGGCCAAGGCCAAAAGCGCGGTTTCTTGTTCGCGACCGTGCGCAATGGCGCTGTTGGCAATGTCATCTGACCATGTGCCATCAGCTTTTAAGTAAACGGTTGAGCCCTTGAGTAGCAAGTTAGCTGTGACGGATACGGGATTTTTTAACGGCTTGATTTGTTTCGCTAGCGCCATTTATTTTACCTTATTTAGCCTTAAAATTGGGCTTGAGAAAATTGATTTACCGACTCTACGCTTGGTAGTGCAGAGTTTAATTGTTCGATTTGAATGTCTTTACCTGATAAATGGTTGGCGATTTTGGCCTTGCGTTTTTGGGTGCTGGCATCGCCAATGACCACAATCATTTTACCACAACGCGCCTGTTTGGCAATTTGCATGATGAGCTCGCCATCTTCTGGCTTGTTAGGGTTGGAGCTGATTTTGGTAAATTGGGCATCGCGGCGCGATAGATTGGTGAAATCTTCTATATCGCCTAATAGACCATCAAGTTGATAAATATGATCGGCCAATTGTAAGATGCGGGCGGCTTTAATGCTGAGCATGTCTGGATCGGCAGCATGAATGATGTATAATTTACCGTTATTTTCTTGCGGATTTTCTAATGCGTCATCAACCAATTTGTTGGCTTGTTGGGCATTGCCTGCTAGGAAATGAGTCGCAATATCGCCATTGAAGAAATTTTCCCAAAAATGGCGTTTTTCATTCATGTTTGATAACCTGTTTTGCACTTTGGCGCGTAAGCTGTGGGCAAAATTTGCTAATTTACCGGTATTTTGCGGCAAAAAATACTCTAAATGGGCGCGGATTTGTTTGGCCAATACAGGGGCAGCACCTTCGGTGGAAATGGCGATGGTTACGGGGGCGCGATCGACAATTGATGGCACGAAGAATGTGCAAATACTGGGGTGATCAGGGCTGTTAAAGGGGATATTTTGTTGAGCCGCCCAATTGGCAATGCGGGTGTTTTCGTCTGCATCATCTGCACATGAAAACACGGCTATCACATCACTTAAATTATCTGAGGAGAGGGAATGGCTTAGGTGATTGATGTTAGAATCGGATTGCTGAATGAGAAATGTTGCCAATTCTAGGCTTGGAGATGGCGCATATAATTGAATTTGAGCTGAGGTTTTAACCAAGAGGCGTAGCTTATTAAGCGCAGCTTCGCCATTGCCGATGAGGGCTATTTGGGCGTTTTCGGTTTTTAAGGAAATGGGCAAATACCGCATTTTCCGCTCCTTTATTGAAGCGGTTAAGCTTCTTTAATATGGTTCTGGATGGCTGCTCCAGCGATATGATTGGGTGATTAATAACAATTATAATGTAAAATTGCAATAAAAACTTTTATTTTGTGTGAATTAATTTATTTAACATTTATTTTGTGTTGTTTAAATCAAACCCAATTGCTTAAAGCTGGCGTGGCCATCTTTAGAGATGATCAGATGATCATGCACCGCAACGCCGATAGGCTTGCCCGCTTCGATGATTAGCTCGGTCATCTTTACATCGCCCGGGCTGGGCGTTGGGTCGCCACTTGGGTGGTTATGCACCAGAACAATGGCACTGGCAGCAAGTTCTAAGGCACGTTTTATAACCTCGCGTGGATAGACGGGTGTATGATCGATGGTGCCTTGCTGATGTACTTCATCGACGATGATGCGGTTATGTTTGTTGAGGAAGATGATGCGAAACTCTTCGATGCTGCTATAGGCCATTGCAGCATGGCAATATTGCACCAAAGCTGACCAGCTTGAAAGAATTGGTTTATCGGATAGGTCATTCTGCATCATGCGTAAGGATGCGGCGTTGATGAGCATTATATCTTTGGCCACAGCATCGCCAACGCCTTTTACTTCGATGAGGCGGTTATATTCGGCTGATGCAACGGCGGCGAAACTGCCAAATTTGGCAATTAAATCTTTAGCGATGGGTTTAGTATCGCGGCGTGGGATAGAGCGGAATAGATAGAGCTCGAGCAATTCATAATCGACCAAAGCCTGTGCGCCTTTGGTTTTAAACTTGGTTTTGAGCCTGTCCCTATGGCCCAAATAATGTGGTTTATCATCGCTCATTTTATCTATTTGATTACTCGTATGGCCAGCAACCATAACCTTTGGGGGATAGAGTGAAAATTTCACAGCCATCTTTGGTGACGCCAATTGAGTGTTCATATTGGGCACTTAAGCTGCGGTCTCGGGTAACTGCTGTCCAGCCATCGGCCAGAATTTTGGAATGTGGTTTGCCAATATTGACCATTGGCTCAATGGTGAAAATCATGCCTTCGGCCAAGGTTTCACCTTCGCCTGGTTGGCCAAAATGGAAGATGCTGGGAGCATCATGAAACAGCCGGCCAAGGCCATGACCGACAAAATCACGCACAACGGACATGCGTTCTGATTCTACATAGGATTGGATGGCGTGGCCGATGTCGCCAGTGGTGGCACCTGGTTTAACAGCAGCCATACCGCGCATGAGAGATTCGTAGGTGATATTGATTAGCCGCTCGGCAATGCGTTTGGGCGCGCCTGCCACATACATTCGGCTGTTGTCACCATGCCAACCATCGACAATATAAGTGATGTCGATGTTGAGGATGTCGCCTTCTTTGAGGGTTTTATCCGACGGAATGCCATGGCAAATGACGTGATTTATGGAAATGCAGGAGCTATGGGTATAGCCCTTATAATTAAGCGTGGCGGGAATGGCATCATGATCCATGCCAAAATCGAAGATTAGTTTATCGAGCGCGGCAGTGGAGACGCCGACTTTTACATGCTCGGCAACCATATCCAAAGCAGCCGCGGCAATTTTGCCCGCTTTGCGCATCCCTGCAAAGGCATCTTCACCGTAAATTTTTATTTGGCCTGTATTGGTGAGAGGAGCCTCATCCGCATCTATATATGTCATATTTTTTTCCATTTAACCATGGGAGTATATTTAATGCCTACGAGCATAAATAACAAGAATTTTGTGATGATATGTGATTTGGAGAGAAATTAATTGGATTATGCCTGTTTATGCTTATTGTGACTATATACTTTTATTGATTTGTGAACTTTATGATTAAAATTTTTAAGCAAGAATGGCCAATATTATCTGGCTTTGTGCTAGCGGCTTCGGTGGCTATGCTTGTATGGATATGTGCTTCTTATATATTTGATAATGCGGAGCATAATCTTTGGCTGCGGGTCTGTTACGCCGCGGCGGCTATATTAATTTTTACGGATGTGATTGAAACGGCATATATTGCATGGGAAAAATCGACATATAAAAATTTAGATTTTTGGATGTTTGCTTTTTATGTGGGTTATGTTTTCGCAATATTGATGATTCTTATGTTTTGGCGCGGTGCTGATGATATTATTCAAGTGATTATTCCGCAAATGGTAAGCGGCGCGTTTTTTGGCATTGCTATGGCGTTTATTAGCCGAAGAGAACAAAATCAGGTGATTTGGCAGAAGTATGATTTGGAAAACCCCCTAAACAAAACAATTGGTGTCAGGCGGTTTATTTATTGTGTTTGGCCGATGGTGGTTGTTGGTTTTGCTTGGCATTATATTGATGAGGTTTCAACCAAAGCTCTGAAGCCAAATTTTATGTTTTTTCAAATTATTTTTATGGCAGGCATTGTGCAAATTTATCAGCATAAAAGCTATGCATCTGTGGGCTTGTGGCGACATTTGAAGTTGGTGTTTCCAAAGTTAAGCGGCATAGCTGTTTTGATCTTTGGGTTATATATGCTTTGATTAAGCGTGAGTTAATTTATATTTATGCGGTGTGACACCTTTATATTGTTTGAAAATGCGGCCTAAATGGCTTTGGCTGGAAAAACCGCAATTGGCGGCGACGTTGACTAAGGCGATGCCTGCTTTGATTTGTGTGGCAGCGTTGCTAATTCGTAAAGCCTGGATATATTGATGTGGGGCGCTGGCGAAGCTGGTTTTAAACATGTGGGCGAAATGATATTCGCTTAAGCCGACCAAAGCTGCCAACTGGCTGAGCGGTAGGTTTTCGGCAAAATAGGTATGGATATAATCTTTTATCAGTGTTTGATTTCTATGTGACAGGCCGCCTTTGACGGTTGGTAACTTAAACCGATTGTTGCTGTGATTTTGTAGAATCTTTAACAATATCATTTGCACTGCATGGTCGATGAAATGATGGTTCTGATTATTTTTCCAATCATTTTCGAAAATGCCATAACGCATTAGGCTGGCTAGGGTTTGGTTTTCTTCGAATGTTAGCTCTTGTAGATGAATGTCACGCGGGTCTTTATCGAAGGTTTGCATGGCGATTTGTTTCAGATATTCATCGGTGAAATATAAATGTCCAAGTTGAAATGGTTTGCCGATTGACCAAATATATTTTCCATCTTTGGGCATGAGGCATAATTTATTTTCGCCAGATATATTGCTAATGGTTTTATCTAAGCGAAAATTATTATAACCACCCTTTATATAGAGGGACAATGTGTGATGCTTGGTGTTCTGAAACTCAATATAATCATGTTCATTGGTCCACATAGACAAAGAAACATGCTTGTTGAGGTTCTTCTCCTTCAACAGCTTGGCTTTTGAGGCGCTGAACATGCTTTGCAATGCAGGTGGTATGTTGGTCATATCGAAATTCATGAAGGCATAATAATTGTTATGTTGTTGAGAATCAATGAATGCTAGTCATAAAACCGCAAGATTGTGACAAAAAATTCAAATGTTGGCAGATTTTATCGATTAATGCTGTTAAATAAAGTCAGTAAATGGAGTTTGTATGACAGTTTTTTTATATATAGCGATGATATTTACTTGGGGTGCTTCCTGGTTGGCGATTGCGTGGCAAATATCTGATATTTCACCAATTGTTTCGGTATTTTATCGGTTTGCTTTGGCGGCGATTATTATGTTTCCAATGATGAAAATGCTGGGCAAGATTCAAAAAGTGAAAGCTAAGGACCACATTTACTTTGCTTTACATGGGGCGTTGCTGTTTAGCCTTAATTTTATCTGCTTTTATTATGCCAGCCATTATATTGTTAGCGGCTTGATTGCCATCATATTTTCGCTTGCGACTATATGGAATGCCTTGAATGGTTATATTTTTTACCGTGAGAAACCTGTGCCTGCCATGAAATGGGGTATTTTGTTTGGATTATTGGGCCTGATATTGATTTTTTGGCAGGATATTGTAAATGTGAAATTGGGCGGTGATGTTTTATTTGGCGTTGGCTTGTCTGTTTTGGGGGTGTATTTTTTCTCACTCGGCAATATGATTACAGTTCGTAATAAACATCATGGCATAACATCAATAACCTCGACCAGTTACGGGGTGATTTATGGCAGCATTATCTTATTTATCATATGCCTTATATTGGGTTTGGAGTTTAGTTTTGACTTTACGGGACAATATTTGGGAGCATTGATGTTTTTAAGTCTGATTGCCACAATATTTGGATTTACTGCCTATTTGAACTTGATTGAGCGTTTGGGTGCCAGCCGCGCCGCTTATATATTGGTGATAACACCATTGGTGGCGCTGGTTTTATCAACTATATTTGAAGATTATCAATGGTCAGTCACTGCGATAATTGGGGTGTTATTCATCGCATTGGGCAATTTCATTGTTAATTTTAAAAAGGCAAAATAAAAAAAAGCCAAACGAACGTTTGGCTTTAGTTATATACTTGGGGGAGGGTATTTGAATTAATGTGTGTTCAAATGGCCTTGTTCACTCAGTGGTTTAAGTTCGGCAGCCATGAGACCTTTGGGGCCATCACCAAATCGCACTAGAATTTCTTGGCCGGCTCGCAATTCGGAAAAACCGAAGCGGCGCATGGTTTCCATATGAACAAAAATATCTTCATCCATATTGGGGCGGCAAACAAAGCCGTAACCCTTTTTACGGTTAAACCATTTCACCACAGCCAATTCGTAATCGCCATTTGGCTTTACGTTGAAATGTGTGTTTGCCGGTTCTTTTGAATTGGGTGGGATGGCGGTGCTGAGATCGACACTTAAAATAGTTAGCGCTTGCCAACCACGTTTGCCTTTAACCGCCTCACATACAATATGTGCGCCTTCATGAGCGGTTTCGAAACCGCCTTTGCGCAAACAACTGACATGAATTAAAATATCGCCACTATTATCATCGGCGATTAAAAACCCAAAGCCTTTGCCGGGGTCAAACCATTTTACTCGTCCAGAAACTTCGTGAACCTCTACAGGTTCTGCGCTTTGTGACGATGGATATTCTTCTAATATAGGCACTGAAAACTCCCCATATACCGCATTTGAACTTCAACATTATAGATACAAACGATTTGCTTCACATAAATCAAAGCATTGCCTCATTTGTTCAAAATTTAGCGTCCCCCCACGCCATAATTTCGAATCAAGTATCTATTAACCATGTTTTATAATATAGATTTCAAAACAGAGTACAATAAAGAATAATCTTTTGGTGAATAACTTGCGTCGATGACGTAAATAGGTCACAAATAATTCGGTAATGTTGGTGCATAAATTACTAAATAAGACTATTTTTTATAGTTGTATTTAAGGTAGTTATTCTGATTTACTGAGATGAATTCTTATTTAAAGCACTTTAAATAATGATATGTAGTGAGTTTATATAAATTAAATTGATGTAAATTTGGAAATTTGCGAAAATTAACTTAATTTATTAACTGTATATACTGAATAAACTCTATAACTCTTAATAAAATACGAAAGAACCTGCTGCACAGGGGTTGCAGGGGTTACAGGGTGGTACATCCTATTGATATGGGTGAATTAAGGCCGAATTTACAAGATTTTATGTTAAACTTTATGTGATGGCTGGTTTTCTTTCTTGACTTATGGTGTGTAAAGTTTTTTGATGGGTGAATGCAAAATCTAGTTTCTGAACTTGGCTTTAATTGATGATCGATTGAAGGAAGGGGATGATTTATACAGATTATGCATGGGGAGAGCATTTCTCGTTAAGTCGATGAAGTGCATAATTAAAAATAGGGAATTAACATGAAAAAATTATTACCACTAGCCGTCGGTATTGCTGCTATTGCTGCTACATCTGGCGCTTATGCTACTACATTAGAAGATGTGCAATCTGCTGATGTGTTGAAATGTGGTGTGTCAACTGGTCTTGCTGGTTTTGCCACTCCAGATGATGCTGGTAACTGGCAGGGTCTAGACGTTGATCTATGTCGTGCTGTTGCTGCTGCTGTTCTTGGCGACTCTAATAAAGTTGAATTTGTGCCATTGTCATCAAAAGTTCGTTTCGAAGTTTTGAAATCTGGCGAAATTGACGTGTTATCACGCGTGACTACATGGACACTTACTCGTGACGTTGGCCTCGGTCTTAACTTTGCTGGTGTGAACTATTATGATGGTCAAGGCTTTATGGTAAGTAAAGATCTTGGTGTTGCATCTGCTTTAGACCTTGATGGTGCTTCAGTTTGTATCCAAACTGGTACAACTACAGAGCTTAACCTTTCTGAATATTTCCGCTTGAACGGCATGTCTTATGAGCCAGTTCCAGTTGAAACTTCTGCTGAAGGCCGTAGCGCTTATTCTGCTGGTCGTTGCGATATCTACACAACAGATGCTTCTGCACTTGCTGCACAACGTTCTGGTTTGGAAGATCCATCTGCACATATGATTTTGCCTGAGATTATTTCTAAAGAGCCTCTTGGCCCTGTAGTTCGTCATGGTGATGATCAATGGTTCGACATTGTTAAATGGACACATAATGCAATGCTTAACGCTGAAGAACTTGGTGTGACATCTGCAAATGCTATGGAACGTAGTAAAGATGCTAGCAACCCTGCTGTTCAAAAACTTCTTGGTACAGCTGATGCTGGCCTAGGTGGACAACTTGGTCTGAGCGAAGATTGGGCTATGAATATTATCACTCAAGTTGGTAACTATTCAGAATCATTCGAACGCAATGTTGGTGCTGAAACTCCATTGAAATTAGAACGTGGTCTTAACGCTCTATGGACAAATGGTGGCATTCAATATGCTCCACCAATTAAATAGTAACTGATTGTTATTATAACATGATATTAGCGAATCCTCTTTTCTATGAAAGCCTTAGTTTAACTAGGGAAGAGGGTTCGTTTTTTTTTAACTGGGTTTTGAATTATCGAGTTGTCGTTTAAGATGGAATGATGATTTAGGGAGCAAATGAATAATATTTAGGCGGATTTAAGTTTGAAATATTATTCATCTGGACGGATTTGAAACCTTAAAACTGGATGGTAACCATGAGCGTCTCTGATGTTTCAGAAAAAGCACCGTCTTCATTAGGAGCGATGTGGAGAGATAAAAAAACCCGCGCTATCATTA
>NVQL02000011.1 GCA_002400495.2 Alphaproteobacteria bacterium | reverse complement strand
GCCAATAAAGAATTTTACAATATGGGCCGTGATTTCTAGATATACCTCACTTTAGATATGAATGGCATGTCCCAATGCCATCATTGAGCTTTCCATAAARGCTTCACCYAKMGTTGGGTGRGCRTGAATGGTGTCGGCAATGTCTTCGAGCCTTGCCGACATTTCTAAGGCCAGAGCGAATTCACCCGCKAGTTCGCTTATATGCRCGCCRACCGCTTGAATCCCCAAAATCACATGATTATCCGCCCGYGCAATCACCCGCACAAACCCGYCATCACGCCCCATTTGCTGTGACAATGCGCGGCCATTGGCAATCARTGGAAATTTACCAACTTTAATTTCAATATTTTTGTCTTTTGCYTGTTCTAGCGTCATGCCAATGCTGATRATTTCTGGRTCAGTAAAACAAATGGCRGCAATSGCWTTGGGGGCAAATTCGCGTTTTTGCCCCGCAATCARCTCGGCAACAATTTCGCCTTGGGTTGTGGCTTTATGCTCTAACATTGGYTCRCCAACAATGTCGCCAATTGCCCAAACRTTGCGCATGCTGGTTTTGCATTTATTGTCRATTTTTATGAATTTTTTATCATCGGTTAAATCCACGCCCATGCTCGCAAGCCCCCAACCAGATAGATTGGCYTGCCGGCCAATTGTGACCAATATTTTATCGCTCACAACATTGATGACTTCGCCATCTTTTGATTTAATTTCAAGCTCCTGTTTGTCATTCAAACCCAGAGCTAGARAATTCAGATATAYATCRAYATTGTATTTTTTTARRCTTGCSAYAATSGGYCGAACCARYTCMSYATCAAARYTYGGCAAAATTGCCKCACCCGCCTCTATAAATGTRACTTTACTGCCCAATTTRGCATARGCTAAGCCGAGCTCTACGCCGATATACCCRGCACCAACAATGGCYARTGACTKWGGAATTTKTTGMARCGAAAGCGCCTGCGTTGAATCKATAAYTTTYCCRCCSAAYGGCAATGAAGGCAARGSYRTRAYTTTTGAACCGGTTGCCARAAYMACATGTTCAGCAATGAGTTCCAATTTTTTGACCTCTCCWGCTTCATCTTTGGTTTCAACCATACATGCCTTAGCATTGTGAAATTTTGCCCAGCCTTTTATAATGGTGACACCAGAACGTTTTAGCAAACCTTCAACACCTTGGCTTAACTGATTGACAACAGAGTCTTTCCATCCTTGGGTTTTTGAATAATCGAGCTTAATTTTTGAGCCAATATCTATGCCAAGTTCGATAATCGAATGTGGTGATACGGCATGCAGCTCATCATATTTACCAGCGGCATGGATGAGCGCTTTGGATGGAATACAGCCTCGAATGAGGCATGTGCCGCCCATCCGATCTTCCTCCACCAGAACTACTTTTCTGCCCAATTGGCTGGCGCGAATGGCCGCCACATAACCGCCAGACCCACCACCAACCACCAGAATGTCACATGATATTTGTTGAATATTTTGATCAACCATTAAACGTCTCCCATAAATAAAGTGGCCGGTACTTCGAGCAAGCTTTTGATATATTGCACCATTTGCGCCCCCTCATAGCCATCAACAATGCGATGATCGAAGGAAGCCGATATATTCATCATTTTGCGGATAACAATTTCGCCATTTATAACCATCGCGCGCTCGACCAATTTATTGTTGCCAATGATGCAAACCTCTGGCGCATTGATGATCGGCGTGGTGACAATGCCGCCCATTTTACCCAAGCTGGTGATGGTGATGGTCGAGCCGCTCATCTCATCTCGAGAGGCCGTTAAATTTCTCGCCTTTTCGGCCAATTCAGAAATTTTTGCAGCATAGTCCCATATATCCATGGCTTCGGCATGTTTTATCACCGGCACCATCAAACCATTGGGCGTATTGGCTGCCATGCCGATATGCACCGCTTCAAATTGTTTAATCATCTGATTTTTGGCATCATAATGGGCGTTACATTCGGGGAATTTGGCCACGGCTTTGACAATGGCCTGCATCATAAATGGTAATAATGTTAGTTTGGGTTGACTATCACTTCGCTCGGCATTCAACTGCCCGCGCAATTTTTCCAAATCGGTTAAATCGACTTCCTCGACATAGGTATAATGCGGAATGTGCAGCTTGGAGATCTCCATGGCTTCGGCGATTTTCCGCCTCACACCGCGCATCGGAAATTCGTTTATGCCCGTCTTTATGATTTTGCCGGTTGTATTTGTCTCGGATGAAAACGATTGATGTTGAACTTGAGAAATATATGTGCCGCCAGAGGCAATAAATCCATCCAAATCTGCATGGGTCAAGCGACCGGCAGGCCCAGAACCGACAATCAGACTTAGGTCGATATCCGCATCAGCAGCCCGCCGACGCAATGAGGGAGAAGCCAATATATCATTGCTATTTTGTTGGGCAATTACCGGCTTTTCCGGCGCTTTCGCAGGAAGGGTGGGCGCAATGTCTGCAGTTTTGGCAGGTGGGGATGATATTTCTGTTTCATCTGACACATCGAAGCTAAATAGGATTTCTCCAACATTAATAACATCGCCAATACCACCGGCAATTTTTGTAATTTTACCATCAACTGGTGATGGCAGTTCGACAGTGGCTTTATCCGTCATCATCGCGATTAAAACATCATCTTCTGCAACAACTTGATCAACTTTTACGTTCAATTCCACAATTTCAGAGGTCACGACCCCCTCGCCCAAGTCTGGCAATAAAAAATTAAAAACAGCCATAATTTAAGCCTCCATAATGCGGTTAATTGCGTTAGAAATACGTTTTGGCCCCGGAAAATATTCCCATTCAAACGCGTGCGGATAGGGAATGTCCCACCCCGCCACACGTTCTATTGGGGCGCGCAATTTCCAAAAGCAGTTTTCTTGCACAATTGATAAAATTTCGGCACCAAAACCGCCAGTTTTGGTCGCTTCATGCGCAACCAAGCAGCGGCCGGTTTTGTTCACGCTGTTAATTATGCTGTCATAATCAATCGGCGCAAGGCTACGCAAATCAATGATTTCGGCATCGACACCGGTCATTTCAACTGCTGTTTCAACGACATGCACCATTGTGCCATAGGTGATGATGGTCAATTCTTGACCAGCGCGGGTGATGGCGGCTTGACCGAACGGAATGGAATAATGGCCTTCGGGCACTTCACCCTTTGAATGCGTATCCCAACCAACAGAAGATTTATCAGGCTCACCATAAAATGGACCATTATACAATCTTTTGGGTTCGAAAAATATAACCGGGTCATTGCTTTCAATGGCCGAAATTAACAGGCCTTTGGCATCATAAGGGTTTGAAGGCATGATCACATTGATACCAGTTACATGAGTAAAAATTCCTTCAGGGCTTTGGCTGTGGGTTTGACCGCCACGTATGCCACCGCCACATGGTGTGCGAATGGTGATATTGGTTGAATATTCACCGCCACTTCTATAACGAAGTTTTGCCGCCTCTGAAGCGATTTGATCGAAAGCTGGGTAAATATAATCGGCAAATTGAATTTCAGCAATTGGCCTTAACCCATTGATAGACATACCAATGGCCGCGGCAACAATGCCATTTTCTGAAATTGGCGTATCAAACACCCTATTGGTACCAAATTCGGCTTGCAAGCCTTCGGTGGCTCTAAAAACACCACCAAAATACCCAACATCTTCGCCCAAAATGATGACTTTATCATCACGCTGCAACATGGTTTTTTGAGCTGATAAAATGGCTTCTAACATATTCATCTGTGCCATAATCAAAGCCCCATTTCTTGACGTTGTCTGCGCAAATTTAACGGCATGTCTTCATATACATCTTCAAACATTGTGGTCACATCTGGTCGGTCACCAGTTTTCAAAGTTCCGTAACTTTCAGCTTCCTTATAACTTTTCTTCAATTTGATTTTAATCTTTTCAATCAATATATTATGTTGATCTTCCGACCATTCATTTAAGTTGATTAAATGGGTTTTTAACCGCTCAATAGGGTCGCCCAGTGGCCACAAATCTTCTTCATTTTTTGGTCGGTATGCAGATGGATCATCCGATGTAGAATGTGGCGCAACGCGGTAGGTGAAATATTCAATGAGCGTTGCACCAAGCCCGGCACGTGCGCGTTCTGCCGCCCATTTTGTGGCTGCGTAAACAGCCAAAAAGTCATTGCCGTCAACCCGTAGGCTCGGCAATCCAAAGCCAATGCCACGCGCTGCAAAAGTGGTTTTCTCACCACCAGCAATCACTTGATTGCTCGAGATTGCCCATTGGTTATTGGTGATGTTTAATATGACCGGCGGGCTATAAGTGGCAGCAAAATTAAGCGCCGAATGAAAATCTAACTCAGCAGTGCTACCGTCGCCTACAAATGTAGTGGCCAAACGGTTACCGCCTTGTTGCGCTTCGGCCATAGCCCAGCCAACCGCCTGGCTGAATTGAGTGGCTAAATTGCCCGAAATGGAGAAAAAATTACCTTTTTTCCAGCTATACATAATCGGCAATTGCCGCCCCTTGCAATTGTCTCGCGCATTGGAAAGGCATTGGCACATCATATCAACAAGGTTGTAGCCCCGCGCCAACAGAATGCCTTGATTGCGATAGGACGGAAAAACCATATCTTCAAAATTGATGGCCGCTGTATGCGCCACGCTGATGGCTTCTTCGCCGGTGCATTTCATGTAAAATGATATTTTGCCCACACGGTGCATGGTCTGCATTCTTTCATCAAACATGCGGGTTAAAAGCATGTCTTTTAAGCCTTGCAAAAGTATTTGGGGCTCAACCCCACAATTCCAATTTCCTTTGGCTTTACCATCATCATCCAGAACCCGAATGAGCCCATATGCCAGATCTCTCATGTCATGTGGGCTGCAATCAATGGCCGGGCGATCCGATTGTTCAACATCTGGAATATGAAGATGTGAAAAATCGTTAAACCCATCTGGCCGCGCAGTGGGTTGCGGCACATATAGTTGGTTTTGAGAATTTCCGTCACTGAATTGATTTTGGTTTTTAGCCATGATTATCCCCTCAAATATACAAGCTTGTTTTGAGATAATTTTACCGCGGCATCGGAGAATTTGCTTCCCTTTATCCATATTATTCGATAGAGTTTTGGAATATAATTTCAATATTTAACATATAATTGGTTTTTAATCCCATGATAGATAAGTTTGATAAAAAAATTCTTGAAATTTTACAGGATGATGCCGTATTGCCTATCACCGAAATTGCCGACCGGGTCGGCATGTCTAAATCTGTTTGTTGGCGGCGCATAAACAACCTGACCGAAACGGGAATTATAAAGAGCAAAGTTGCCCTATTAAATGCCGAACTATTGGGCCTTAAGGTGGTGGTGTTTGCGAATGTAAAGCTGGTCAGAAAAGGCAGGCATGAGTTAGAAAGATTCATGCACGAAATTCAAAAACATCCAGAAGTGACAGAATGCTACACTATGATGGGTGGTGTTGATTTCCTATTAAAAATTGTCGTTAAAAATGTAAAACAATTTGAAGATTTTTATTGGGATATATTGTCAGAAATGGATGATGTCATGGAAACCTCATCAACAATTGCCATGACTGAGGTTAAACTTACAACCAAACTTCCGCTTAATTCGATAGAAATTTCATCATAGACTTTGTAATAACTCTGAATTCATAATGGTACAAAAATCCATAATCTATTAAAATTTAAAGAAAAAATACCAATCAATAAAACACACATTACGGAATTGGCTTAATTTATTTTTTTAAAGCAGCTCTTTACCTTAACCTTGGTAGCCTGTCTCTTTAATTCCCTGCCAACTTGTATTAACGGCAAAAAGATTACCGGCATTTTCATTTGGGTATTTATATATTTGTGTGGTGATGTAAAGGGTGGACAGGTTTGCACCGCCAAAGCATATATTGGTTACGTTTCGGGTCGGGACATTTATGATGGCGTCTATATTGCCATCTGGGGTTAGACGCAATATTTTGCCGGAATCGCTGGCTGCAATCCAATAACACCCATCGGTATCAACTGTCGCGCCATCTGGTCTGCCACCTAGTTTTTTATCGGTCGCAAATAACCGTTTGTTGCTAGGAATGCCGGTTTCTATATCAAAATCATATTTCCAAATTGAAGCGACAGCGGGATGGGAATCCGATACATACATGGTTTTGCCATCGGGGCTCCATGCCAAACCATTTTGCACCTTGAATCCAGACAATTTCGCGCTAGCATGTTGCCGGGCAAGACAATAGACGTGTCCGGTGGGTTGCGCGGCGTCGACCTCGGCCATTTGCAGACTTCCTGCCCAGAAACGCCCCTGACGATCAAGTGCGGCATCATTCATTCTAAAATTAGCTTTATTGCCAAACAAATCAACAATTAATTTTTGTTGCGGTTTGCCATTGGTGAAAGAAAGTTCAGAAAATCCATTGTGAGTGGCACAGATAAAATTGCCGTTCTCGGATTGAGCAAAGCCGCTAATTGGGTCGTCCAGATCAAATATTTTGTGTTGATTGTTTTTAACGCAATTGAGGGTTGCGGCAGTTAAATCTATCCAATATAGAGCTTGTTGCTGTTCCACCCAAACTGGAGATTCGCCCAATTTATTTTTTGAAACACAGAAAAGCTCGGCGTTCAAAACTTTCATAAAACACCACCTATATTATGAAAATAATTCCTTATTTTCAGCTATAATTTGCGGCAATCTTTCCATCGTGCCAGACAAATGCTCGCGCATCATTTGAATCGACTTTTCGACATTTTTTTCTTCAATGGCGGTTATGATGGCTTGATGGTCTTCTAGCACAGAAGACATTTTGCCAACCCGTGGTAAGTCTAGCGATCTCGCGCGCCCCAAATGGCCGCAACGCGACGCCAAATGCGCGCTTAATTCGAGCTGATTGACACCCGCGAATAAGGCATCATGAAAA
>NVQL02000060.1 GCA_002400495.2 Alphaproteobacteria bacterium | reverse complement strand
CGCAGGTAAATCCGTCCTTTTGTCATTAATTGCTATGCAATTCAGGCGTTATGAAGATTCACAAGTCTATATATTTGACAAAGGTGGTTCAGCTAGAACAGCAACGCTTGCAATGGGTGGGACTTGGTTTGATTTGGGAGGAGTCGATGATATTGGCGAAGCCGCATTCCAACCATTAGCAAATATCGATAATGCCAATCAAAGAGTTTGGGCACATGAATGGATTTGTGATCTAATTGCCCATGAAGCAATTATTCTGACGCCTGAATTTAAAGAGGGTATTTGGTCGGCATTAGTGAGTTTGTCGCAAGCGCCAAAGACCGAAAGGACTTTGACGGGTTTATCTGCATTATTTCAGAGCAACGTTTTAAGACAAGCTTTGCAGCCCTATACTTTATCTGGGCCGCATGGACGTTTGTTAGATGCTGATTTGGACAAACTAAATCTGGGTTCAATTCAATGTTTTGAAATGGAAGAATTAATGCACACAAAAAGTGCGGTTCTGCCAACGTTGACTTATTTGTTTCATCGGCTCGAAGAGAAGTTTGACGGCAAACCTACACTTTTAATTCTCGATGAGGCATGGGTATTTCTTGACGACCCAGAATTCGCGGGGCGTATTCGAGAGTGGTTGAAGACTTTGCGTAAGCGCAATGTGTCAGTAATATTTGCAACTCAGTCATTGTCAGATATTGCCAATAGTAGCATTGCCCCCGCTTTGATTGAATCTTGTCCAAGCCGCATATTCTTGCCCAATGAGCGAGCCTTAGAACCACAGCAGCATAAAATCTATGAGTCATTTGGATTAAATGTAAGGCAGATTGCTATAATCTCGCAAGCCGCTGCCAAGCGTGAATATTATTTCCAAAGCAGCAAAGGCAATCGTCTTTTCGATTTGGCACTTGGGCCGATTGCATTGGCTTTTACGGCCTCTTCCTCAAAACAAGATCATCAATTGTTAGACCGAGTTATCGCCGAAGGTGGGGGCGATTTTGTATCGAGTTTTCTCACCCACAAAAACCTCGAATGGGCAAACTCGCTCATCGATATTTATCCTCAAAACCAATAGGAGATTGAAAAATGAACATTCCCCCAAAATTCAAACGCCCTTTGTTTGCAGCTATGATTGGTGCGCTGACTTTATCACAGCCAGCCTATCAAGCCCATGCTTTCGCTTTGCCTGTATTTGATGCAGGAGCTTTCGGTCAAAATATTGTAGATGCTGCAAAAACATTGCAGCAAATCAATAATCAAATTAGTCAGCTTCAAAATGATGCTCAAATGCTCATCAATCAGGCCAAGAATCTGATTAAATTGCCAGGTTCTATTGCGGCAAATCTACAATCATCATTGCATCAACTGGATAATCTCATTCGCAATGCTGGTGGTGTTGCCTATAAGATTTCTGAAATCGATCAGAAATTCCAAGATTTATATCCTGACGAATATTCTTCTGCGACTAGGCCGTAAACTCATAAAATTATAAAATCTGTTTTCAAACTGCTATTTATCTGATTCACTGTTTATCAGGAGGAGTTATGATGGCACGATATGAAATGAGTGAGTTTGAATGGTCAATTATTCAACCAATATTGCCGCAAAAATCACGCGGTGTCCCACGAGTTGATGATCGACGAGTATTAAATGGCATTTTCTGGATTTTACGGTCTGGCTCACCTTGGGCTGACCTTCCTGGTCGATATGGGCCACACACAACATGCTATAATCGTTTTTACAGATGGACAAAGTCTGGTGTTTGGGATTTAATTATGGACACAATTACAGAAGCTTATGAAGGGGACATTCAAATGATCGATGGTACAAGTGTTCGTGTTCATCATAGTGGCGCAACTTTAAAAAAAGCCACCCAGATCGTTATATGGGACGAAGTCGGGGCGGTCTCACTACAAAAATCCATGTTGTAACCGATGCACGTGGTTTACCGATACGACTTTGTTTAACTTCTGGCCAAGATCATGATATTTCAGTTGCTGAAGATTTGTTAAGCCATATGAAAAAAGGCGAAATGCTACTGGCTGATAAGGCCTATGGTGCAAAGTGGTTGCGCGATATGCTGTTTGAAAAAGGAGCTTGGGCTAACATTCCACCTAAATCGAATAGCAGGTCGTCTTTTGTATTCAGCCCATATCTATATAAACAAAGAAATTTAGTTGAGCGTTTCTTCAATAAAATCAAATTCTTCAGAAGAATTGCAACAAGATATGACAAATTGGGTCAAATGTATCTTGCGATGGTTAAATTAGCATCAATCAGAATTATTCTCCGATTTTATGAGTCTACGGCCTAGTCATTATATCAATAAAATTCATGCCCATAGACCATTTTACCAGTTGTTTAATGTAATTGTTGGTATAAAATTTAAAAATGGAATTTACTTTTTTGAGTGACTATTGGCAGGCAAGTTTGCTGTTGCCGTTTATGTTAATCTTAATTGGCACGAACTTTCAAGTTGCGGCTGGTGTGGGGTTGGGCTTAGTCGCAGGTCCTGGGCTGCTGTTTGTTTTTGATCCCATAATTGCGGTGCAAATTGCAATTGTTATCAATCTTTTTCTTTCTGTGCTGTTATTGACGTCAGAACACAAGAACATTGACTTTAAATATAGTAATTCGCTCAGTGCTTGGTATTCCAGTGGGTTTAGGTCTGCTGCTAACTACATCTGTTGGTTTTCTAAAAATAATAGGCGGCATATTTATCTTGCTAGCTGTGTTGCAATTGGTTTTGAGTAAAAAAATCAAATCATCCGATCTGGTCGACAAAGTGGGGTTGCCAGGCGGCGGTATTTTATCTGGTTTAATGACTGGCCTCCTTGGGTATACTGGGCCCAGTGGCGTTATGCGTATTCATGAATAGTGATTTGGATTTAAAACCAATAAAAGCAACATTACGTGCGTATTTTATTTTTGCCTATGGTGCTGCGCTGACACTGCACTTAATCATAAATGGTTGGGGCGAAGGGGTTATTTCCTTGAGTCTGATATTCATTCCCGCCATTTTAATCGGGTATGGTGGTTGGCAGGGCATTTGAGAGGCATATCAAACCACATATGTTGCGTTATTTATTAGAATTCTTACTGTTTTTAATGGGTTTAGTACTGTTTTACAAGGGAGTTATTGATGTCATCTAATTACAAAAAAATAATTGCGATATTGCCTCAATTGGCCAAACACAAAAGAGTAAAATTGTTTAATTTGGCCACGGAACTTGAATATTTAAAGCGGCTAAGCGAAGAATTGGGCATAAAAATTGATGCAAAACGCGATGACACATTGCCGTTAGCCATGGGCGGCAATAAAGTCAGGCAATTAGAATATTATCTGGGGCCAGCGGCCGCGCAAAATAATGATATTGTATTGATAACTGTCGCTGTCCAATCTAATTTTGTGCGTTTATGCGCAGCCGCCGCGATGAAAATGGGTATGAAATGCGTGATTCAACTCGAAGCGCGTGTGCCAAAAACAGATGACCTATATCAACAGTCTGGCAATGTTTTAATCAACCGAATATTAGGTGCAGAAATTGTATATTTTGCTGAAGGTGAAAATGAAAATGCAGCAATAATTTAACTCTGAACAATATAAGGCCAACTGACGGACTTGCTTGTGGAGAGCCGCTCGTCAGTTGGCCTTATTCTTTGATCTAGGTGGGTCACTTTTAAATGCTCATTGACAACCATCAATCAATGTTTGTTTAATTTGATCAACACTGATACGTGATCTTTATTACAAAACCAATAGAGTAACTAAAAAACACCCAAATACCGTTAAATTCAGATTCAATGAAGTTCAATATATATTTAATTTATGATTCAAATAAATGTTAATTACAAAGAAATCAGATAGTTAATCCAATCTCTTCATAATATTATTTAGATTATTTAAACAGCTCCATTAATTTATGACCATTTTCTGGGTTGTTACTTAACACCTCATCCCAAGCCGCTTTTTCGGCTGTATCCGACCACAGCTTTGCTTGTTCTCCTGTGAATTCAATCACTTCAATGCCCGCATCAGCTCGAATTTTATCTCCTTTGGCAAGGTGAGCTCCTAGTGTGGGGTTACCTGGTTCATTACTTAGTTCATGAGCCATAGTGATTTTTGTAACCAAGTTCCGCTGCGCATCAGTCATTGATTCCCATTTTTCTAAGTTGAATATTGTATGCATTGGCGCCTGATAGAAACTTGGCTTGACTTGATATCTAGTGACCTTCATCCAAGGCGGAGCAAATGCTCCAGCGGGCCAGCCAAAGCCCTGAAGGATATTATTTTCCATTAATGGCAGGATTTGTGGTGCCTCTGCGCTTTGCACATTCGCACCCAAAGCTTTAAAGAAAGCTGTATAATTTTCCGCAGTGCGTAAATTCAAACCCGTTAAATCTGGCTTATCAATTTTTTTATTGAGCCACAAGCTAAACCCGCCAAAATCATAATGGCGACCAACATAATGAATATTTTTCTTATTGAACAACGTTTCTAAATAAGCCATTGCTCCATTTTTTCGCAATTCCGCAAAAGGTTTCTTGGTTAAACGCAAAACGGGCACTTCTGGAACTACATTGCCAAAATAGGTTTCTGGGCAACCGAGAATATCAAAAATACCTATCGACATTTTTTGTGTCAATGTCAACGCACTTCCAATCGCAGGAGCACCACCGACAAGGTTAATCTTCACAACCCCTTTACCTTTTTCATTAATTTCTTTTACCAGTTTTTCAAATGAAACCGATGGCGGGCTACCAATCGTGAAACAACTTGCACCTTTTAAAATAACTTCCTCAGCAGTTGCTGCCAAGCCCGTCAAGCCAAATGTTGCAATTGCAACAGAAGCGACCGACAATATTTTATTTCTTTTCTTCATTTTTTCCCTCTTTCCCTCGTTAATTGTATTCTTATTTTACGATACCGTCTTGCTTCACAAAGGAATAGGCATCAAATGATACCTTTCCTTTGCATTCAAATATTTCAAAATTTGTCGATTATTTCAGGAGATAAATATACGCCCTGCTCGTGCAATTTTTTTTGATTTAGCCGAGAATCAAGCTTACCTAATAAAACAACTATATTGTTAGAAGACTAGCAACGCTTGCCACTTACCCCGCAAGCCAGCATTGAGGTGTTTCTCATAAAAATGAATGTGAACTCATGTCATAACAAATATGCCACTCGGCGGCTAAAACGCCTTCAATTCCTGTCGGCGACGATAAGCCACATAGCGCTATTATTTCCCCTTTTGGGCTCACGCAATAACCTAAGGTTCGGTTCTCCAAGACTTCGTCGACGGCAAAAGAAGGCGTGTGACAGATAGGACAAACTCTCGAACAACGCTTCAATGCATCGGTAATAGAGGTGTGTGTTTTTGAATACATGTCGGATGCCAATCTTCAATCACATCGTGAACTCATGCCGCCATCAACTATAATTTCTG
This sequence comes from Alphaproteobacteria bacterium, assembly GCA_002400495.2. Taxonomy (GTDB): domain Bacteria; phylum Pseudomonadota; class Alphaproteobacteria; order Rhizobiales; family OSC116; genus OCS116. Next base: position 45,355 of record NVQL02000060.1, on the reverse strand, counting down.
TCCCTGTGATAAAACGTGCCTCTTCCGAGCAGAGGAATAAAGCCGCGTTCGCTGTATCACGCCCATCGCCCATCCAACCAAGAGGAATTCGATTGAGCCGTGATTGTAACAAAGAATCTACATCGCCCCCTGTACGTTGACCAGCGAGGCGGGTCTCTACCATGGGGGTGTGTAATTGCCCCGGCACAACTGTGTTCACACGCACGCCTTTTGGCGCAAATTCTACGGCGGTTACTTTAGAAAATTGTATGATTGCCGCTTTGGCTGCTGAATAAGCAACTTGTGTTGCACCTGTATAACGGATCCCCGAAGTCGAAGCTGTATTTACTATGGCCCCTGCTTTTTGGGCGATCATATAGGGTAGAACGCTTCGACAAGTGAGGAAGACGCTTTTCAAGTTCAAATCCATTTGACGTTCCCAAATTTCTTCGGTTAATTCCGTCGCTCCCCCCTTGGCCGATCCGCCAACATTGTTCACAAGGATATCGACCGTTCCAAAGCGCGCAATACACGCCGCAACCATCTTTTCAACGGCGACTCGGCTTGTAACGTCACATAAATAAGGCTCGATTTGACCACCTACTGCCCGTACGCGATCTAGGGTCTCTTCCATCGTGTCAGGTTTCAGATCCACAGCGAAAATCTTTGCGCCCTCCTCGGCGAAACGCACACAAGTCGCGCGCCCATTCCCCCATCCTGGGCCAACACAACCTGCCCCAGTGACAATTGCAATTTTACCTTCAAGCCGTTTACTCATATTAAGTTTCCCTAAATCGAAAAAGTTTCGTTGGATTGTCGACCATCAATGCTTGTAAAGTCGATGCATCAGGTGCGATTTGTGGTAAGAGATCAAACAGATCACCATCGTCAGGTGGATCCGAGCGAAAATTTGGATGTGGCCAGTCTGTTCCCCAAAGGACGCGGTCGCCAAACCGCTCAACAATGGAATGGGCAAAAGGCAATGCGTCAGCATATGGCGGATCTTGTCTAGAAGCGCGCTCACTACCAGAGACTTTGCACCAGACGTGTGGGTTGTCGAGCAGCCGCAAAAGCACCTGAAATGGTTTCTGATCTCTCCCCTTTGAAGCATCAATACGCCCGATATGATCAATGACCACTGGCACCGGCAAGCTTGCCAAAACAGGCGTGAGAACCTCAATAAGATCAGCTTCCATATGAAGTTGAAGATGCATACCCCGATCTGCTAATCGTGGCGCCAACGTGCGGAGTTCATCGTCACTTGCGCCTGGAGCCAAATGCGCCATATAATTGAAACGCACACCCCTAAATCCTTGATGCGCGAGCGTATCAAGGGCTACATCAGAAATATTTACGGGTGCCAAGGCGATGCCGAGATAGCGGCCGGGCCTAGCTTGCATAGCATCGACAACCACACTGTTATCAAAACCGTGACAGCCCGACTGCACAATAACGCAACGCTCTATCCCCATTTGGTCATGCAGCGCAAAGAGCGCTTCTTTGGGTGCATCAGCAGGTTTAAACCCACTGCCCTGCGCATAGGGAAATTGGACTATGGGACCAAACACATGACAATGGCAGTCGGTTGCACCTTTTGGCAGCAGGGTTGTCGTCGGATGTGGATCATGTAACCAAGTCAACGGTCGATTAGTCATCTTGTAGCTCCGGAGCTGGATTATTGCCCAAAGGCGGGATTTGAAAAACATTGATAGTGAGTGAAATAAGCGTGTAATAACCAAGCACCCCCACTAGATCGACTAGCGCGGCCTCACCTAAAATGCCGACCGCACGCGCATATAGCGCATCATTGACGGTTCGAGTTTCAAGCGCGGCTCGCGCCACATCATGCACAGCTTCTTCAGCAGGGTCAGAAAATGTGGGTTGCTCGTTCAATCGGATTGCTTCGATGATCTTTGCGGATAATCCTACTTTGAGTGCAAACCCCTTGTGTATCTGCCATTCATATTCTGATCCGAACACACGCCCCGCCACAAGAATAGCCAGTTCTGACAATTTCGGGTCAAGAACCGTATCATAGCGGCAATACCGCCCCAGTTCCTGAGCCCTTGCAGCCAATTCAGGTCGATGAAGCCAAACCGCGAGCGGGCCGCGGACTCCACCACGCGGGCCATTGGCAATGGCGTCATGAATTTCCTGCTGACACGCATTGTATGTTTTAGGGTCAGGTGCTGGTAGGCGTTGATGAGGCCAATCACTCATTTATTTTTCCTCTCTGTTGCATCCCAGAAAGGATGCATTACAGAAAATTCGCACAACCAGTTTACCAACTGCGGAAATTCTGAACGCCAATTTATTGGTTGTCGCCAATCCAGATAACCGAGGCAGGATGCCAATGTGATTGTCACCGAATTTACTTGTTCTGGGTCAGGTGGTGACTGTTCAAAAACAGTTAAACCACGCCGAATTTTATCACGCTGATGGGTGAGCCAACGCTTCGAGATTGTGTTAGTTTCGCGAAATCGCCCCTCGTAGATGATCAACAACGCCGCATCGGTTATGCCATCAGCCAATCGTGTTTGGGTCAGCGCCTGAAACCTGGCTAAACCAGAAGGCGGAACCAGTTTTCTGCTACCAGCAAGAGTGTCTAACATTTCTAGAATGACATGGCTGTCAAAGAGTGCTTCGCCTCCAATGAGTAGACATGGCATCTTACCCAATGGATTTTGCAATCTGAGACTATCATTCTCGTCTAAGGTATCGGCGGGCTCAAGTGTAACCCGCCCTTCAAGCCCAAGATGGATTATTGCCATACGCACCTTGCGACCAAAGGGTGAAGTCTCTGTACTACGCAGCACAATAGGAACGGCGTCATTATTCCAAAGCTCCTGAATATCATTCATCATTTCATCCTCTCAGGAAGAAACAGCGCAATCTGCGGAAATACACAAAGCAATATAAGCATGACGAACCCAGCCAATACGAATGGCAACAACCCACGGAAAACATCTTCAAGACGAACCCGTCCATCCGAGGCTGATTGCACCACGAAACAGTTGATACCAACTGGCGGTGTGACGGCTCCAATTTCAACCAGAAGCACCACAAAAATGCCAAACCAAATCGGATCGAAACCTAGATCCATCATCACTGGATAGGTGATAGGCAAAGTGATAGCTAATAAAGCAGGCGCATCCATTAACATCCCGAGTGCCAGATAGATAAGCGCAACAAGCAACACGATGACCCATCGGTTCACATCAAGACCTGTTAAAAAGCCGCCAACCGCATTTGTCATGCCTGACAAAGCTAGAAATTTCGAGAAAAGTAAAGCGCACATCAAAATAGCAAAGATCATCGCGGTTGTACGCATTGTTTCCAAAAGCGTTTCGCGCATTTCTATTCCTTTAATCCCGCGATGGCGAATTAAAGCCAGAATGAAAGTTAGACCTGCACCAATCCCTCCTGCCTCAGTAGGTGTAAAAACTCCTAAATAAAGCCCCGAAACAATAACCACGATGATCAGCATCAGTGGTCCAGCCATCCGCAAAGACAGAACTTTCTCTTTCAAAGAATAGGTACGCGTGTCAAGTGGTGCAAGTTCTGGGTTAAGTTTAACCCGAATCCAAATTGCCAGACAAAGAATGAGTGCAAACAAAATGCCCGGTATGAAGCCTGCAATCAACAACGCACCAATCGAGCTGTCGGTTAGAATGCCATAAACCACGATCAATGCCGAGGGCGGGATCATAACTGCCAGTGTCCCTGCAATGGCGATAGAGGCGGATGCAAGGCTCTTATCATAGCCACGATCCAACATTTGAGGAAGCGCCAATTTGGTGAATATGGTCGCAGTGCCTACGGATGAACCAGAAGCTGCACCAAACGCAGCCGCACCCAATGTAGTTGAAATTGCCAACCCGCCACGCAAGCCACCAAGCCATTTAGAAGCTGCCTCAAACAAATCTTCTCCCAGCCCAGCACGCATGGCAAAGAACCCCATCAACAGGAACAGCGGAATAACCGAAAAATGAAACGAATGTGTTGTATCAAAAAACACGGTCGACAAAAGGGATGTAGATGCGCCAAAACCAACCAACGCAGCCAGCCCGAGTGCGCCCACGAGTCCCAGTACAACCATCACATTTACGCCAAGAAGAATACCTGCAAACAAAGCTGCAGTTCCCAATAGACCAATAACTAAATTACTCATTATATTTCCTCCGCTTCAGCATTGGGTAATTCGCCACCAAGGGCGGCCAATAGTGCATCAATTAAAAACTGTAGTGTGAGCAGGCTCATTCCCAATGCAATCGTGCCCTTAACTGGCCACAGGGGATATCGAATTGAACCACGCTCTATTTCGCCAATGGCAATAGACTTTGCCATAGACATCCAACCGGCATAGCTTGCCCATGCAAAAAAAGCGGCTCCTACAAGCATCGCAAATACAACCGCCGCACGTTGCAATCTTTGAGATAGTTTTCTAGTCAGCAAAACGACTTTTATATGCCCACCCTCATATTGTGTCATCGCAAGGGACAAGAAAATGATGAGTGGTAAGGCGCCTTCAGTCATCTCCAACGTTCCAGCAATAGGCGCGTTAAATAGATACCGAAGCAACACATTCGCCACGACTAATGTCATGACCGCCAGTAAAATAAACCCAGCAGCAAGCCCGCAAAAGTTTAACGCACGGCCAAAGCCGTTGCGTAATTGTAAGATTAAATTCATTGGGGATCTCCAAGCTGCCAGCACAAAATCACCCTGTGCTGGCAACATTTATTCAAAAAGTTAGCTTTTCAAGAATTGCATCAACGGGAACGCCCAAAGCTTTCGCCTTTTCGATCCACTCCTTGCGAACATTTTGGACATTTTCATCAGAGATCAATGCCTCTAATTGACCTTCGGGGAACTTGATAACTTCAACACCAAGATCACCCTTCCACAGCTCACGTGAGCGCTCGGCATCTTCTTTGAGCATATCGCTATATTCTGTAAGATATTCCTCGCCGAGTTTATCGACAATGGTACGTGTCTCATCGTCCATTGCGTTATAGCTATCAAGATTCATCGAGATTATATGGCCAAAAGATGCGCCAAAAGGCACTTCAATGTAATATTTTGCTACCTCGTCATATTTCCATGCACGCGCCAACGCTGGCCCAATTGGGCTACAATCGATAATGGAACGCTGCAATGCCTCATAGGCATCTGAAGTCGATATCGACACAGGTGTGGCTCCCATAGCTTCAATCAACGTAGGATAGGCAAACCCGTAAGACCGTATGCGCAACCCACTTAAATCTTCAATCGACCTCACAGGTTTGGTGCACAAAAGGCCATAGCTTTCCAACGGACGAAAGCCGATTGCGCGCAGATTTTGCGCCGCCAATTCTTCAGCATATTGCGGGTATGTTTTATGCCAATTTATCATGGCTTCGCCTACCGCAGCAGTATCCATTGGTTGTGGAATAAAAAACCCAACAGCGTTGTTAAGCGGCAATAAGTCGGGGAAATATGGCGTAATAACATCACCAAAATCGCCAACCCCAGCAGCCAACACTTCGGGAATTTCTCTTGCTTTGGCAACAGATCCACCCCAGAAAATTTCTATCTCATGGGCACCACCGGTGCGTTCAGCAAATTGATCAGCAAACCATTGAGTCGTGATCGCTTGTGCGTCCCCTGCTCCTTGTGGTTTATATGTGATCCATTTAAATGTGTCGGCGACAGCAACGCTGGCCATCATGCTCGCCATAACAGCGACCGAAATTAATTTTTTCATTTTTTCCTCCCTTAGGACCAGTCCCTTTGACTAACCTTAAGAGAATGAATGCCATAAAATCATTCATGCTTAAAATGCTAATTCGCTATAACTTCAATGCCATTTGAGCATGGTTAGTGCCAAATATTTCTGGCGACCAGATCTGCAACAATCTCGGCAATGGTTTTTTCAACCTCACGAATAGCCATATTCTGGTGTTGATCGGCCTTTGTCGCAGTGCATAATTGCCATTTTATTTCTGGTTTGATGATCGGGGCGGCCATGAGGGTACCAAGGTGAAATTCAGTCAAGACCCCACCAAAGGTAAGCAGAGTAAACCCATGTCCGCCACGCACAAGGGCTTTGAGGTGCCAAACCCCGTCCACTCGTTGCGTTACATTCAGGTTATAACCATTCTCTTTGGCGTGCTGGTCCACCAAAATACGTAGATAATTCGCCCGCGATGGCATAATCAACGGTAGGGCTGCCGCTTCAGCCAATGTGTAGACAGATTGGTCTAAAGTCCCTTTTTGCCCAATCAAATGTAACTTTTCGACCAACAATTCCTTTCGAGAAATATCGGCTCGATCAGGTGGGTTGTGCATAACTGCCAAACCGACCTGCCCGTTCAAAAGCCAATCCTCCAATTCTCTGCTGAACCCCTCACGAAACCGCAATTCAATATCAGGAAAAGATTTTTTTATTCTACTCAACAAAGGTGGAACGATAAATTCCCCTGGTGTAGGGGGCATCCCAACAACCACTGTTCCAGCTGGACGTTTGGAACTGGCGGTCACATCATGATAAGTTTGCGCCAATTGTTCAAAAATTACATACGCACGATCGAGTAAAATCTTCCCCGCAGGTGTTAGATTTACCCCGCGAACCGAACGATCAAAAAGCGATAACTTTAAATCATGCTCAAGCTTAGCCATCCGACGGCTAAGGGCGGGCTGCGCGATGTGCAAAAGCATTGCGGCGCGGGTGATGTTACGCTCTTCAGACACGGTTATGAAACATCGCAAAGTGCGGATATCTGGCTCCCAATCAGAAGTCGATTTGGAATTCATCATCGTTTTGCTCCCTTTTCAGTTCCACCCAGTGTTATAAAAATCAACCATCATAATCGTCTGAGTCAGCGAGATAATTGGTGTTTTGAATTACTATCTAATTTTAAAGGTTAATTTGCCACGCAAATGTTGAGATTGGCTAATTTCATGAGCTTTTGCGACTTCTGACAAAGTGAATTGGGTGATTTCTGGCAATTTAACAATAGCCTGTTCAACCAATGCCGCGATTTTTTCCAAATGTGCGCGGCTACGGCCAACTTGTGGGCGAATGGAAGTGTAATCGGCCGATGGTGCTTTAGGGGCTTGTTTACCAGATGCAATGAAAGCAGCGCGCCCGCCTTTTTTTAACACTTTGAAAGACTGCAAAGCCGTTTCACCGCCAACAGTTTCGAATACAGCATCGCAAATTTTGCCAATATCAGTGAAGTTTTGGTTGTTATAATCAATGATCTGATCAGCACCAAGGCTTTTTATATAAGGGTGATTTTTTGCACTCGCTGTGGTGATGACATGAGCGCCAATATGTTTTGCCAGTTGAATGGCGAAACTCGCCACACCGCCCGCACCACCTTGAATAAGGATAGTTTCACCCGATTGAAGCTGTAATTCATCTTCTATCGAAACCAAAGCAGTGAGGCCAATGAGGCCAACCGACGCCATTTCGACATGATCAATTGCATCTGGTTTCAAAGCCAACATATTAGCTTTTATGGCGATTTTTTCGGCATAGGCGGCTTCGTGGTCGCGGGGGCAAACGCCAAACACCGCGTCCCCAACCTTAAGGTCGGTTACTTGGCTACCCACAGCGCAGATGATGCCAGAAAAATCACGACCCAGAATATAGGGGAAACTTGTCAACTGATTGGTCTTGCCTTCACGCACTTTCCAATCAGCGCCATTGACACTGGCAGCATGAATATCAACCAAAACTTCATCGGCTTTAGCGACAGGGTCTGGCATATCACCATATTCCAAGACATCGGCGCCACCATGGGCTGTGATATAAGCTGCTTTCATAAAAAATCCTATTGGTTAGTTTGATCGTTATTTTTACTTCGTGGTCAATTTTATATGTGGAATGGGTTCAATATAGTATCAGTCAATAATCAAGGTTTCAATTTCATCTCGAGCTTTGATCAATACGGGAAGTGCATTTTCAACAAAATCTATTGACGAGAAACGAGATGTTGGCGCTGATATATTTAGCGCTGTTTTTACCTGCCCATCTGGATGCCTAATTGGAACTGCTAATGAACATAGCCCTAACTCCAATTCCTCATCAACAACGACATATCCTTGCTTTTTAATGAGATTAATACGAGTGGACATTTCTTTTGAGGTGGCAATGCTCTTTTCAGTGCCCCTATTAAAATTCATTTTCGAAATAAGATCTGTTTGAACTTGCTTCGATTGATAAGTTAATAAAACCTGCCCCATTGAGGTGCAATATATTGGCATTTGTGTGCCTACAGAAATTTGAACAGTCATTATTCTGCGCGCCGCTGAACGCGCGACATACACAATGTCTTGACCTGAAATTTCAGCGATCGAACAGCTTTCATGCAATTTATCGGTCACTTCATTCAGAATTGGTTGCACCAATCGCCAAATTTGAGCATTACTAATCCACTGGCGCGCAACGGAAACTATACGCGATGACAATTTAAAACGCCTTTTCTCTTGTAAGGCATAACCATTAGCAACCAATGAAAGCAGGTAACGCCGCGCTGCGGGACGCGTTATATCTGCTAATTCCGCAACTTCAGTTAAAACCAGACCATATGGATGTTCGGCTAATATCTCAACAACCTTAAACACCAGCTCTACCGACTGGATATGATCTTTATTGCGAGCGGCTTTATTTGGTTCCATTATTCTTCTCTTGACTGTTTTTTGCGCTTCAGCTAATAACTTGTAGCATATTGTACTTTTGTACGCAATGCGTATTTTCTAAGGCTTACAAAATGACAATATTTACAAACCTCAGCAAAGCAGTGTCCGAAAATTTAAACGACAACGATACCGTTGCGTTTGAAGGATTCACTCATCTAATCCCCCATGCGGCAGCACACGAGGCCATTCGCCAGCAATTTAAAAACCTAACTTTAATACGCATGACGCCTGATGTGGTTTATGACCAAATGATCGGTATGGGTATGGCAAAAAAACTAGTTTTTTCTTACGCTGGCAATCCTGGAGTGGGGCTTTTAAGACGTATGCGTGATGCGGTTGAAAATAACTGGCCACATTCCATTGAAATAGAAGAACATTCTCATGCTGCAATGGCTAATGCCTATGAAGCTGGCGCTTCTGGCCTGCCATGTGCGGTTTTTAGGGGCTATTTGGGTGCGGGGCTACCAGCCGTAAACCCAAAAATAAAATCAATCACTTGCCCTTTTACGGGTGAAAAACTCGCCGCGGTCCCTGCCCATAAACCTGACGTCTCCTTTATCCATGCACAAAAGGCCGATAAAAAGGGCAATGTATTGCTAGAAGGAATTATTGGCGTTCAAAAAGAAGCTGTTTTGGCAGCGAAACGCGCAGTTGTTACAGTCGAAGAAGTTGTAGATAGTCTCGACACACATTCAAATGCTTGTATTCTACCGCATTGGACAATCTCAGCGATCGCTATTGTGCCGGGTGGTGCTCATCCTTCATATGCACATGGATATTATGACCGCGACAACTCTGCTTATTTAGAATGGGACAAAATTGCGGCCGATCGGGATTTGTTTACTTCATGGATGAAGGAAAATGTATTAGATGCAAAGCCCGAAGATTTTGCGGCTCGCATTACCCATTTGAGGAATATATAATGACTGATTTAAAATTCAACTCCGATGAAATGATGACCATTGCCGCAAGCCGTGTTTTGGAAAATGATGATGTTTGCTTTGTTGGCATTGGCGCCCCATCTGCTGCGTGTAATGTCGCACGTTTAACCCATTCTCCAGATATCACACTAATCTATGAAAGTGGCACAATCGGCACTGAACCGAACGTTTTACCACTTTCTATCGGCGACGGAGAATTGTGCGACACTGCCTTAACCACCGTCTCTGTTCCAGAAATGTTTCGCTATTGGTTGCAAGGTGGGCGCGTGACTGTTGGTTTTTTGAGTGCCGCTCAACTAGATAAATTTGGTAATATTAACACCACAGTAGTTGGTGACTATGACCATCCAAAAGTTCGCCTACCCGGTGGTGGTGGTGCACCAGAAATCGCATCATCATGCCAAGAAATTTTCATCACTATGAAGCAGTCAAAACGCAGCTTTGTAGATAAAATTGATTTTTACACTTCATTTGGTCATGGTGAAGGCGGTGACCATAGACAACGTCTGGGCATCACCACCAAAGGCCCTACATTGTTAATCACCGATTTAGCCATTTGGAAACCAAATCATGAAAGTAAGGAGTTTACTGTGGTTTCGCTACACCCAAATGTCACACGCGAACAGGTGCAAAATTCAGTCGGCTGGCAAGTGAGTTTTGCTGATAATTTGGAGACTACGCCTGAACCAACAACAAATGAATTAAACGTTTTACGAGAGTTAAACGAGCGAACCAGAATCGCGCATACTAACAAATAAACTTTGAAAGAAACTAATGACAAAAGACGTTTATATATGTGATTATATCCGAACACCAATTGGCAAGTTTGGCGGTGCATTGGCTTCGGTTCGGGCAGATGATTTGGGCGCAATTCCTTTAAAAGCTCTTATGGGTCGAAATCCCAATGTTATGTGGGATGAAGTCGATGAGGTGATTTTTGGTTGCGCCAACCAAGCAGGTGAAGACAATAGAAATGTAGCACGCATGTCTGCATTATTGGCGGGTTTGCCAAGTAATGTGCCAGGGACAACTATGAATAGGCTTTGCGGCTCTGGTATGGATGCCATTATAACCGCCGCCCGCGCCATAAAATCTGGCGAATGTGAACTTATAATTGCTGGCGGTGTCGAAAGCATGAGCCGCGCACCATTTGTTTTACCTAAAGCGCAAAGCGCATATTCACGAGCGGCTGAAATTCACGACACAACAATTGGATGGCGATTTATTAACCCATTAATGGAAAAACAATATGGCGTAGACAGCATGCCCGAAACTGGTGAGAATGTTGCTAAAGAATTTAACATTAGCCGTCAGCACCAAGATGAATTTTCTATGCGCAGTCAAGAAAAAGCTGCCGCTGCACAGCAAAATGGCCGTTTGGCAGAAGAGATCACTTCCGTGATTATTCCTATGCGAAAGGGTGAACCAAATCTTGTTGAAGTTGATGAACATCCACGAAAAACATCACTTAAAAAATTGGCAGGTTTACGTACACCATTTCGCAACAATGGCAGCGTCACTGCTGGTAATTGCTCAGGGGTAAATGATGGCGCAGCGGCATTAATTATTGCCTCTGCAGAGGCGGCAAAAAAACATGGTCTTACACCAATTGTTAGAATCATCGGCGGTGCCACTGCTGGTGTCGAGCCAAGACTAATGGGATTCGGGCCCGCACCTGCCACTCAGAAACTATGCAATAGACTAAGCATCAAACCTTCTGACTTTGATATCATTGAGCTTAATGAAGCCTTTGCCAGCCAAGCAATTGCCGTGTTGCGTGAGTTAAACATTGATGAAAAAGCTGGCTTTGTGAACCCAAATGGTGGGGCGATTGCGCTCGGTCATCCACTTGGCATGTCTGGCGCAAGAATTACTGGAAGCGCTGCAATGGAACTTTCAAAGACCAATGGTAAACTTGCCTTGGCAACAATGTGCATAGGTGTTGGCCAAGGCATTGCGATTGCGATTGCTAGTGTTTAAATATTTTGAAAATCAATTGGATTAGCGCTTCATACTACTTCCAGTATTAATATCAGGTTTACGGGCGAGTTTTTGGGCAAGATTCGCAAAATTCAAAATAATAGGATCCTGGTTGTCCCTTCGGTAACTAATTGACAACCCCGTCCCTGGGTTTGGACCTATATATTCAACAAAGCGCACTCCTGTTCGTTTCGAAGACGCAACGGATGCTGGAACGAGCGAGATACCTTCTCCGACAGCAACCAAACTAATCGCGGTTTGATAATCCATTGTATAAGCTCTATTTTTGGGCTCAAAACCAGCCTCTGCACAAATTGATAATATAAAGTCTGCAAAACTTGGTCGCGGGAATTCCGGATATAAAATAAAAGTTTCATCTTTCATTTCGGAAAACAAGAGACGTTTGCCGCTTTTAATTGTAATTGAATCTGGTATGGCAAGCACCAAGTCTTCTTTAAAGAAAAACTTATTATGAATTTCATCATTTTCAATCTCGGGTCTAGAAATAGCGATGTCTATGCTACGAACCGCCAAAGAACGAAGCATTTCGGCATTATTCATACTGAGTAAGACAAGGTTTACTTTAGGATAATTGGCTCTGAAAGACTTGATTAAGGAGGGAAAGAGACCGTGTGTTGCCGACCCAACAAAGGCGATCCGAAGACGCCCACTTGCGCCCTGTCCTATGCGTTTTATTTCTAAACAAGCATCATCATAATCATTCAATATTACGACCGCTCGTTCCAATAAGGACTTCCCCGCTTGGGTCAATTTGATCTGACTGCGACTGCGGTCAAATAATGAAGCCTGCAATTCTTTTTCTAGACGAGCAATTTGGCGGCTTAAGGGTGGCTGCGCAATTCCAAGTTGCTCGGACGCGCGGCCAAAATGCAACTCCTCCGCTACTGCTACAAAATATCTTAATCGTTGCATTTCCATTGCATCACCCCCGCTTTATATTTTTTTACTCCACCCTAACTATTCATTTGCAACTCAATTGGTTTACTTCTCCTCAGCACTTCATTTTCTGTAAAGCTTCTAGGAAATGCGGCCGAAATTCGTCTGGATTTTCAGACATTGGAAAATGACCAATATTTGGCATGATTTTTAGAGTGGCACCTTTGATTTTGTTTGCTGTTTGCTTCGCATTTTCTGGTGTGCAAGTTAGGTCATATTCCCCTACCAAAATATGCACTGGTGCGTTAGATGTATCTATTTTCGTTATTGTTTTCAATAAGCTATCATCTTTAGTATAGAAGGTCAAATCCCCACGAAAAACCCCTGGGCCAGACTGCATGAACATCCATTGCGTAAGCCATTTATGTTCAGTTGGTGATTGCGGCGCAATATTTGCTGACACAAGTGCCGCGCCCATTTCGCCGCCATGTGCATCTGGCCTATGAAACCAATCAATATCATACCATGCTGGCTGAAAATCAGATGCCTCAATGGCTATAAAACCCGCAAATTTATCACTGTGGCTAAGTGCAAGTTGAAGCGCGATTCTACCGCCCATAGAACAGCCTGCGATAATTGGTTTATCCAGCCTAAGAGCTTCTTTAAAGGCCAAAATCGTTTCGATATATACAGATGTCGTTAAATTATACTCTTCGGTTTCCCAGCCAATCGGAGGTGATGATTTTCCATGCCAAGGCATATCAAATGCGATCAGCCTATACTGACCATTAATCTCGGAATCATTTAAAATATGTTGCCATTGACGAGTATCGGCTCCAGCAGTGTGCAAACAAATAATGGGCTCGCCACGCCCTGCCTCTTCAAAATAAATGCGGTGCATTTTTCCATCGATCTTGCAGTTTACATATCGACCGGTAATTGTTTCAATGTCAGATGTTGTCATTTACGCCCATTCCTATTCATCTTTATTCCTGGCCAAGGCCAAAACCTCTTTGAAAAAACGTAAATTCTTTATCAATAAAATAATATCACCGTCTATTTCAGCACGCCCTATTTTTACCAAGCCAAAAATATCATGAAATCCTGGCTTTGGCATCTTCTGCCAAAATTCATTCAGAGCAAGTTCATCTGTGCGAAATGCAAAGTGCCATGGCATCTTAATTTCTGGATTCACAGCAATGGATGTTATTTGTCCCTTTTCAAAGGTAAGAAAATACTTATCTTCCTCAATTTGAATGAGCACTTGTGCAGAAAAAAAGCGTCCTAAACGCAATAAATACTGTTTCTTTAATAAAGATGATTGAATTTTTAATAAAGCTTCATATACATTCATTTTAGTAACCTTTGCGGGAATAATCTCTAATATAATCCTCAGCGATTGTAATCCCTAGACCTGACCCAGTTGGGCAAATGACTTCAAAATTTTCATAGTCTATTCCGGATGATATAAGGTCATTTTCCAAAATAAGTGGACCAAATTGTTCTGTTCCCCATTCGAGTGCGGGTAAACTACTGTAAACAGCAAGGTGAGCAGCCGCACCAATGCCGCTTTCAATGAGACACCCACCATAGAGTTCCATACCATTCGCAGTGGCAACACCAGCAGCACGTTTCATTTCTAAAAGCCCACCACTTTTTACTAATTTCAATGACAGTACAGTCCCCACGCCAAGTGCCCCCGATTGCTGGATCTCTTGCAATGTCGTGGCACCCTCATCGACTAGAATCGGAATGTCAACGCGCTTTGCAATGCGTGCTAAAGCCTCTGGTTGAGACGCAGGCAATGGTTGCTCAACCATAGAAACACCAAGTTCCGTAAGCGCAGGCATCCATTTTATCGCCGTTGCTTCAGACCAAACCTGATTAACATCGACAATTATTTTGGTACCTGCCGGTAAAGCGGCCATAATTTTTCGCAGTCGGGCAACGTCCTCTTCAGGCTTCATAAAGCCAAATTTGATTTTAAAAACGTTCATCTGTTTAAGAGCTATTTTTTTCTTAGCTTCTTCTATCTCTTGGTCTGCGTCACCCGATGCCAATACCCATATTATAGGAATAGAGCGTCTAACCACTCCACCTAAAAACATCGTTGCAGGCATGGAGAGAGCTTTTCCAACCGCATCAAATAATGCGCTTTCAACACCCGCCTTGGCAGAATAATTGCGGGTCGCGGCCGATTTCATCAAAAGCGCGCAATTTTCGAAATTTGCGGCACATTGACCAAGCAATACAGGTGCCAGATAAACATCGATTACCGATTTTATCGATTCTACACTTTCTTCTGCCCAGAGGGGGCCGCCAAGAATTGACGCCTCTCCATGGCCGATAGCACCATTACTAAGGGTGATTTTTATGATGACATACGACCGGCATTGTATCTTAAAATTTGCCAGTTTATGTGTGCGGAATGTAGGAACATCGACAATTACAGTGTCAATATTTGCGATGTCCATGTTTTCAGATGAAAGTTGCATCATATTATATTGCCTTTTTTAATTGTATGGTTACTCAACGAGGCAATCCTTCTTTTAACATATTTACGTTTCCCATAATTTATGTTTCACATTCCAATTCACACCAATTGGCAGTTCAAGAATCTTGTGATTTAAGCACAAAATCAAATTCCAAAACCAAATCAGCATCAACATTGCTTGGCGCTTTCTTAAATTCACCGATCAAACTTTCCTTAACGGCAAATACAGAATCATTGTCCAGATACTCGCTTTTTCCATCAAAAATCTGAGAAACAAGAGTTCTGTAACCCGATTTGAACAGCATGAAATGGATGTGTCCAGGGCGCCAAGGATGATGCCCCATAAAGCTTAGTAGTTCGCCAGCCGTTCCATCTTCTGGGATTGGATACGGAACAGGACGAATGGCTCGGAAGGAATAACGACCAGATTCGTCGGTTTCAAAGCGCCCACGAAGGTTAAAATCTGGTTGTTCGGGATCTTGTTGTTCATAAAGACCATTTGGTGCATCTTCCCAAACATCCATCATCACACCCGATATAGGAGCACCCGAAGCATCACGAATAATACCCTCAATTAGAACTGTTTCTTGGCCGTCAAAATCCATTTGTACAATAGACGCGCCTGCAGGAAGAACAGGTGGGTTTTCGCGATAGAAAGGTCCCAGGACAGTGGATTCGCTTTCATCACCAGTGGTTTCATTGGACAGCATATCGACAAGCACTTCAATGCCCAGAATATCCGCCAATAAAATAAATTCTTGCCGTTGGTCGTCACATATAGCGCCCGCCCGCGCCATATAATCACAAGCCTGCAAAAATTCATCACTCTGAAGGTTCACATCACGACAAAAATCATGCATATGCTTGATTAAACTTGTCATTATTTCGCGTTGTCGTGAAGGTACATCTTGTGAAAGAGCTCCCACCACTGCACCAGTTATATTCTCCAATGTAACATTTCTCATCAATTCTACCCTCTTTTTCGAATGTTCTATCTAACATTTTATAAAATTTATTTTGGCGATATAGTTCATTTTTATCAATGCCGATTCTGGTATACAGCGATACCAATTGGGTAATTAAAATGGGATCAAGATGTGTTTGAAAACGCCGACCATCTATTCAACTCCCCTAAAAAAAACCAATAGCAGCATGGTTCCGACATAGCCCTTAATGTCAATCGAGCTTACTCGGCAACCAGATTGCCACCTCTGGAAATGTCATCAGCAAGATCAATACAAACACTTCAATCGCTATAAAGGGCAATGCGGCCGATACAACTTGGCCAATTTTTATATGAGGCGGAGCAATGCCTTTCATGACGTATAACAACAACCCAAACGGCGGCGTTAACAAGCTAATCTCCATGGTGATTAACATAAGAACCATCAGCCAAATCACATCAATATCGAACAAAACTTGAAAAGATTGCGCACCTAACAAAAAGAACGGCATGGTCAACAATAACATGCTCACTTGGTCCATGAATGCACCTAGGAATAACAGAACCAAGACCATGATTATAACGATTGTTATTTTATTCAAATCCATCGCTGCAACAGCTTCTAACAAACCATTAGTAGCCCCAGAGTTTGACAAAGCTTGGCTAAACACCAGAGAACCCGCGATGATAAATAATATCATCACATTGACTTTAGTGGTTTCCATCAACGCGCTTCCGATGTGTTTAAGATTAAAATCTGCACCAGAAATACCCGATATTTTGATCACATTGTTAAAGATTTTAAAGAAATAGCAGGCAGCAAGAGCCGCTAAACATCCAAGAGCAGCAGCCTCAATAGGGGCCGCAATTTTTAAGAAAATACTACCCACCACAACAACAAATATAAGCATTAGCGGTATTATATATACAAAGGATGGTAAAATACGGTTGTAGAATTTTAAATGTTTACCATTATAAATTGCTGAATAAACCTGTTTGCCCGACCAGTTAAGAGAGAAAGTAATTGGCAATTCCAATGCGCTTTCATCAATGTCGTAATTTGGGGCAAGTGCAGGGTTAATCATACATCGAATGATTACATAAGCAAAAAATAAAACCGCCATTAATATCCCAGGAATGATGCCTGCTAACAATAATTGAGCAACAGATTGTTCTGCAATGCTAGCCAGCAGCACTGCAAGCGCAGATGGTGGTATGAGCATAGCTATGCCACCAACGGCCATTATTGGCCCCATCGACATCGAAGGTTGGTAACCTTTTTTCATCATATCTGGCAATAACACAGAACCTAAGATAGCTGTGTTTGCAATGGTTGAACCAGAAAGCGATGAAAACACAGTACCGCCAATAATCGATACAATTGAAAGCCTGCCCGGCAACCGCGATATAATTCGATCAATCGCACCAATGGCCTTAAAGGCCACCCCTGTGTGGAGCAGTATTTCGCCCATCAATAAAAACAAAGACACGGGTGCCAAGCCAAAAGTTATGGCGTTGCTGAATTCCATCGGCATGAATATCAAACCGATATCGCCGCTGATAAACAAATAGGTGCCTAATATATTCGCAGTGAAAAATGCAAATGCTACTGGAACGCCAATGAACATGACAATACAAACAGTGCCCAATAATAGTGTTAAAGAAATATACCAATCCACAATATCAACTCCCGTCCAGAACAAAATCATCTGACTTTAAAATCAGAACGCGCTTAAAACGCAAACGCATTAAAAATTCAACCGCCGACATGGCAAAAGATAAGGTGAAAACCGAGGTGATTATCCAATTGAAAATTTGAATGTCTTTATCAGGCATCGTTTGATCTATATATTCAATAAACGTCGCCCGAGTTCCATACACAATCAATACGAGGCAAATCGAAGCGCCTAACAAGTTTATTATCTTGTCCAATATTTTGGCCGCTGGCTCGGGCAAACTTGAAGAAAGCAAATCCACGCTGACGTGCGATCCTTGTTGCAACACCCAAGGCGCTGCCAAAAAGACTCCAAAATACAAAACATACTCTATAGAGCCGTACAGCCACCACAGGTTCCCAAGCCCGGCTTTGGTTAAAAACAAATTTAGCGGTATAAGCACTGCCAGAGCACCAATTGAGCTTGCGACTAAAACAGCCAAGCCTACTAAAAACTGATTAAACCTATTTTCTAGGCAATCCAACATCTTATTCATCTATCATCCAGCAAATGTAAAAAGTGCGAAAATGACAAATATTTAGATCATCATTTCCACACTTAAATTATAGTTTATTTAAATAGGTCCAACAATTTTTGGCCATTTTCAGGGTTGTTTGCAACCACTTCATCCCATGCAGCTTTATCTGCAGCACCAGACCATGATTTTGCATCATCACCAGAAAATTCAATAATCTCAATACCAGCCTCAGCCCGCATTTTATCACCAGCCGCTAAGTTTTTAGCTAAACTTTCATTTCCAGGTTCATTATTCAGCTCATATTGCATGGTAACAGATGTAATGATCTCACGTTGCTCATCATTCAATGAATTCCACTTTTTAAGGTTGAATATTGTATGCATTGGTGAATGGTAGAAGCTAGGCTTCACTTGATATTTTGTCACTTTCATCCATGGTGGAGCAAATGCGCCTGCAGGCCAACCAAAACCTTGTACCGAGTTATTTTCCATCAATGTATAAATTTGCGGCGCTCCGGCAGATTGAACGGTCGCGCCCAGTGATTTAAAGAAAGCCGTATAATTTGCAGCAGTTCGCAAATTAAGACCTGTCAAATCTGGACCATCAATTTTTTTATTAAGCCATAGACTAAATCCGCCAAAGTCATGATGACGACCAACATAGTGAATGTTCTTTTTATTAAACAGCTCTTCCAAATAGTCTAAAGCGCCGTTTTTACGCAAATCAGCGTAAGAACTATCCGTTAAGCGCAACACAGGAGCTTCAGGAACCACAGTGCCAAAATAAGTTTCAGGACAACCCAAAATATCGTAAATGCCTCTCGACATTTTTTGAGTTAAGGTAAGTGGGCTACCAATAGCTGGCGCGCCACCGATGAGGTTTATTTTCACCACACCTTCACCTTTTGCGTTAATTTCTTTGACCAATTTTTCAAACGCTATAGACGGTGGACTGCCTATGGTAAAACAGCTAGCGCCCTTAAGTGTTATTTCATCCGCATTTACCGACATACTCATCAAACTAAATGACGCGATCGAAACAGATGCTAATATAGATATTTTATTTTTCATTTTCATTTCCCTCCTTTAGAAATCTAACTTGTAAATACTAGATATTTACTTTCTTCGGGGCTAGGCATCATGTGATACCTAACCTAAAACCCAATCTGGGCTTACAAATTGGCAGTTATTTTTGGTGATAAATAAACACCTTGTTTAACCAAAGCTTTTTGAATAAGGCGTGGATCTAGCTTGCTAGGTACGATTCCCAAATTTGCAGCAAGCGCCCCAGCCACCCCAGCAGCTTGACCAGTTAGCCAACATTGTGGAATTTCCCTTAAGAATGAATGTGAATTAACGTCACAACAAACATGTCTACCTGCCGCCAATACACCCTCAATACCAGTTGGCACCAACGCACCGTAAGGCACTGAAATATTCGGAAATTTCGGTGACAATGACGTTGACACACCAATTTCATTATCCCATACTTTGCCTTCTCCCCAATCTGCCCTGACTACCTTATCCATACCTTTTAAGCGGCGACTGTGACGAACACCCACTTGTGGCGCCCCAAGCATTAGAAATGCTTTTTCAAAGCCAGGTGCATGTTTTTGATAAAACTCCACATGGGCAACCGTTAAAAAGCGTGAACGAACCTCAACTTCACTCAAATCTTCGACATCTAGTGCACTATAACCAGACAATCGAGGCCCCATAAATAAGGCGATGTCATTTCTCCAAGAAGTAAACGGTTGTTCAAAAGACTTAACTTCTTTACGCCCTTCTGCCATAAAATTTTTGTAATCTCGACTGGCATCAGCTCTGAATTTAAGCCATTTCTCCATGTCAACACCACCAATTAAAAAGCTGGTATTGATACAATGATGAATATCGGTCTTGTCAGTATCTCTATCCATTTCAAGCCCAGCTCTAGCTAACAAATCTGCGTCGCCTGTAGTATCAATCACTACTTTTGATAAGATTGCCAAACGCCCCTCTTTGCTTTCAAAAATAGCACCTTTCATAGCACCATCTTCAACAATTGGCTGAACAGCCAAGGCATGAAATACAAGATCAACACCTTGTTCTAACGCCATTTTCATAGACAATGTTTTTAACGCTTCTGGATCAATAGTCGGCGACCACGTGGTAATTCCGTGAAAAGCAGCTGTACGCTGTTTCCAATAGGCGGCGGTTTCGACGTCAGCCGATCCCCAATCTTCACGAGACGGTCCTTGTACAGCTTCTTGAGGTAAGCGGCTCATAAAATCTTTCGCGATTCCGACGATGATTTGCTTCCCGCTCCAATCTGTCATGCGATCAATCCAAATCACAAGACCACCTGTCGACAATCCGCCTAAATGATTGTAGCGCTCTACCAACATGACCTTTACACCCTCGCGCCCCGCTGCAATTGCTGCCGCGGTGCCTGCAGGGCCACCACCAATAACCAACACATCGGTTTGCGCAAAAACATCAGTTTCTCTAGCTGCTTCTTTTATGGTTATTGCTGGGCGAATTCTTTTCGCCCTTCGCTCACGACCATCAAATATTTCAGAATCTGTTATAAAGTTTTCTTTTTTATCCATGATTCGTCATTCCCAATTTCGAATTGTTCAATATTTCAGCTTAGATTAATGAATAAATAAAAAAAGAAAATGCCGCGAAAGGTATCGGACAATACACAATATCTGCTTTTGCCGAAATAAATTGATTTAGACTTTCTTTCGCAAGTTCTGTGAAATGGCATACAAAGTTGCCCCACCATTGGCGTTTAAAATTGTCCCACTTTGCATTGGAGAACAGGGCCAACTGACGAGCGGCTCTCCGTACATAAACGCGTGGATTATAACATAAACAGGTGGATCAATTTTAAACGCCAATTACCCATCTAAGTGGGTCACTTTTGCATGCTATTTCACAAGCCTGCTCCTAATATGGCATATCTTTTGTGTTATTTAATAGAGACGGAATAGCTTTATTAGCAGATAACCTCACCCCGTTAAGTTTTATAATTTACATTTTTTGTAAGGCTTACTCGCAAATCACTCAATACTTTTAGATTTTCAACGACTTTATCTGATGAACAACATGCAATACCAACTAGTAATGTTTCAATAAATGCCAAGGTCATAGTATGCATCAAAAATCCAT
Organism: Alphaproteobacteria bacterium; assembly: GCA_002400495.2. Lineage (GTDB taxonomy): Bacteria > Pseudomonadota > Alphaproteobacteria > Rhizobiales > OSC116 > OCS116. The sequence continues at coordinate 24,085 of NVQL02000060.1, read as the reverse complement.
CTACCGCACCCGTAGGCATTTCCACAATAAGTTCAACTCTAGACTTCAGTTTGTTCTTTAAATTATCTGAAATCAATGAAGTTGTAGCACCTATTAATAGCGCGTGATCAAGTAGGACATTAATTTCATTATATATATGACCATAAGCAAGAAGAATTATATGGTCATCTTTTTTAATTTGAAGCAACTCATCTGCCAATAACAGCCCAGAATGAGATAAAACAGTAACCGAAATGCCAAAACGGCGAAGTTGCATTGCAAAATAATCTGCCATCGGGGCAGAAGGGCCAATACCAAAAATTACAACTTTGTTTGCTGAAAGTATACGAGAGACAAGATCATTATAAGTGTCTTTTGGAATTATCGCTTTTAATTGCGATAATGATTCTTGATGTAAATTTATAGTATCTTCAAACGCTTGACCTACACTATTACTGATACTTTCAACAGTCCATTCTATCCTGTTAGCTGGCGGCACACCTGCCTCCAATTCGGAGGCCAATGCACGCCTTAACGCCGCTAATCCAGTAAAACCCAATGACTTCGCTGTTCTAACGACGGTTGCATCACTTGTTTTAGACTTTTCCGCAATTTCCTGCGACGAAGCGTGGAGTGCATGATATCGGTTATTGGAAATATAAACAGCCACACGCAATTCTGATGGGTTTAGATCTGATTTAACAGCCAAAAGCATTTCTTTAAAAGGGAGATTCATATATTATTTCTTGACATTATTGAAGGGCTATCATACATAAATATTTGCATATGTAGTAATAACTACAAAACTTAATAATAAGGAGTAAAGCCGACAAGTCAACCTAGTTAGCTTTCAGCTAGAGCATTTTAGGAATTACTTTAACATAAAAGCACTGAAGTAACTTTCTAAAAAAATAGAGTTCTTTCACTCTCCCCATTCATATATGTTTTTTTTACAAAATATCTAGCTGGTATCTAACTACCCCCGCATAATTATACATATATGAGACGAAATCACTATCTATTAAAATCATAATTCTTTCGATACTTTCCAGGTAAATCACTTGTGAAGATCAAGGGATCAATCTATTTAAAATATGGAAATAAGATATGAATATCAAATATATAGTATTAGCCCTCACCATTTCAGTTGCGGTAATTTCGTCTTCTTTAGCGCATGCGGAAAGTACAAAAATGGTTACGGACGTATCCGGAAATCAAGTTGAAATTCCAGAAACACCTCAACGCATTGCGGTTGCTTGGGATCGTGGGATCACTGAGTTGGTAATTGCAGCTGGTATACGCCCAGTAGCAGTTGCGTCAACAAATGAATTTGCTCCATTTCTAGTTAAAGCTCTTGATAATCTAAAGGGAATTGTAAATCTTGGTTCACATCGTGAAATTAATCTAGAAAAATTGCTTTCCGCTCAGCCAGACCTAATTATTATTCAAGATGTTAATAATTATGGGAACCCCGAATTACTTACATTAGCGCAAAACATTGCCCCCGTTGTGCAGCTTAACAGCGGTAAGGGCTTACGCCTCTTTATTAAAGATTTTGGTATGATTTTTGGCGAAAAATATACTAAAATTCTGAATACACAAGTTGATAAGGCTGTCGCAAAAATGGCCGCAGTTACCGTAGACCCTAGTTCAGTTCTTGTTTCAAATGGTATGTTACTACCTGGTACGCTGCGCCTTTACAAAGACAATTCCAACCTTGCTTCTCAGCTTATGGCAGAGGCCGGTTTTGGTCGTCCTAAAAGTCAAATTAGTGGGATGACTGAAATTATCAATGATGGTACTGAAATCAGCATGGAAAATATCGGCTTGTTAAATGGAGATATATTATTCTTGGGCAAAATTGGTTCTGATGATGAGCTAAGTGGCATTACTTCTACCGATTTATGGAAGAGCCTACCAGTTGTAAAAAATGGTTTGGTTGTAAATGCTGACTGGCGTTATTGGAATGTTGGCGGACCATTAGCAGCATCTCATATTGCCGATGATTTTGTTGCAGGTTTCCAATTGCTTAACAAGTAAATAAACTGACCATACCAGAAACTGGTATGGTCCCTCCCCCCTTATAAGATCAAACTAAATTCCTTGTGCATTTTTATGTTTCCCAAAATTATCTGTGAATTGGCATACAAAGTTGACCCACCATTGGCGTTTTAAATTGCCCGACCTGCATTGGAGAACAGGGCCAACTGTCGAGCGGCTCTCCACACATAAACGCTCGGATTGTAACATAAACAGATGGATCAATACTAAACGCCAATTACCCATCTAAGTGGGTCACTTTTGCATACCAATTCACATGTAGGCAAGGCCAATTCACAAAACTGTTTTAAAACTGCAATCAACTTGTCATATTACTTGCCTATACCATAAATGTAACCGCATACATTATGAGATTTAGGAATAAAAATGGCCCCGACAATTAGACATGTTGCAAAGTTAGCTAATGTTTCTGTGGCGACGGTTTCGCGGGTTATAAACCAAAGTGAAAAAGTAAAACAAGCCACTCGAATTAAAGTTGAACAAGCCATTGAGCAATTGAACTTCACGCCCAATGCTCTTGGCCGCAACCTCTCAACCGCACACACTAAATCACTCGGCGTGGTCATCCCTTCATTGTCAAACCCCGTATTTGCCGACGCCGTTTCGGGCATTAATCAGCAGGCCAAAAGTCGTGGTTATACGCTTATGTTCACTTCAACCGATTATACCGCGCAAGATGAATTACAAGCCGTAACCTCCTTACTTGCTTATCAGGTTGAGGGCATCATTCTGACCGTTGCAAACCCGATAGATAACCAAGCGCTCAACCTGTTGATTGAGAATAAAATCCCTTATGTGCTCATTTATAATCAGCTAAATGATGCGCAACATCCAATCGTGACAATTGACAATGTAAAATCAGGCGGCGCCGTTGCGCAGAAATTACTCGATTTAGGCCATCGGAAAATGGCAATGATTTCTGGCAATTTTTCTGCTTCTGACCGAGCGCGTGCACGTAAACAAGGCTTTGTCGATGCTATATTAAAAGCAGGTCATCAAACGCCGTTCATCATCGAGGTGGATTTTATTGAGCCTAATTTGGATAGAATCTTACCTCCCATTTTTGCGGACCCGCTCACCGCGCCAACAGCATTATTCTGCTCAAACGATCTTTTGGCCATTTCGGTCATCGGGGCTTTAGGGCGCATGGGGTTAGATGTCCCTCATAATATTTCTGTCATTGGGTTTGATGGCATTGCCATCGGCGCCCATCTTCATCCCACTCTATCTACCGTGATTCAACCATCACACGAGATGGGGTTGGTAGCCACCCAGCAATTGCTGGACAACATTAATGGTCAGGATTACCAGAAGACGGTCATCCTGCCACACATAATTCGTACTGGAGGATCGGCGGGAGTTGTTCCCCCTCGTTCAAAAAAGCTCATAAACAATTGATAATAGGACTAAAATAATGATGAAAAAATTCATAAAAACCGTTTTAATTGGCTTAACATTGATTTCAAGCCAACAAGCCATTAGCGCATTTGCTGCTGATGCTATTTGTTATAACTGCCCTCCTCAATGGGCAGATTGGGCATCACAACTTAAAAGCATTGAAAAGCATCTTGGCTATCAGATCCCACATGATAATAAAAATTCTGGCCAAACATTATCACAATTATTGGCCGAAAAAGACAATCCTGTGGCCGATGTTGCTTATTATGGTGTGTCATTTGGCATACAAGCCGGGCAAAAAGACGTTGTGACAGCATATAAACCTCAGCATTTTGATGAAATTCCAGCGGGGCTTAAAGATCCTGAAGGAAAATGGTTTACCATTCACTCTGGCACTCTAGGCTTTTTTGTAAATGTTGACGCGCTTGAAGGCGCTGCTATTCCGCAATCATGGGCGGATTTGCTCAAACCAGAATATAAAGGTTTAGTTGGATATTTAGACCCCACATCTGCTTTTGTTGGCTATGCTGGTGCCGTTGCGGTTAACCGCGCGCTTGGCGGCGATCTTGACAATTTTGATGCAGGCATTGAGTATTTTAAAAATCTTGCTAAAAACGACCCGATTGTTCCGAAACAAACTTCATATGCACGGGTTATATCTGGCGAAATTCCAATCCTATTTGATTATGATTTCAATGCTTATCGTGCCAAATATAAAGACAATGCCAATGTGGCTTTTGTCATTCCGCAAGAAGGTACAATTGTTGTGCCATATGTAATGAGTTTGGTTAAAAATGGCCCTCACCCAGAAAAAGGTAAAAAAATCTTAGATTTCATCATGTCTGATGAAGGTCAAAAAGTTTGGGCAAATGCATTTTTACGCCCCATTCGCGCCTCTGCAATGTCAGCAGAAGCCGCCAGCAAGTTTTTGCCCGATGCTGATTATGCACGTTCTACGCCGTTAGATTATTCTAAAATGGCCGAAGCGCAAGCAGGCTTTACAGAACGTTATTTAACGGAAGTTAAATAAATTATATTAGAGATCTCCCTCTCTAATTTGTTGGGGTTAGTTCCCTCCCTTACTAACCCCAACATTCATCTCAATTTATGTTTTATGAATGCTCCAAAATGTCACCCCATTATCCTAGGCTATTTTTACTCATTTTACCCGCTGCTATTGTTTTCACAGCATTTTTCATCATACCGATGAGCAGGCTTATTTTCATTGGCGGCACAGGAGAAAATGGCTGGGCAGCTTACTATGCTATCTTTACCAATAGCCGCTACCTTTATAGCATGATAGCCACCCTCATCCTATCATTCAGCGTTACAATTATCTCAGTCATTATATCGACCATTGTCGGGTTGTTTTTAGTGCGAAATCAATTTTATGGGCGCGATATACTCATCTCAATGCTTACGTTTCCGCTGGCCTTTCCGGGGGTAGTCATCGGTTTCTTGGTCATTTTATCGGCTGGAAGACAAGGCCTGATTGGCTACATTAGCAAAGCCTTAACTGGTGACAAATGGGTATTTGCTTATTCTATTGCGGGTCTGTTTATGGGCTATGTTTATTTTTCAATCCCACGGGTTATTTTAACCGTTATGGCCGCAGGTGAAAAGCTAGAGCCATCACTTGAAGAAGCTGCTAAATCACTCGGTGCAAGCCCATGGCAAGTGGTTAAAGACATTATCATCCCTGCCCTAAAGCCTGGGCTTATCGCCTCGAGTGCCATTTGTTTTGCCACATCCATGGGGGCATTTGGCACCGCTTTCACTTTGGCGACCAATATAGATGTTCTGCCGATGACTATCTACACCGAATTTACATTAAACGCCAATATTGCTGGTGCGGCGAGCTTGTCCATAGTTTTAGGCTTGGTCACTTGGCTTGCTCTTTATATCGCACGCAGCCTCTCGGGCACAAGCGTTGCGCCAGCGGGTTAGGCCAAGGATTAGGAATGAATATGCGTCATAAATGGTTATTTAGAGCTCAACTTATTTTCACTTTATTGGTTTGTGGTTTTTTAATTGTGCCCGTCATACTTTCGGCTTTGGCAGGCATTACACAGAATTTTTTTCTTGGTATAAAAAGTGGCGTCACGCTTCATTGGCTTGGTGAAGTGTGGCAGCTCTATTCGGGTACAATTTATCTTTCCCTACTCATTGCCATATGGTGCCTCATCGCGACTCTAGTCATCGGCGTGCCGGCGGCTTATGTTTTAGCCAAACAAAATGGCAAGCTAGCACGGTTTATTGAAGAGATAATTGTATTGCCCATTGCCATACCAGGGCTGGCTATTGCTTTGGCTTTGATTATTAATTATGGCGGATTTCGAGATTTTAGAACCAGTTGGGGCTTTATATTGGTTGGCCATATTCTGTATACGTTACCCTTTATGCTGCGTTCAGTATTGGCAGTGTTATCAAGCACGAATTTTCACGAATTAGAAGAAAGTGCCGCCAGTCTTGGGGCGTCATTCTGGCAACGGTTTTTTACAATTATCCTACCCAACGCCAAATCGGGTATTTTAGCTGGGGCGCTTATGGTGGTCACATTGTCCATTGGTGAATTTAACTTGACTTGGATGTTGCATACGCCCGAAACCAAAACTCTACCTGTGGGCTTGGCTGATAGCTATGCATCTATGCGGCTTGAAGTTGCCAGCGCTTATACACTCATATTCTTTGTCATGATCATTCCATTGCTGATTGCCATGCAAAAATTATCACAAAAAACAAACAAGGTTTAACGATGAATCCGACAGCCACCTCGATAAAACTCACCAATTGCGCAAAAACCTTTGCCGATGGAACCCAAGCGTTAAAACCCCTCAACTTAACTGTAAAAGCGGGCGAAACCATTGTGTTATTAGGCCCCTCTGGTTGCGGGAAAACCACTTTATTGCGCATCATTGCGGGGTTAGAGGCTACCGATCAGGGCGGCGAAATTTATTTTAACCAGCAAAACATGACATCAATTGCCATAGAAAAACGCAATATCGGCATGGTATTTCAGTCATATGCTTTATTCCCCAATATGTCGGTGGCACAAAACATCGTTTATGGATTAAAAATTCGCAAATTAAAGCCGCAAGCGATAAAGCGACGGCTTGATGAAATGTTAGAAATGATGCAAATAGAGGCATTGGCTCATCGTCGCATTGATCAACTATCTGGTGGCCAACGCCAACGTGTTGCCTTAGCACGCGCCATCGCGGTTCGGCCAAATCTTTTATTATTAGATGAACCATTAACCGCACTCGACGCATCCTTAAGAGATAGGCTGCGCAGCGAGATTAGTGAGCTGTTACAAAAGTTGGGCATTACATCCATTTATGTCACTCATGATCAATCCGAAGCGATGGCGTTGGCAGATCGGATTGTAGTGATGGATAAAGGCCGCATTGTTCAAATAGGCTCACCATACGATATTTATCACCGCCCCAAAAATGAATTTGTAGCTAATTTTGTTGGCAATGTAAACCATCACCCCAATGTTTTTGATGCGAATTATCTGACGTTATTTAGACCAGAAGATGTCGAAATTGTTGAGCCAACCAAAGGTGATTTTGAAGCCAAAATTATCAGTGTATTATTTTTGGGAGATAAAAGCCGCCTCACCTTAGATTGCGGTTTTAAAAAGTCGATTTATGTCGATACGACATTGCGGCAAAATTTTAAAACGGGAATGAAAATAAGCATGCATGTTGAAGCTGAACGCTTGATTAAGCTCAAAACTACAGATAATGGCCCAGCTACAGTTAAGGAGAGCTAATATGTTACTCGCCCAAATGACTGATCTGCATATTAAAGATAATGGAAAATTGGCTTATAATCGGGTTGATACCGTAAAATTTGCAAAAGACACTGTTCAACATATTAATCATTTCACACCCAAAATAGATGCGGTTATTATTTCTGGTGATTTAACTGACAATGGCACAATGGCAGAATATGAACATACAAAATCACTGTTAGGTCAACTCAACATGCCTTATTATGTGGTGCCTGGCAATCACGATCAACGCAAAAATCTTTATGATAGCTTTCGTGAGAATGACTATTTTATGGGCGATGAATATATACATTATTCAATTGATAATTTTCCGTTGAGATTGATTGGGCTTGATACACTTGTTGAGCGGAAACCGCATGGTTATTTACCGCCATCAAGCCTAAGTTGGTTAGATCAAGTATTGAATGAACAACCAGAAAAACCAACTCTCATTTTTATGCATCACCCGCCATTCAAAACGGGTATAGAGCATATGGATGTACAAAATTTATTGAATGCAGAAGAATTCACCAAGCTTATCGATAAAAATTCTTGCGTAAAACAGGTAGCTTGCGGTCATGTCCACCGAGCCATTCAGACAGTCATCAACTCAACTGTCTATAGCATTGCCCCCAATGCCGCCCATGCCACTGTGCTAGATCTGGAGTTTAATGCGCAACCGTGCTTCACCTTGGAGCCGCCTGCACTGCAATTATTTCGGTTGGATGAAGAAAATAAACTAACCTCACACATAAGTTATATCGGTCGTTTCGATGGCCCACACCCTTATTTTAACAAGAACGGCCAACTGATAGAATAACAAAAAATGGACCCCATGCTCAATACCAATATAAAATGATAAGGCAACGGTTTTTCGCTCTAGCCCAATCCGTTGAAACACTTCAACACTCTTTCTAGCATAATGTAATCGAGCCTTACCGATGTAGCACTTGCAATAATTTGTGATCGAGAATTCCTCTCGATCACTTTAAATCATAATTTTAAACGATAATTAAATTTTCGTCATATTATTAGTCAATTCTGGTTACAATATCTTCTAACGGGCGGCGAACCTTTTTCAAATGGGCTAACCAGTCATTTTCAGCATCTCTATAGCCGAGAGAAATTACAGAAGTTGATTTAAGCCCGCGTTCTTTTAGACCTAGTATTTTATCAACTTTTGATGGAATAAAGCCTTCCATTGGAGTAGCATCAACGTCTTCAAATGCAGCTGCAATTAACCCAAATCCAAGTGCAATGTATGCTTGACGCGCTGCATGTTCAAAATTTTCTTGCTCAGACCGAGGAAGATACATGTTTTTTATGTTTTCGTAATAAGCTAGCAATCCCTCTGAAACCTCGCCGCGTTCTTTCCCAAGCAACTCAACAACAGAATCAATGCGCGTTTCTGTATAATTGTCCCAAGCCGCAAAAATAATAATATGTGATCCATCTACAAATTGAGTTTGACCAAAGCCCACTTCTTTCAGTTTTTCTTTTGTTTTTGCGTCTGTTACAACTATGATCTCAAAAGGCTGAAGGCCGCTTGAAGTTGGAGCTAGATTAATGGCTTCCAAAATGTTGTCAATTTTTTCATTTGAAACTGTTTTAGAGGCGTCCATTTGTTTGGTTGCATAACGCCATTTTAGTTTTTCAAGTAACATTTTTAATTTTTCCGATACAATTTTCGTGAATTTTACATTTAATGACACTTAGCCATTTTTCAAGTTATTTCACTTCCTTTTATAGGAATCTTTAGAAAAAATTAGATTAATTTTTGCACCTTGACAATTTAACGACAAAATCGTAAAGTTTTGATTAAACGTTTAATCATATTGGTAACTAAATTTGTCAAGTCTTAAACAAATCGCAAATGATCTCGGACTATCTGTTGCTAGCGTATCCAACGCACTTAGTGGCAAGGGCCGCGTATCTCCTGCCGTGACAAAACGGGTTTTATCCAGAGCCAATGAATTAGGTTACAAGCCAAATGCTGCGGCACGTGCTTTAAAAACCGGACGAAGTCATATTCTCGGTTTTGTCTTACCTGACATCACTCATCCTCTTTTTGCAAAATTTGCGCAAGGTATTGAGTCTGCTGCAGATGCAGTTGGCTATGGTGTTTTGATTGCCGATTCTAGAGACGATGGGAATGGACAAGCCGCTGCCATTACACGTTTAGTGCAACGTGGGGTAGATGGTCTGGTGATTGTCCCACGGCGGGGTAGCACATTAACTGCCCAATCAATCCCGATGGCGGTTATCAATAGTCAATCAGACCCAATGAATACAGTTTCAGCCAATCATTTTCAGGGCGGAATGTTAGCGGCAGAGACTCTCTTAAAACTTGGGCATAATCATTTTTTATTACTAGGCGCTGACTCATTATCGGATGTTCAAAAAGAACGCATCGCGGGTATGCAAAGGGCCTTAAGCGATCAAGCAAAATATAAAACCATATGGGCTGACAAGATGAAAATAGATATTGCAACGTTACATGATGAAGGAATTACTGCGGTTATTGCAGTTTCGGATTTATCGGCACTTAACATTATGTCAAGTGCACATCAGGTGGGTCTTAAAATACCTGAGGATTTAAGTGTGGTAGGTTTTGATGATTTACCAATATGCAAAGTCATAAGCCCGCAGCTTTCCTCACTTGCCCCAGATGTCCAAGAAATTGCCCGCCAAGCGATCGAATTTTTATGCCTATCCATTGATGGGGCAGAACAGCTACCAAAATCCAATGTCATTAATATGAGTTTTATATCACGCGATTCAACAGCATCGCCTACACGGAAATAAAAAAACAACCAAACTTAACCAAAGTAAGAGGAAAATATGAAGCACCTACTATATATTACGACAGCACTTGGCCTTATGGCAGGAGTGGCGCAAGCTGCAGAAAAAACACTGACGATTTCTGTTTATTCATTTGCGCAAGATGCCTATAAAAAAGCCTTATATGACCCTTTTGAAGAAAAATGTGGTTGTAAACTGGTCATTGAAACAGGCAATAGCGTCGAGCGTATGGCGAAAATCGAAGCCAATGCCGCAAACCCAGTTATTGACGTTGCAGTGATTTCATCACATGACGCCTTAGCCTTGGCACGCAAAGACTTGCTGGCAAAAATAGACAGCACCAAATTAACAAGTTTTGATAAGCTATATAAAGCCGCACAAGACCCAATTGGTGGCAACATGGCGGTTGGCTACACATTTTATGCAAGCTCCATTGTCTACCGTGCAGATTTGCTAGAAATTGACAGCTGGGCAGACTTATTGTCGCCAGAAGTGAAAGGCCGTGTCGCGCTGCCAAACATTACAGGTACACAAGGCCCGCTTACTTTGCATATGCTGTCACAAGCATTGGGACATGATGGTATTGATTTTACCGATACGATTAATGCCATTGGCGAAAAATCCGATGACATTGTAACTTTCTATGTACGTTCATCGCAATTGGCGCAATTAATGCAGCAAGAAGAAGTCATCGCTGCACCAGTGGGTCGCTTTGCTTGGAGCCGCTTTTCTGGTAGTGAGCTTGATTTTAAATGGGCAACGCCAAAAGAAGGCCAAACTGGTGGTGTTAATGTGATGCTCATGACCAAAAATAATGGCAATGAAGATTTGGCCTATGAGTTTATGGATTATTGGTTATCTACTGAAGTACAAACCCGCATTGCCGAAGCCAAAATCGACAGCCCAGCCAATAAAGAAGTTGTGGTTTCAGACGAAATTGCTGAATCTTTAACTTATGGCGCTGAGTTGATTAATTCCCTAAATATGATTAGCCCTGCGGATATTATTGATAACCGCGATGGCTGGGTCGATTTGTGGAATGAAGTTGTTATCAAATAACTAAATACGCGGCATAATTAATTTATGCCGCGTTACCTTTTTAGGAGTTGTTAATGTTCCAAAATCGCAAAGAAGGGTTTGCGCTCGCGCTGCCTGCTGCTTTATTCATTGGCATATTATTTTTATTACCTGTTGGGATTTTATTATCCGAAGCCTTCCAGCTCGATGGGGGGTGGTCACTTCAAGGTTATATTGACTTTATAAGCAAGCCATTAAACCAAACCGTATTCCTTCGAACTTTAAAATTAGGGTTTCTTGTGGCGGCGGTTTCAGCCGTAATTGGTTATGCGAGTGCTTTTTGCATTGTTAATCTCGACCCAAAATCACGGGGTCGAATTTTTGGCATGGTTGTTTTGCCGCTGATGATATCACCTGTGGCCAGAACCTATGCATGGATTGTTATTTTAGGCCGAACTGGCATTGTTAATGACGCCATTATCGGGCTAGGGTTAAGCGATACGCCCATTCGTATATTATTTACCGAAACAGCTGTGTTTCTTGGTTTGTTACAATTGTTTTTGCCGTTAATGATCATCTCTTTGGTCAGTTCTATGGAAAACTTGCCGCGTGACGCAATCTCAGCAGCCCGTGTATTGGGGGCAAATTGGTTGCAAGTTTTCACCAAAATCATCTTACCACTCACCAAAGAAGGTTTGGTAATGGGCGGCACTTTGGTTTTCACAGGCTCATTAACCGCCTACATCACACCTGCAATTTTAGGTGGCGCGAAAGTATTAATGTTAGAAACACTGCTCTATCAAAAAGTGAGCGTTTCAAACGATTATGTTTCAGCAAGTATCATTGCGACCATATTAATTGCCATGTGCTTCGGTACAAACTTACTGTTAAAACGCATCGCAACAGCGAGGGAATGACATGACAGAAAAATGGACATCTCGGCTTATTTTAGGCCTCACACTTATTTTTTTAATCGGGCCGTTTTTAATCATCATTATAGCGGGTTTATCTGCGGGGCAAAGCTTGGCCTTTCCGCCAGATGGGATATCGCTAAAATGGTATTTGAAAGTTTTTGAAATTGAGAGCTTTCGTGACAGCTTTATACTCTCAATGGCATTGGCTATATTTGGCACTTTGATTGCTCTAGCGCTTGGCGTGCCCGCAGCATATGCATTGAATCGGTACGAAATACCCTATGCCGAAACCATTAAAACCATTGTTGCCGCGCCCATCATCGTGCCTGGTATCATTGTTGGTTTGGCACTTTTAAGATATCTGGTTTTACCGATAGGTTTAACGGTTACCTTGGCTTTATTCTTCGCTCATACGGCATTGGTATTGCCTTACGCGGTGCGGGTTGTTTCCTCAAGCATGACAAATTTACGTTCTGATATGGAAGAAGCGGCTGTGTTACTCGGTTGCACCCGATTAAGTGCGTTTTTTAAGGTGGTTCTGCCAAATATTAAAGGCGGAGTTTTAGCTGCCTTTATTTTGGGATTCGTCACCAGTTTCAATCAAGTTCCTGTGTCTCTATTTCTCTCGGGGCCTGGCGTGCGCACCTTGCCGATTGATATGTTGGCTTATATGGAAATTACTTATGACCCATCCGTCGCAGCGTTATCGGCTCTTTTAGCTTTTCTTTCAGTGGGGATTGTTTTCCTCGCTGAAAAATTTTTAGGATTTTCTCGTTATGTCTAGCCCTTACATTTTATTAAAAGACCTGACTTTGGCATATGGTGATATGGTTGCCGTTCCAAAACTGAACTTCTCATGTGATAAAGGCGAGTTAATCGCCTTACTTGGCCCTTCAGGTTGCGGAAAAACCACGACCATGCGTTCAATTGCTGGGCTTTTGGCGCCGCAATCGGGTCAAATTTATATCGATGGAAAAGATGTTACCAATGTCCCTGCCAACAAACGTGAAATTGGGTTGATGTTTCAATCTTACGCGCTGTTCCCACATCTATCTGGGTTCGAAAATGTTGCCTTTGGTTTGAGAATAAAAAAACTTCCTGAAGCAGAGATTGTTGAAAAAACCAATAAAGGTCTTGATACTGTCGGCTTGTTGCATTTGGCCAACAGAAAGCCCTCAGAAATGTCGGGCGGGCAACAACAGCGGCTTGCTTTGGCAAGATCGATGGTGATGGAACCAAAAGTTCTGTTGTTAGATGAACCTTTATCCAACCTAGACGCGCGTTTGCGTTTAGAAATGCGCGCTGAGTTGCAACGTGTTCAACGCGAAACGGGCATCACCATGATATTCGTGACACACGACCAATCCGAAGCCCTCGCATTGGCAGATAGAATCGTGTTAATGAAAGATGGGCTTATCGAACAAATCGGCACACCAGATGAATTATATAACAAACCGACATCGGTTTTTGCAGCCGATTTTTTAGGTTTTGAAAATATATTTGAGGTTTCGAACAATGTCATTATCGGCGATGCTGGCAAAATGTCACTCGACTTTAAATCAGAATCTGGCCATTTAGCTTGGCGCCCTAGCGGCGTTAAAATCGGCCAAGGCAAATACAAAGCGGTTGTGAAAAGCGTTGCCTTTGCGGGAGAACGTCGAGAATATGTTTTAGATGCGGAAATTGGTGTGATAATGGCTGATGTATCGGCACAGAAAAAAAGCTACAAAATTGGTGAAAGCCTAGCCTTTGATTTACCCAAAAGTGAAGCGCATTTTATTGAACAGGCGAGTTAATGGGCATTTGGGTAGATACAGACTATGGATTTGATGACCTTTGGGCATTGCTGCTTTTAAAGCACCACAGAGTGCCCGTTGACGGGCTGTCTTTGGTTGCGGGCAACTCAACATTGGAACAAGTTTGTAAAAATGCATTTGGTGCGGAATCCATATTCAAATTTGGATGGGAAATTTCTGTTGGTGCTGAAAAACCACTTAAGAGACAGCCAGAAACAGCAGAGCAAATTTTAGGTAAAACGGGCATTAAAAGTCGCGGAGAAACCTTACCTCAAATCACTCCACCGACAGGAACTCTTGGTGCAATTGAAAGCCTCTACCATTGGGCAAATCGAGAACTGGCGGAAGGCGAAGTGCATGAGATATTGGCGCTTGGTCCCTTAACCAATATTGCAATATTTTACAAAACTCACCCAGAACTTGCGCGCAAAATAAAAAAAATTACGTGGATGGGCGGTTCAAATGGCCGTGGGAACCATAGCCAATATGCCGAATTTAACGCATTAGCAGACCCCGAAGCTTTGGCGAGCCTAGTTGAAAATAAAGCACCACTTAGAATCGTAGATTTGGAAATATGCAGAAAGGTCTCATATCAAGAAATTGACATTGAAACCTTGAAATTAAAGGGTAATAAATTACTAGCAGATCTCGCTGGTGGTTATTTAGACATTGCCTTAATACGCGGCGGCAATGCCATGTCAATTTATGACCCGCTCGCGGCGCTTGATATGTGTGCCGAGACGACCCGCAAAAAGGCTGGTATAGAGATAACAGCTGTAAAGCTAGATGTTATATTAGAAAACACCGCTGAATATGGGCGCACAATTTTTGATTTTCATGACATTCCTAATGTTGAACTTATGACCAGTATCGATATAAAAGAAGCGCGTGAACTATGCATCGCCGCTTTAGTGAAGGAAATGAAAGATGAATGAGCCACAAGATTTAAATGCACCAAATCTTCGGGATCGGGCTGTGAAAGCGGCACAAGGAAAAACTCCATTTGATATGCTCATCATCGGCGGACAATTGGTTGACATGGTGACGGGCAAACTAAGATATGCCGACATTGGCATTATAGGATCCATGATAGCCAGCGTACATAAAGTTGGACAATTTAAGCAAGCCAAACAGACAATCAAAGCTGATGGTCTATTTATATCGCCAGGCTTAATCGACACCCATATGCATGTTGAAAGCTCAATGATTACGCCAGAAACTTACACCCAGAATGTATTGCCTCGCGGTGTGACAACCATAGTTTGGGATCCGCATGAATTGGCTAATGTGAGTGGGTTGCTTGGGGTTGACTATGCTCTGAAGGCGGCTTCTAAATCACCCCTTAGAATGATCACCTTAGCCCCATCATGCGTGCCATCAGCACCAGGGTTCGAAACCACGGGGGCTGATTTTACACCAGAGATTTTGGAACAATTACTTAGCCGAGAAAATATTCATGGCGTTGCCGAAGTGATGGCAATGCGTTCGGTTTTAGACGGCGAAAAAAGAATGACTGACATTGTGCAAGCGGGGTTAGCATCAGGAAAACGAGTTTGTGGACATGCCCGCAGCTTAAAAGAATCTGAATTAAATGCATATGTTGCTGCGGGGGTATCAACCGACCATGAATTAACCTCGGCAGATGATTTACAGGCAAAATTAGAAGCTGGACTAACCATAGAAATGCGTGGATCGCACGACCATTTGCTGCCCGAATTTGTTGAAAGATTAAACGAGTTAGGAGATGTGCCACAAACCTTGACGCTTTGCACAGATGATATTTTTGCTGATGATTTATATAAAGTTGGTGGCCTAAATGACGTGGTGAAACGGCTGGTGAAATATGGTCTCGACCCGATCAAAACACTTCGAGCCGCTACATTAAATGCCGCAACACAAATTGGACGCGTTGATCTTGGCCTTATTGCCCCTGGTAAACGGGCAGATATTGTTTTATTTGAGGATTTAACTGACTTCAAAGCAAAAACCGTGATTACAAACGGAGAAAAAGCTGCGGAGAATGGCAGTTTAACAATTTCAATACAGCCAACAGATATACCGCTTGGATTGTTAAAAAGCGTAAAAACTGATGAATTTGATGCGAACCATTTTCGAATTAAAGCCAGTGGGAAAACCCAAATATTAAAAATAATTGAGCGACCACGTTTCACCCAATGGGGCGAACGTGAAGTTGAGGTGCAAGATGGCTATGCAGTTTGTCCCAATGATATGACACGAATGGCCGTCATCAACCGCTTTGGCAAATATACCCCGCCTCAAGTCGCATTTTTAGGTCAATGGGGGGTGTGGAGAGGCGCGTTTGCGACCACAGTTTCGCATGATGCGCACAACCTCACTATATTTGGCGGGGATGAAGATAATATGGCAATCGCAGCCAATACAATACGCGATATGAACGGTGGGTTAGTGGTTGTCGCAAACGGTGAAATTCTGGCGAGCCTAGCATTGCCGATTGGCGGGTTGCTTAGCAGTCTGCCTCTAGAAGAAGTGGCTAAAGGTTTTCGTAAAATTCGCAACGCAATGGATGAAATCGTTGAATGGCAACCGCCTTACCTTATATTTAAAGCTTGTTTTGGTGCATCGCTGGTTTGTAACACGGGTCCGCATCTAAGTGATTTAGGTATTGTAGACACTGAATAAAGTGGGGCTCGACCTCCTCGATCCTTCACTTTTTTCGCGCCGATCCGCTTCCACACTTAAATAACGCCATTTTAATAAGCTGCATAATTTTGTTAAGCTTTAAATCGTCACATTTTGAGTGTGAAAACTAGACAATTCAAAAAATTGTTTAGACATTCCAGAACGCAAATTAAACCTGCCATCCATCTTAATTTAAAATAATCAAATCTTCAATTCAGTTATTTTTTGAATATTGGGTCGTGGTTAGTTAATGAATAAGCTAGCTGGACGCGCCTTCATTAATTTTTCAGATAGTCATAAGTATTTCTTAAGTCTTGTCTTTTTTCGATCATTCATTGTCGTTATTGCATCCATATGGCCATGGAACACCGCTGTTTCGACAATTAATGACTGTTTGTGATCAATTATGTTTGTTTGTGGTTTGTTTGCGTTGAAAGTTCATGAAACTGTCACAAGAAGCCCGTAAAAAACAGATGAAGTATTTCAGATTTAATCAAACAAGTTGATTAGCAAAATTGGAGATAAAACTAAATGTCGAGTAGAGGTGTAAAATTAAAAGTTTCGGGACTTAAGAAAAATTGGGACGAATTAAACGTCTTGAATGATGTAAATTTTGAAATTGAAGCCGGCACCTTTTTAACTCTGCTTGGTCCATCTGGTTGCGGTAAGAGTACCACATTACGTTTACTCGCGGGCTTAGATCAACCAACAGCTGGTAAAATCCTAATTGACGATAAGGATGTGACTAAATTAGACCCAGCCCAACGCAAGGTTGGAATGGTATTCCAAAATTATGCTCTATTTCCTCATATGAGCGTTCGAAAGAATATTCTTTATGGCATGAAGATACGCGGAGAAACCACCAAATTGCAGAATGAAAGCCTTGCCCGCATAAGCGAATTGATGGGCTTGGATTCACTCTTAGATCGCTTGCCCGCTCAATTGTCAGGCGGTCAGCAACAAAGAGTTGCATTGGCACGCGTATTGGTAGCAAAACGCAAGCTTGTTTTGATGGATGAACCACTTTCCAATTTAGATGCAAAATTACGAGTTGAAATTCGTAGTGAAATCCGAGAGTTAAATAAAAAACTTGGTCTTACAATTGTATATGTAACTCACGACCAAAGTGAAGCATTATCAATGTCAGATAAGATTTTACTTATGTATGAAGGTCGAGCGACGCAATTTGGTACGCCGTATGAATTGTATAATGATCCGCAAAATACATTTGTGGCCAGCTTTGTTGGCACGCCGCCAATGAACCTAATAAATGCAAATAAAATTAACCCCAATATGCTTGGGTCACTTATACCGCATGCCGACCAAATCATGGTCGGAGTGAGGCCAGAAGATATAATTATTTGCAACAAGCCAACTAAAACCAAATTAAAAGGTTCAATTTTGAGTGTTGAGTATGAGGGTGTGAACTCACTAGTGACGGTAGATTTAGGTGATGGAAACAAAGCCATTATATCAGTGCCAAAATCGGCCGATGCCCAAAGGGGCAAAGAGGTTTATTTAGATTTTGAGGAGGGTGCATTGCATTTCTTTTCAAAAGATAGCGAAGAGAAAATCAAACAAATAACTTAACTATAAAAATTTAGAAATTTGGCAAGAAGCCAGATAATTGCAACAAAAAAGAGAAAATCCAATGAAAAAATCTAACAAAATCATTGCTGGCTTAACTGCAATGCTAATGTCTACAGGATCTGCTTTTGCAGCAGACCTTGAATTCTATTTCCCAGTTGGGGTGAATGCTCCAGCCGTACAAACAATTACTGATTTAGTAGACGCTTGGGTTGTCCAAAACCCACAGCACACTGTTAAGGCGATTTATGCTGGTAACTATGATGAGACCACCACAAAAGCCCTAACTGCTGCAAAGGCCGGCTCACCACCACATGTTGCTGTATTGCTTGCTGCAGATATTTTTACGCTGGTTGAAGAAGAAGTTGTCACCCCAATTTCTGACTTAGCAAATTCTGATGCAGATAAAGAATGGTTGGACGGTTTCTATAAAGGCTTCATGAAAGACGCCATATTTGAAGGTAAAACTTACGCCGTACCTTTCCAACGTTCAACGCCTGTACTTTACTATAATAAAGAAGCGTTTAAAAAGGCTGGCCTTGACATAAACACGCCTCCAAAAACTTGGGAAGAAATGATCGAAATGGGCAAAAAACTTACCATTAAAGACGATAATGGTAATGTAACACAATGGGGTACACGTGTTCCAACATTAGGCGGCGGCGCTGCATGGATTTATGGTGGTTTGGTTATTTCAAATGGCGGTCTCTTGTCATCTGATAACGGCGTGGATGTTCATTTAGACACACCAGAAGCAATTGGCGCCTTAGAATTTTTAGTAGAACTTGCCGAACAAGGTGTGATGGCTAAAGGTGGCATCTCTTGGGGGGATACACCTAAAGCATTTATCGAAGGCAATACCGCTTCTATGTGGACTTCAACAGGTAATTTAAAATTTGTGAGCGACAATGCAGATTTTGATTGGGGTGTTGGATTTATGCCCGGTGGCAAAGGCCCTGGCGCACCAGTTGGCGGCGGTAACTTTTATATCTTTGATGGAATTACTGATGAAGAAAAAGCAGCATCTTTGGATTTTATTAAATATATGACATCTGCTGAAAATGCAGCAAAGTGGTCAATCGCAACAGGCTATATAGCTCCACGAGCAGACACTTGGGAAACACCAGTAATGAAAGAATATGCTGCCACATTGCCACAGGCTTTGGTAGCGCGTGATCAGTTAGAATATGCTGGTCGTGAGTTTGCTAGTTTCCAACGAGGTAAAGTAACTTCATTCCTAATTGATGCTGTTGAAGCATCGGTTGGTGGTCAAAGCACACCTGCCGAAGCCTTAGCAAAAGCCCAAAAACTGGCTGATGCTGTTCTAAATGAATATAAATAAACTATATTTGTAAATTACATGCCGCCTTGCGCGGCATGTATATTCAATGAGAAAATATGAAACGCCTCAAACCCTCCCTTGTTTTTATTTTTTTGGTGATGCCATGCTCTTTATTGGTGGCGTTTACCTATTATCCTGCGATAAAATCTCTCTTTAGTTCCTTTTGGAATCAAGGTACTAGTCGTAGGCCCTCAAAATTTGTTGGGTTAGAAAATTATCAAACATTATTGGCAGATGATGTTTTGGCACAGATATTATGGAATAATGCCCTTTACGCATTGGTTACCATTCCAATATCGATTGGGCTTTCTATCGGAATGGCGCTTCTGGTCAATTCAAAAATTAAAGGCACTAGTTTGATGCGCCTTTCTTTCTTTTTACCAACCATGTTACCGATGATTGCGGTGGCCAATATATGGTTATTCTTCTACGCACCAGGGATCGGTTTGATTTCGCAAATTATGCAATATTTTGGGTTTGAACCTATTAATTTTCTGGGTGATGCGAGTACATCACTATGGTCAATGATTGTTGTGGCAATTTGGAAGGAATCTGGCCTGTTCATGATTTTCTATTTGGCAGCACTACAGGCAGTGCCAGCCAATTTAAAAGAAGCAGCAAAAATCGAAGGTGCCAGTGGCATACAAGTTTTCTTTGATGTGGTGTTGCCACTTTTAAAGCCCACCACCATTTTCGTTGCGGTGAACGCGTTAATCAATTCGTTCAGGCTTATAGATCACGTAATCGTAATGACCGAAGGTGGCCCCAATAATAGCAGCGCATTGCTTTTATACTATATTTATGAAGTGACATTTGCATATCGCGATTTCGCATATGGTTCCGCACTCACAGTATTCTTAGTTGCTTTGTTGGGTTTGATGGCATTATTTCAATTCAAAATTCTAGACAAGAAGGCGCATTATCAATGAAAAGTACAATAAATAGAATAGCTTATTCTACATTGGCAATAAGCCTCGCCACTGTTTGGGGGTTTCCATTCATCTACTCACTTTGGGCTGCATTTCATGAAGAAAAATACTCGGCAAATTTTACTTGGAACGCACCATTAACGTTGGAAAACTTTGCAACGGTTTGGGCGGCTGCTCCCTTTTCATTATATTTCACCAACACTGTAATTTTGACTCTTATTATTTTGGCCTCAAACCTAATCTTATGCACGTTGGTGGCTTATGCATTCGCTAGATATAAATTCCCTGGGGCTGGTTTGTTATTTTCCTTCATCATGGTGCAACTGCTAATCACTCCAGACATATTGATTGTTGAAAATTATAATACACTGGCAAAAATAGGCCTTATCGATACCATTTTTGGCATTACATTGCCATATTTAACATCGGCATTCGGAATATTTTTGTTGCGGCAAACCTTTAAAACCGTGCCGATTTCATTAGACGAAGCCGCTCAAGTTGAAGGTGCAAATACCTGGCGGGTACTGTGGGATGTTTATGTACCTTTGGCCAAACCTACTTATTTGGCCTACGCCTTGGTGTCAATTAGCTTCCAATGGAATAATTTTCTCTGGCCGCTCATTGTTACAAATTCACCAGAAGTAAGACCTATAACGGTGGGGCTTAGCATATTTGCAACCGTTGAAAGCGGAGTTGAATGGGCGCTCGTGAATGCTGCCACGCTCTTGTCTACCGCACCGTTAGTCATTTTATTTTTAATTTTCCAACGTCGGTTCGTTGCTAACTTTATGCGTGCTGGCATTAAATAAGGATGAGACATATTATGAGATTTGTACATATTTCAGACCTCCATTACACCGTAAATATTAAAGATTTCTCTAGTTCGAGAAGTAACCTTATCGCAGCCTTACGCTTGATCATTGATGACATTAAGAGCATTGAAAAGCATTTAGACTTTGTCGCCATCACTGGTGATTTAACCGAGATTGGGGACGTTGAGTCTTATAAGCAATTAAAAATATTACTAAATGTATTGGACATTCCAATATTTGTTGTGCCTGGAAACCACGATGAACCAATGGCTTTTGGAGAAATATTTAACCAGAATGGCGCAGAACAGGGTCGTGGCTTCACTGACTATTGCATTAATTTAAATGGTGTCCAATTGTTGGGAATGAACACGCAAATCATTGGGCAGGCTCAAGGCAAACTGTCAGATACTCAGCTTTTATTGATTGAAGAAAAACTTAGTGATCATAAGTTTTCTCGAAATATAATATTCATGCATCACCCAGCATTTTTGACAGGGTTTTCAGGCTACGACGAAACATTATTACTTTCAGGACGCGAGGTTTTGGGGAATATTATCGAAAAATCTACTTCTCAAGTTATTATTTTATCTGGTCACATTCATAAACCTTTCCAAGCAGTTTGGCGTGGTGCAAATTGCTACATAGCAGGTGGCCCATGTTTTCAATTAGGTAATGCAGTTCCATTTGGTAACGGGCAACAAGAAATTTTAGATGAGCCCTATGCCTATTTTGTTCATTCGATTGACGATAATGATAGCCATGTGGTTAGTACGCGATACGTAAATTTAGACAATTAAAATTATTAAGAAATTAAAGAGATTTTTGATATGATAAAAAATACCCTAAATGAAACAAGGCAACATTTTGCAGAGGATTTAGCCATTGATGCAGCTAAGCTCGCTATGAAATATTTTGAAGACGTAGATAGTTTAAAAATTGAGTCAAAAAATCCATTAGATTTTGTTTCAATCGCTGATCGTAATGTAGAAAAGATGATACGTGAACGCATTCTAGCCAAGTTTCCTAATGATAACATCATTGGGGAAGAAGGTGGCGGGAATGAAAGCCCCGCCTATTGGTGCGTGGACCCTATTGATGGAACCTCAAACTTTTTATCTGGCATTCCACTGTGGGGTGTATCAATAGCTTATGTAGAAGATGGTGAACCAGTTCTAGGTGCAATATGCATACCACAGCAAGACATTTTACTTTCAGCGCGTACAAATGAAAATGGTTTTAGGCATAATAGACAACTGATAATAAAACGAAAATCTTGTCCAATTCCAACGATGGTTATGGGGCAGAGTACTTATTGGGATACCAAAAAATTTCGAGAAGCAGAAGACATATTCAAACATTCTGGTTTAGAATGTTTGAATTATCGATGTTCCGTTATTGGAACTGCATTTGCCGCATTAGGATTAACCCAAGGTTATTATGAAGAATCTTCCAATATGTGGGATGTCGCTGCAGGGTATGTAATTACCCAACAAGCGGGTTTGAAATCCCATATAAAACATGACAAAAATGGTGAAAAATTGACAATATCTGTTTTTTCAGATCAAATATCTAATGAGGTCATTCAAAAAATAGCTAATAAATGACTCTAATTCCTAAACCATGGTTTATATTAAAATTTCATTTATAGTTTTTGATATAAACTAAAATATCGACTTTTAAAGAATGGAAAACATTGTGCCGAATGACTATCACTTTGCCGCATCAAGACAGAAGAAAATAAGTGATCTCATCGAAAAAAATCACTCGGTTAAACTTAGTGACTTACGGCATCTATTTGACGTTTCTGAAGCGACCATTCGGCGAGATTTAGCCACATTAGAAGACAAAAACATTCTAACACGAACATATGGCGGTGCGATTGCCAATTTAATGGTTTCGGAAGATCTTTCAAATGAACAAAGAGCGATTAAAAATGTAGAAGAAAAACTCAAAATAGGCAAAGCTGCTTGTAAATTGATTTCAGAAGAGCAGACCGTGTTCATTGACTCAGGCACCACTGCCATTCAATTGGCATCTGTATTACCCAAAAATATGAATTGTAACTATGTAACCAATTGCCGAGGCGTGGCAAATGAATTATACCGTCGCGGCATTATGTCATTCTATTTAATTGGTGGCTCATATTTGGAAGTAAACGATTCATTTGTAGGTACGCTTGCACTTGATTCAATCCGAACATTGTCTTTTGACATTAGTTTTTTATGCGTCTCAGCTGTAGATTTGCAGCGCCAACAAATCAGCCTTGGCAGTGATGATTATAGCCAAATTCAACGTGAGGTAATTGCAGTTTCACGGAAAAGTTTTGTACTTGCTGATCATAGTAAATTTAGAGCAAGTGCATTTTTAAGCACAGCAACTTTCAACCAAATTGACGGCATTATAACCAGTGATATAATAGGCGAAGAAATGATTGAAGCTCTTTCTAAAATAGAAATAAATTGTATTTATACCTAGGGTGTAATTCTTTGATAATTTACCTAACGTAAATACAGTTTCAAAATTGAAAATATTTTGTTTGGATTTGAATTAATGAATTAGAGCAAACAAGTTATAAAATATGTTTTAAAATTTCACAACTATATCTGAGGTCCAAAGCGCGGCGCAATTGACAATTTAAGTCTCGTTTTAAAACCCTAATGATTTTCGACCATATCTATCTCACAGTGATATTATGGCACCCGAAAATTAAAACTATACGACTTCAATTATCGCCTTTTAAAAGGTTGTCCAATGGTGTGGTGTATTCTGGGTTTATTCATGGCTATCTGGGGTAATATTGGACAATTTTTTTTGAGGTTTTTTGCGGGTTACAGAGAATAAACAGGTTCTGGGGGTCAAGGGCTCACGTTCTATATTTCTCAAGCAGAAAGTAGCGATTCCGCTGAGACACCCCATTCGTTGTAAAGAGTAATAGCTTGAGATCTAGAAAGGCCACGTTTTCTATTCAAAATATCTGAAGCGCGAGATTTACCAATAAGTTTTGCCAAA
>NVQL02000059.1 GCA_002400495.2 Alphaproteobacteria bacterium | reverse complement strand
ATGCTGCCCGAGCCAATGTCGCGTACATCGCCCAAACCCGCCATTTTGGTGAATATAAGGCCAAATGGGATCGAGCCTAAAAAATAGCCAATGACAAAGGCCAAACCATAGCCATGATAGGCGACTAAAAAATCTCGCATTTAATTTCCTAACTCAAAAATTTTGCGACCATCTATATAGGTCGCCAACACCTTACCTTGTAAGATGCGATTCTCAAATGGTGTATTTGTGCTTTGAGATTTTAATTCTGTTCGCTCAACTTTCCAGCTATGTTCGGCATCGACAATGATAAAATCGGCGGGGCTGCCCGTTTTTAAATGGCCTACATCGAGGCCTAATATTTGTGCGGGGTTATAACTTAATGCCCGCCATAGGGTTGGCAGATCAACACCTTCGCTATGGTAGAGGCGCAAAGCTGCGGAAAGCAAGGTTTCAAGCCCCACTGCGCCAACTGCGGCATCAGCAAAAGGGTGACGCTTGCCATCGGGGTCTTGTGGGTCATGAGAGGATACAATCACATCTATGTCGCCATTTTTAATGCCTTCAACCATTGCCATGCGGTCATCTTCACTGCGCAATGGTGGCTCAAGCCGTAAGAAGCTGCGATATTCGCCAATGTCAAATTCGTTAAGCGTTAGATTGTTAATTGATACACCTGCAGTGATTGGCGCATTTTCATTTTTGGCACGTTTGACTGCATTTAATGATTCGACACATGAAATCTGGCTGACATGATATTTGGCTTTTGTGAGCGAAGCTAACGCCAGATCGCGTTCTAACAATATGGTTTCGGCAATTTTTGGTTTGCTCGGTAGGCCAAGGCGGGAGGCGAATAATCCTTCATTCATCACGCCGTCGCCTGCCAAATCTTCATCTTCGACGTCATGAATAATCAAAGCGTCATGCGATTTTGCATATTCGAGTAGGCGTTTGAACAACATTGAGTTTTGTACGCTTTTGCGACCATCGGTAAAGGCGATGGCTCCGGCTTTTTTCAGTAGGCCAATTTCGGCCATTTGTTTGCCTTCAAGCCCTTGGGTGAGGGCGGCGCTGGTGTAGAGATTGATGCCTGACACGGTTTTGGAGCGGCCGTTGATATATTCGACCAAGGCAATGTCTTCAATGATGGGTTCACTATTGGGCATGCTCATTAATGATGTCACACCACCAGCGGCGGCGGATGCACCCGTATTTTTGAGTGTTTGGTTGCCAACACCATTCATAAATACCCGCATATCGACCAAGCCCGGGGCTAATATTTTGCCCTTCACATCGATATATTCAACGGCTATTTTTGCGTCATAATCGCGGGTGATGTGGTTGCCAATGTCAAGTACTTTGCCATCACCGATATAGATACCGCCTGTGCTGTCGGTCATTTCTACTGGGTCGATCAGGCGGGCATTGTAAAATATTTTATGTTTTGACATTATGCGTCCCCCTTGTTTTCTGACAGCCAATTGTTGGATAATGCCTCTAGTACGCCCATGCGCACTGCGACCCCCATTTCGACTTGTTCGCGTATTAACGAACGGGTGCTGTCAGCGACCACACTGTCAATCTCAACGCCTCTATTCATTGGCCCGGGATGCATGACCAAAGCGTCTTCATTGGCGTAAGATAATTTCTTTTCGGTCAGGCCGTAAAATTGATGATATTCGCGAGCTGATGGGATGAAAGCGCCTTGCATGCGTTCGGTTTGCAGCCGCAGCATCATTACGATATCGACGCCTTTAAGGCCTTCTTCCATATCATGAAAAACTTCGCAGCCCATTTTTTCGGCTCCTGCTGGCAGCAGGGTTGGTGGTGCGATGAGGCGCACTCGCGCGCCCATAATGTTCAGCAATATAATGTTGGAGCGTGCCACGCGGCTGTGTAATATATCGCCGCAGATGGCGATGGTTAGGCGGGCTAACTTGCCTTTATTACGTCTGATGGTCAGTGCATCTAGCAAGGCTTGAGTGGGATGTTCGTGCCGTCCATCACCTGCATTTATCACCGCGCAATTGACTTTTTGTGACAATAATTCGACTGCGCCTGCGCTGTGGTGGCGAATGACGAGTAGATCTGGCTGCATGGCGTTGAGCGTTGCGGCGGTGTCGATTAGGGTTTCGCCTTTTTTGATGGAGGAGTGAGCCACTGCCATATTCAGCACATCAGCGCCTAAGCGTTTGCCCGCAATTTCAAACGAGGCTTGGGTGCGGGTTGAGCTTTCGAAAAATAGGTTGATTTGGGTGCGGCCTTGCAGCACATCGGTTTTTTTTATGTCGCGGCGAGATTGCTCAATCTTCTTTTCAGCCAGATCTAGCAATGCGGTGATGTTGGCTTCTTTCAGCCCCTCAATGCCCAATAAATGCTTATCGGCAAAATGCGGTTTCATCATGTTTTCAAAATTTTTCATCAAAACTAAGCTTATAATACGCTTTTAGGTTTTGAACAAGTCTAGTTCGACTTTAGACACCAATATAATATAGTATCGCCGTTATGCTGACGATGGAAACCAAGGTTTGAACGGTTAGAATATTGGCTATTAACGTGGCATCACCACCCATTTTACGGGCTAAAATATAGCTAGCGCCCGCGGTTGGCACTGCGCCGCACAATATGGCCACCGTCAAAGCCATGCCTGTTACGCCAAAATAGCTGCCGAATAAAAACATGAATAAAGGCATGACGGCCAATTTAAGTGTGGTGGCAACTAGTACCGCAAAGCCAGAGTTTTTAATGGATGAGAATTGCACGCCAACGCCAACGGCTAATAATGACAATGCCAAGGCGGCGCGGCCTAATAAATCCATAGTATTGGCAATAGGTTCCCAAAGACCAAAGCCTAAAAAGTTAAGCGCAAGCCCCGTGGCACAGGCAATGATGAACGGGTTGGTGATCAGCATTTTAATCACTTTGCCAATTGTCGGTGCGTCTTTGCCGACCATTAAGGCCAATGCGGTGACGTTAGAGACGTTGAGTATCGGAATCATCACCGCAATACCGATGGAGACTACAGACACGCCTGCATCACCATAAAAGCCATCTATAATCGCAACCACGGCAAATGTATTCCACCTTGTTGAGCCTTGAAAGATGGATGAATATGACGCGCCAGCCATGCCCATTGGTTTGGCGATAAAATACCCAAGGCTGACCACAACCAGCATGGTGATGACGGCTGCCCCCATGGTGAAGGCCACATTCAACGCAGGAAATTGGCTAAAATCGGTAATTGCCAGTGTCCGGACGATAAGTGATGGAAACAAAACATAATAACATAAATGCTCTATGCCTGACCAAAAGCCATCGGTAAAAGTTTTTTGCCGATGGAATATATAACCCAAGCTAATGAGAAAGAAAATTGGTGTGATGGTGTAGACAATGTTGAGCATATTTTTAAAATTCTATTGTTTGGCGTTCAGCATAAGCAGGCCAAAACCTACCAAAAAACTACCGATGATTCTGGATAAAAAGGTTTGGCCCTTGCGCGATTTGAACTTTTCGGCAAATCGCGAGGTGGTGATGACATAAATACTGGTGGCCAACATTTCTAAAATACAGAACATGATGGTCAGCCAAAAAAATTGCACATTGAAATTTTCGGTCGAGCTGATGAATTGCGGCAAAAGAGCGGTGAAAATCAGCACGATTTTAGGGTTGGCAAACCCGACCATAGCTTCTTGTCTAAACAATTTAAAATAATCGGTTTTTTTCTGTTGCACCAAATTCAAATCACCTAAATCCATGCCATTTTTAATGCTCATAATGCCTATGTAAATGAGGTAAAAAGCGCCAATGATTTTGATGGTGGTAAACGCCCACACACTATTGGCGATGATGATTCCCAAACCGAAAACGGTTAGCAAAGCGTAGAAAACAAATGGTAAAAACCGACCCAATACGCCCACCATACTGGCCCAATAGCCATGTTGCAAGCCATTGCGAATGGCCAATACGTTATTGGGGCCAGGTATCATATTGATTGCAAAACATGCGGGTATCATTAGTAATAAAGCTTCAATAGTCATAATCATCCTCGATAATTTTGCCCGATTGCACACGTAAATCGTATATACGGTCAACCGCGCCTTGCAAGATAAAACTGGCAGCCAATTTGTCAACCACGTCTTTACGTTTAGCGCGGCTTACATCGGCTTCAATGAGGGTGTTGGTTACCGCCATGGTTGAGCCTCTTTCATCCCAAAAGCAAACTTTTATGCCGTTTAGGGCAGGGGCATTGGCCATATTGCGCACAAAAGCGCGGGTGGCTTGGCAACGTGGGCCTTCGCTATTGTCCATGTTTTTTGGCAGGCCAATAATGATGGCGTGAATGCTATATTCTGCAATAATTTCGGATAGTTCTGCTACATTTTCACCAAATTTTTTGCGCTTTAGGGTTTTTAATGGCGTGGCGATGCTGTTGCCAATGTCTGATGTGGCAAGGCCGATGGTTTTGCTGCCAAGGTCTATGCCTAGTAAGCGCCGCCCTATATCCAATTGATCGGCTAAATTTTCGATTTCTATAATATTTGTCATATCATTTGACCAATTCTAAAACTATGTCATTATTGCGATAAGATTGGAAAAATACCAATCAATAATTATGATGTTTATAAGCATATTTTAGATGGGAGCAAATATGAAAATTTTTTGGTTGGGACATAGTGCGTTTCGGATTGAATTTGGTGACACGGTTTTATTGACAGACCCATTTTTAACGGGCAACCCAAGTTTTGCGGAAAGTTCATATGCAGGCGATGTGGCTAAAGCTACCGAAGGTTGCACACATATTGCCCTGACCCATGGCCATAATGACCATGTCGGCGATACGCTGGCGATTATAGAAGCTACGGGCGCTACTTTGATTGCCAATGCTGAAATTTGCGATTACCTAAGCCGAAAAGCCAGTAGCCCAATCAACGCCAGAGGCGGCAATAGTGGTGGCACGATTGATTTAGGTGAATTTACCCTGACATTGGTGCAAGCCATTCATTCGTCATCCTATGTTGAAGAAGACGGTACAATTATTTATATGGGCAACCCTAATGGCTTTATAATCAATGCGATGGGTGCATCTATTTATCATATGGGTGATACTGATGTATTTGGTGATATGGAGCTGATTAACCGCCTTTATCACCCCGATGTTGGCATTGTGCCCATTGGTGATAATTACACAATGGGTGGGCAGAATGCTGCCTTTGCTTGCAAACAATATTTTGATTTTGAAGTGGTCATACCCTGCCATTACAAAACTTTTGGTGCTTTAGACCAGAGCGCTGATACATTTGTAAATGCCATGAAAGAAAGCTCAACCAAAGTGGCTGTGCTTGAAGTGGGCGAAAAATATAAAATTAGATAATATTTTTGCGTCTCATAAAATTATGCAAAGAATTTCACCGAATGATCATCTGACTTAAGATTTCTTGGGCATATTCTGGGTGTTTATAGTTGATTTCTATTTTATAGATTAGCTCATCTTTTACATAAATTTTGGTGGCTGCCTCTAGGGTGATCCTTTGGCGGGTGTGGAAATATATATGGTAAATAAGCTCAAACTCAAACATTTGCGTCTGATGATTAAATTGTAAGTTGGACACAGATATGATGAAATTACTATCTAGCCTTTTTTGAGATTTTACGAATTTTTCACGCCCAGATATGCAAATAAAACCACCATCGCATAAGAAATTTTCAGCCAGACAACTTTCCATTTCGTCAAAATTTCGACGACCAAAACTATTTATAAATTGATAGATTAGACTATAGCTATCCTTCACAAGCACCACCGTTGCAAATTGTCACATATCCACCCAGAACTCTATTAAACGCTATTTCAAACTTAGTGTATGTAGTACTTTGATAGATATTATACCAAAGTGAAGCTTGAAATTAGTGGTAGATCATTTGCCTAAAAATGGCCTCTGCGCGCTCTTTGTCCTCAAATTCGACCGTCATTTTTGTGATGAGTTGATTATTTATATATATTTTTGCCCGCGCTGAGATGTCAACTTTTTGGCGTGAATGTAAATGTATGTGATAAATATATTCCAGATCATATACATTTGGCACCGAACTTTCCTTAATGTTGGTCACGTTTAAACTGAAATTACTATCGATTTTTTTTTGTAATTTTATGAACTTATCTCTCCCCTCTAGCTCAATAATGGGGGTTTGAAATATGAATGTTTCGGCAATACAGCTTGATGTTTCATGAAAATTTCGCCGCCCGAAACTGCGCATAAAAAAATCAATCAATTCAAAATTATATTCCACAAAAATCACCCAGAACAAACGCGCATCCCTCAATAGCCATTGAAAACTTTAACGCGTGGCTTGTATGTAAGACTATCGTCATTAAATATTTGATGAAAATTCAGTGTCGGCATTGTTGATGGGCTTCTATTATGCTTTGCTATGTTTGCAAAGCTTTGCTATGTAAGAACGGGAGTAAATAAATATGAGCCTAAAACAGGCTGATATTGCAAATGGAGTGACAGAATAGATGGCCATAGACCAAGCCACGGTACGCAAAGTTGCCAATCTCGCCCGCATAAAAGTGAGTGATGAACAAGTCGCTAATTTAGAGGGCGAACTAAACCTGATATTAAAATTTGTCGATCAATTATCCGAAGTCAATACCGACGGTGTTGCGCCGTTGACCAGTGCGGTTGAAATGACCCAGCCGCTGCGTGCTGATGTGATTAATGACGGCGGATATGCCGACCAGATTGTGAAAAATGCACCGGCATCTGATGATGGTTTCTTCTTAGTTCCTAAAGTGATTGAATAGTAGATATGAGTGATTTAACAAATTTAACTTTGAGTGATGCGCGTGAGAAATTGCGCAATAAAGACATTACAGCCGTTGAACTGGCTGAAGCGCATATTGATGCGATGCAGCAAACGGCAGGCCTAAACGCTTTTATTTTTAACACCGAAGAGAAAGCCATTGAAATGGCTAAGGCTTCTGACGCTAAACTTGCCAAAGGTGAGGGCGGGATTTTAGAAGGCATTCCTGTTGGGGTGAAGGACTTATTTTGCACTAAAGACGTGAGAACAACAGCGTCTAGCAAAATATTGGGCGACTTTACGCCGACTTATGAAAGCACGGTCACTGCCAATATGTGGGCTGATGGCGCGGTGTTGTTGGGTAAATTGAATTGCGATGAATTTGCAATGGGTTCCTCCAATGAAACTAGTTTTTATGGCCCTGTGGTCAACCCTTGGCAGCGCCAAGGCGATGATACGCAACTTGTGCCTGGTGGCTCATCTGGCGGCTCTGCCGCAGCTGTGGCTGCGCGGGCTTGTGTTGCGGCCACTGCCACTGATACAGGTGGCTCTATCCGCCAACCTGCTGCCTTTACAGGCACAGTCGGCATGAAGCCAACTTACGGTCGCTGCTCGCGTTGGGGCACTGTTGCATTTGCCTCGAGCCTTGACCAAGCTGGCCCGATCACCCGCACAGTGCGGGACGCGGCGATTATGCTTGAATCTATGGCTAGCTATGACGTTAAAGACAGCACCAGCGTTAATGTTGCTGTGCCTGCTTATGAAAAAGCTTTAACGGGTGACATTAAAGGGCTTAAGATTGGCATTCCTAAAGAATTTAAAGTTGATGGCATGCCCGAAGAAATTCAGGCACTGTGGCAACAAGGCATTGAGTGGCTTAAGGCTGCGGGCGCTGAGATTCATGATGTGAGCTTGCCGCATACCAAATATGCTTTGCCAGCCTATTATATCGTGGCACCTGCTGAGGCTTCATCTAACCTGGCACGTTATGATGGCGTGCGTTATGGCTTGCGGGTTGCTGGTGATAATATTGATGAGCAATATGCCAATAGCCGTGCCGAAGGTTTTGGTGATGAAGTGCAACGCCGTATTTTGATTGGCACTTATGTGCTGTCAGCTGGTTATTATGATGCTTATTATAAAAAAGCCCAGCGTGTGCGGACATTGATTAAGCAAGATTTTGACCAAGCTTATGCAAAAGTTGATTTGATGCTAACCCCAACCACACCAACCGCCGCTTTTGGTATTGGTGAGAATATTGGCGATCCGCTGACTATGTATCTGAATGATATTTTCACGGTTTCAGTCAATATGGCTGGATTGCCGGGTATTTCGATACCTGCGGGCATATCTGCCAATGGGCTGCCGCTTGGTTTGCAATTGATCGGCAAACCATTTGATGAGGAAACACTGTTCAGAGCTGCTGATGTTATGGAACAAGCTGCTGATTTTACAGCGTTACCACAATTAATGGCTAAATAGGTATTGATGAATGAGCAATGTAGCCAAAAATTGTGACACAATGGCCGAAGTGAGAGCTGAAATTGACCGTATGGATGATCTTATCCTGCCGTTAATGGCGGAACGCGCTGGCTATGTGGCACAGGCTCCAAAGTTTAAAAAAATTATAGATGATGTTGTCGTACCTGTACGAATTGACGAAATTGTGCATCGCATGCGCGCTGAAGCCGAACAATATGGAATGAATGGAGAGCTTGCTGAAAATATTTGGCGGGCTATGATTGCAGAACATATTAAATTTGAGCAAAGCGAATTTCGTAAAATGTATGATGGCGATAAAAATAGAGAGAAGGACACATAATGTCTCTGATTCAAGGTGCAACAGGTGAGTGGGAAATCGTACTCGGGCTGGAAATTCATGCTCAGGTGAGTTCTAAGTCAAAATTAATGTCAGGCGCGTCAACCGAGTTTGGTGCCGAGCCAAACAGCCAAGTGAGCTTGGTGGATGCGGCGATGCCAGGCATGTTGCCAGTGGTTAATGAGTTTTGCTATGAGCAAGCGGTACTAACGGGTTTGGGTTTGAACGCTCAAATTAATTTGGTATCGATATTTGACCGTAAAAATTATTTTTACCCTGATTTACCGCAAGGCTATCAAATTTCGCAATTTACTGACCCGATTGTGGGGCCTGGTGTGGTGAAAATCGAATTGGCCGATGGTAGTTTTCATGATGTTGGCATTGAGCGGATGCATTTAGAACAAGACGCGGGTAAATCAATTCATGATTTATATCCAAGTCAATCTTGTGTTGATTTAAACCGATCTGGTGTGGCTTTGATGGAAATCGTTTCTGACCCTGATATGCGCACTGCTGAACATGCTAAATTATATGTGAGCAAAATCCGCACTATTCTGCGTTATTTAGGCACTTGTGACGGCAATATGGAGCAAGGCTCGTTGCGTGCGGATGTTAATGTATCTGTACGTCGCCCTGGCGCTGAATTGGGTACACGTTGCGAGATTAAAAACATGAACTCAATCCGTAACATTGGCATGGCGATTGAATATGAAGCGCGGCGCCAAGTTGATATTATTGAAGATGGTGGCAACATTTCTCAAGAAACTCGACTTTGGGATGTGGCAAAAGGTGAAACACGCTCAATGCGCTCTAAAGAAGAAGCTCATGATTATCGTTATTTCCCTGATCCTGATTTGTTGCCAGTGGTGCTTGAACAATCATTTGTTGACGCCATTAAGGCGCGTATTCCAGAATTGCCTGATGCCAAATATGAGCGGCTAATGAGCCAATATGGTCTGAATTCTTATGATGCCAATATACTGATTGCTGACCCTGAAAATGCTGATTATTTTGAAATTGTCGCCAAGGGCGTTGATGCCAAATTGGCGGTAAACTGGGTGACTGGCGATTTGTTTGGTATGCTGAATAAACGTGGCTTCACCATCGAGACATCACCAATTAAAGCCGAAGCATTGGGTGAATTGGTTGGTTTGATTGCCGACAAAACTATTTCTAACAAAATTGCCAAGCAAGTGTTTGAATTTATGCTTGAAACAGGCGATGCGCCGGCAAAAATTGTTGAAGAAAAAGGCCTGAAACAAGTGACTGATACCGGCGCGATTGAAAAAGCCGTCGATGAAGTGATTGCTGCTAACCCTGATAAAGTTGAGCAAGTTAAGCAAAAACCAAAAATGGCTGGTTGGTTTGTTGGTCAAGTGATGCAAGCTACGGGCGGTAAAGCCAACCCACAAGCGGTTAGTGATTTAATCAAAGCCAAGCTTGGTCTTGAAGACTGAGCCATATATTATATGTTTTTAAAAGCGGCTGCCATAATTTGGTGGCCGTTTTTATTTGCCTGCCTTAATCTCAAGGCTTTTCAGCTTGCGATGCAAAGCCGATCTTTCCATGCCGATAAACGCCGCAGTTTTTGAAATGTTGCCGCTAAAACGGCTAATTTGGGTGGCTAAATATTCTTTTTCAAATAATTCACGCGCTTCACGCAATGGCAAAGACATGATTTCAGTGTTGGAAAAACCCGCCATCTGATTGTCGATGCTGCTATCAATATTCTGTATGTCTTCGGCTGATATGATGTGGTTGCTCGCTTCGCCCTTTAGAATGATTAACCGTTCAATATGGTTTCTCAGTTCACGGGCATTGCCTGGCCATGTTTTGGTTTGCAGCATGGCAATTGCGGATTCGTTAAATTGCTTCGCGATCAGACCCGTGGTTTGGCAATAATTGGTTGAGAATTCTTCAATCAATTCGGGTATGTCTTCACGCCTTTCCTCGAGCGTTGGGACGTGCAAAGGCACAACCGCCAAACGATGGTAAAGGTCTTCTCTGAATTGGCCCTTGGCAATGGCTAGGGTTAAATCGCGGCTTGAAGTGGTGATGATGCGGACATCAACTTTAACTTTTTTGTGGCCACCAACGCGTTCAAATTGTTGGTTGACCAAAACCCGCAAAATTTTTGCTTGGGTGTCAATTGGCATGTCACCAACTTCATCAATCATTAATGTGCCGCCATGGCATTCTTCAAACGCGCCAATTTTCGTTACATTGCCATTTATATCTTCAATACCAAATAATTCTTCTTCCATGCGCTCTGCTACCAGTGCCGCGCTGTTAATGGATGAAAATGGACGACTGGCACGATATGATAATTGATGAATGCTTTTTGCGGCCAGCTCTTTGCCAGTCCCAGGTAAGCCAGTGATGAAGACGCGGCTATTGGTTGGAGCGATTTTTTCTATATTGGCAATAAGTTGGCGTGTTAATGGTGAGCGGCCTGCGATAACGTCATCGCCAGATTTGAGTTTTAACTCTACATTTTCGCGTTTTAAGGTGAAATTTTCCAGCGCATGCTCAACCAATAAAATTAAGCGGTCTACCTTGAAAGGTTTCTCAATATAGTCATAAGCGCCTTTTCGAATGGCAGAAACCGCAGTTTCAACATTGCCATGGCCGCTGATGATCACCACAGGTAAATTAGGGTGTGCTTGTTTAATCAGTTCAAGCAGTTCCAACCCGTCTAAGCGGCTGCCTTCGAGCCATATATCCAACACAATCATTGAGGGACGGCGGTCATTTATAGCTGTAAGCGCCGCGTCCGCGCTGTCTGCGGTGCGAACTTCATAGCCTTCATCTTCCAGAATGCCTGCGATCAGCTCTCTAATATCGGCTTCATCGTCTACAATTAATATATCAGCGGCCATTATTTGCTCCGGTTACGTCGTTAGGTTGGGTATGGTTCAGCGGAAAACTCAAAGTGATGAGAGCGCCATGCTCAAAACCAAAATCATTGGCGGCGTCAGCCAATTCAATGCTGCCGCCATGTTCTTCCATAATGCGTTTTACAATGGCGAGGCCAAGGCCCGTGCCTTTGCTGCGTGTGGTGATATATGGTTCCAATAATTTTTGGCGGCCAAATTGCGGCAAGCCAATGCCATTATCGGTAATTAGGATTTTATAAAAATCTTTGCTTTGGTCGATAGATAGGGATATTTTGCCTTTGGCATCACCATGTTTTAACAGCTTCTCTGAAAAGGCAGTCTCTATTGATTCACTTGCATTTTTTACAATATTGGTAATCACTTGAGTCACCAATCTTCGGTCTATATATAGATTTTTTGGCTTGTCGGGTAATTTAACCTCAATGTCAATATTTGGGTTGCCGACTTTTTGTAAGAATATAGCCTCTTTAATGCATTTGATAATGTCTGTTTTGGCCAGATGCGCACTGGGCATTTGGGCAAAAGAAGCAAATTCATCAACCATGTTACCAATGTCACCGACTTGGCGCACAATGGTGTCGACGCATTGGTCAAATATTGTATCGTCAGCGGCAATTTCTTTGCGATATTTACGCCTTAACCGCTCGGCTGAAAGCTGAATGGGGGTGAGGGGGTTTTTAATTTCGTGGGCAATGCGGCGCGCGATATCTGCCCAAGCCGAGGTGCGCTGCGCGGTCACTAAATCGGTGATGTCATCCAAAGTAATCACATAGCCTTCTTTATGATTGTTAGAAATTTCTTCAGTAATGCGGTAGTTGAGTATACGTTCATCATTGCCTACACCCAACGTAATCTGGCCATTTGGTACTTTTAGCCCGCCGATAAATAAATTTTCTAGCGCCTCGCCAAGTTCGGGTGTCACCTCAGCTAATTTTTTTCCGAT
Organism: Alphaproteobacteria bacterium; assembly: GCA_002400495.2. Classification (GTDB taxonomy): domain Bacteria; phylum Pseudomonadota; class Alphaproteobacteria; order Rhizobiales; family OSC116; genus OCS116. The sequence continues at coordinate 38,556 of NVQL02000059.1, read as the reverse complement.
TGCAGCTGTGTGTGTGCGTCCTAACAATTTCTCAGCAGGTCGATTGAGCAGGGTTATGTTCTGGTCAATATCTAAGCCAATCACTCCAGCAGACACTCCCGAAAGCATAGCCTCATTAAACCGTCTTCGTGTATCAATGACTTCATTGGCAGTGATTAGATCTTGCCTTTGATCAGTCAACCTTTGAGTCATATTGTTAAATGTTAGGCTTAAATCAGCCAAGTCACCTTCGTTTTTTAGCACTGGTAATACAACTTCAAATTGGCCATCGGCAACCAAATGGGCTGCATTAATCAACCGCCTGATCGGATCAATTAATTGATTGGCGACTTGAATGCCGACCCAAATGGCAGAGAGAACTAATGTCAGGCCGATGCCAATATACATGAGAGCAAATACAATTTGCACATCGTCACGCTGGGTTTCGAGGTTGAAATATTCTAACTTTGCGCTGTTGGCATTTAATATTTGTTGAGTGACGATTGGATCTACATTGCGATATACATATAAAAATTGATCGAAATTTTCTAAATAAACCAATACTAAAGTTTTGCTGGGGGTTTTTAACTTAGATATGCCCTCATTAATGGCTTGCTTAATCGCCGAATCCCATGGACGAGGGAAGGTGTTATCGGGGAAATTATCATATTTTGCTAATATTTTATCGTTTTTCTGATCCCAGATCAACGCGCCATCTAATTGTTTAAATAAGGCTTGCACACCCAATTCATATTCCATATTGGAACGAGATGTTGGGTTGGTTTCAATTGAGTTACGATAAAGCGGGTATATGCGGTTAACCACCAAGGCGAGTTCTCCAGCGCCTTCCCAAACGCTGTTAGATGCGGATTCAAAATATAAATCGGCCACGGCTAAGCTATTGTCGATTACTCTTTTTGTGCGTTCTGAAAAATAGCTATCGAGGCCTTGGCTAAGGGTATAGGAAGCAAAAACAGCGACCAAAATAGCGGGAATGGCCGAAATAATTGAGAAATAAAACACTAAGCGTGAATGTAAATTCGCGCCTGCAATGTTTGATTTACGTGCCTTGGTAAGTTGAAAAAGTTGAACGGCTATTAGACCGAGAATGACTAAAATGGAAATAGAATTTACTAATATCAGCAAATCTAAGACATTTTTATCGACTGTAATGTCAGCAATACCCGTGATGATGGTATAGGTGACAATCGCCACAACCACCATGGCAGCTGCACATACGAAACCCGCCGTCTGAAAACTGAGAAATTTGTAATGTCTTATTTTTGTATCAATATATATGTTATCGACATTCGGGGTCATCTTAAATTTTTGTCTCATTAGAATCATCACTTATCGCAACTTTAAACCAGTGTATCATATTTACAACAGTTATATCGATCTGTTTAATTTAAAACTGAGACTATTTTATGGTGATCAGGTTAAGCTTTTCATTTTGAGCTTTTCATTTACCACCACCTTATATAATATAAGCAGTAGTCAAAATGATGTTAGGGTTTTATATGAAAATTGTCATCTGTGGTGCAGGGCAGGTAGGTTTTGGTATCGCTGAAGTGCTTTCACGCGAGCAAAATGACGTGACGGTGATTGATAGAAACCCCGATCTTCTCAAAGCTATGTCCGACCAATTGGATGTGCAAACCGTGATTGGCCATGGATCTCACCCCGACATACTTAAGCAAGCTGGTTGCGACGATGCGGATATGATTATTGGCGTGACCTTATATGATGAAGTGAATATGGCAGCGTGCCAAGTGGCACACAGTATTTTTAATGTGCCGACAAAAGTAGCGCGGATTCGTTCTCAAGCTTATCTAGATAAACAATGGGGAGATTTATTTTCCCGCGACCATTCGCCGATTGATGTGATTATCTCGCCCGAAATTGAAGTGGGTGAAACGGTGGTGACGCGCTTGGCTTTGCCAGGCGCGTTTGAAATGGTTGGCTTTGTGGGTGATAGAATTGGGCTTGTTGGTATTAATTGCGACGAAGATTGCCCGATATTAGACACGCCGATTAAGCAATTAACTGAATTGTTTCCCGATCTTTTTTCGGTCATTGTGGCGATTGAACGCAATGGCGAATTGATTGTCGCCAATAGCCAAGAAAGCTTGGTTGCTGGAGATAATGTTTATCTCATTGCTGACTATAAACAAGTGTCGCGCTTATTGGGTATATTTGGCAAGCGTGCCGAACAAACCAACCATGTAGTGATTGCTGGCGGCGGTAATATTGGCTTATATGTTGCCAAACGGTTGGAGAGTTTAGGCCGTGGTGTAAAAGTAAAAATCATTGAAAGTGATCATAAACGCGCCGAAGACATTGCTGATGAGCTGAACAATACATTGGTGCTACATGGCAGTGCGTTGGAAGCCGAAATATTGCGTGAAGCTGGCGTATTGCACGCAGGCACATTTGTGGCGCTTACCAATAATGATCAGGTCAACATGTTGGCCTCGGTTATGGCCAAAAAAGAGGGTGCAGATACGACCGCGTGTTTGTTAAGCTCTGATAAGTATACCGCGCTTATTCCAGCGCTTGGCATTGATGCTTATATCAACCCAAAATCCACCACTATATCACGTGTGCTGCAATATGTGCGTAGAGGGCGGATTCGCGGGGTGCATTCTATTTTAAATGGAATGGGTGAGGTGATTGAAGCTGAAGCTTTGCCAACTTCGTCTTTAGTCAAAAAACCTTTGCGCGATGTAGATCTACCTGTAGGGGTGCGCATTGGAGCGATTGTGCGTGATGATGAGATTGTTATGCCAAATGGTGATTTAATTATCAACGCTGGTGATCGGGTTGTGGTTTTTGCCACAGCGAGTGCAGTTAAGCAGGTTGAACAATTATTTAGAGTGAGCATAGATTTCTTTTAATCTTAAGGTCACGTCACTTAACAGTGGCAATAATATAATGGCAATAATGTGCGCTAAATGTGCATCAATAACGCTCTAAGTAGGCAAAAGATGAATAAGAACGGAAGTTTATATTATTTAGGCCTTGGCATTATCTTGGTGGGTGTTGCAGAGCTTGTTCTAATGCTATTCGCACTCTTGATGGGTGACCAACGCACGGCTTATGCCTTTGCTGGGGCGGTTATATTGTCTATTTTTTGCGGCTTTACCTTGGTGTTGGCCACAAAAGGTGAGTATGAGCCACTAGGTCGGCTCGATTCAATACTTTTGCTGGTCTATTTCTGGGTGATTATTCCTATATTTGCTGCCATGCCGTTTTATAGCTATTTAGGCTCATTTATCAAAGCTTATATAGAGGCAGTGTCTGCATTGACCACCACGGGTGCTACAGTCATTCAATATGAAAGTTATATACCCAAAACTTTGTTTTTATGGCGAAATATATTGGCGTGGAGTGGTGGATTGTTGACCATTACCATGGTTATTTTAATCTTGGCGCCTTTTGGTATTGGTGGTTTGCAAGATAAGAGTTCTAAATTTTTAGGCACAGAATTTAAAAAAGCAGGCAATTTTTCTCACATCTTGACCATGGTCGGGGGTGCTTATTCTTTGATTACGATTATATTGGTTGTGGCACTAATGTTTGGCGGTGCGCGGCCTTGGGACGCGCTGAACATTATTTTATCAACCATTTCAACCACTGGATATAATCAACATTCCATTGGGTTTAGCTATTATGATAGCCCCTATACGGCTTTCATTGTTATGCTCAGCATGTTTGTTGGTGCGGCCTTAATTATTGTTTTCTTTCGGCAATTTATCAGCGCCAAAACCCGACTTAATTTTAATGTTGAGGTTAAAATATTTGTCATAATCTGCATATTTTTCGCGCTGGCGGTGACTATATATAAATATTTTTCTCAACAGATTGATGTGCTGAGTGCTGCGGAATATTATTTTTACGCTTTGTTCGATGCGGTTTCGATTCTATCGACCACTGCGTTGATATACAATACAGATTGGCAACCCATAAACTTCTATTACTTTTTGGCACTGGTGGGCGGCGCGTCTTTCACCACGGCGGGTGGTATGAAATTATTTCGGTTATTAATATTCATAAAGCACACAAATATTGAAGTGAATCAGTTGGCTTTTCCACATAGTGTCACCTCTAATCGGTTTTTGGATATGCGCTTGGATAACAAATTTATGCGGCTAATATGGAGCTTCTTTATGGCCTATATGATGTTGATTGTTATCTTATCAGTGGTGATTGCTAGCTATGGTTATGATTTAAACACGGCGTTGCTAAATGCCATTGGTGCGGTCGCTAATATTGGCCCTTTTGCGGATTTTATGCTGGCTAAGGGGCAGGATGTTCATCCGTTTTCGGAATTTGATACCAGTTTGCAAATGTGGCTATGCGCGGGTATGATTTTGGGGCGGCTGGAAGTGATTTCGGTGTTAGGCTTACTTAATTTTGCCTATTGGAAAAATAGATAATTTATTTTAGGAGAAGAATATGTCGAGAATAGCATTTGTAAATGGCGAGTTTGTGCCACACGGTGAGGCATATGTGCATGTGGAAGATCGTGGCTATCAATTTGCTGACGGCGTATATGAAGTGTGTGAAATTAAAGACGGTCAAATTATCGATCTTGATGGGCATATAACGCGTTTGCAATATTCGTTATCAGAGCTACAAATTGCTATGCCAATGGCGCAGGCCGCTTTGGTGGTGAAAATGAGGCAAACCGTCACGCGTAATTACGTTAAAAATGGGATGATATATTTGCAAGTGACGCGCGGCGTTTCGCCAAGAAATCACGTATTTCCACCTGCTGGTGTTAAGTCGTCAATTGTTTTGACGGCAAAATCTGTGTCACCAATGAGTAAAATAAACTTATATAAAAATGGCGTTGCGGTGATTAGTGTGCCTGAAAATAGATGGGCACGGCCTGACATTAAGAGCATAGGCCTGTTGCCCAATTGCATGGCCAAGCAAGAAGCCAAAGAACAGGGCGCGTTTGAAGCTTGGTTTGTTGATGATGATGGCATGGTGGTTGAAGGTTCATCTTCTAACGCTTGGATTATCAATCAAGATAATGAAATTATTACTAAAAGTGCTGACGGCAGTATTTTAAAAGGCATCACTCGTGCAGCAATTTTGCAGCAAATTAAAGACCAAAAACTCACAATTATCGAACGGGCTTTTAGTTTGCGTGAAGCGATATTGGCCAAAGAAGCGTTTATTTCATCGGCAACCACAATTGTTATGCCGGTGGTGAAGATTGATAACCATTTGGTGGCGGGCGGTAAAGTTGGGGCTATGGCAAAAAAAATGTTAGAGAGTTTTTATCACTATGCAGAGAAAACTGATATTTAGGTGATAAGATCACGATTATCTGGTTTAATTTTAAGAAACATTCTATTTCATTGCTTTGTGCTTGCAATCACCCCATCTTTGTTTAATGGTCTTTGATTAGATGGTTATGTCACCATTGACCGATTTGACTAAAGATGAGGGAAATAATGGCTTCCGAACGTTCAAATAACCTACAAGATGTATTTTTAAATAATGTACGTAAAGAGAAAAACCCTGTCACCGTATTTTTAGTTAATGGTGTTAAATTACAAGGCATAGTCACTTGGTTTGATAATTTTAGCGTATTGCTACGCCGTGATGGACACTCGCAACTTGTATATAAACATGCTATTTCGACCATTATGCCGACAACCCCCATTCAATTATATGATTTTGAAGACACAGAAGAAAAATAAATTATAAATGTTACCTACCGATATAGATGAATTAGAAAACGTGCCAGAAGATAATTTTGAGCCGCTCGCCGAACTAGATGCCAATGTTGATGTCCATGATATCGAGACTGTTGCGGGCGACCATTGCTTTGTGATGCAGCTAGACTTTTCCAAAGTGAAATCCGTTAAAATTACAGGCCAATCCGATCATGCTGACATGCGCAGTATGGAATCTCAACTTGAAGAAGCCATTGGTTTGGCCGAAGCGATTGACCTTAAAATTGTTGCCACCTCAATCACTCGGGTTAATAAATTTACCCCAGCGACTATGTTTGGCAAGGGTAAAGTTGAAGAATTGGGTAAAATGCTAAATAAGCACAGAGCCCAATTGGTGGTGGTCAACACAGTTTTAACGCCAGTTCAACAAAGAAATTTAGAAGAAGCTTGGGGCGTGAAAGTGCTTGACCGTACTGGCTTGATTTTGGAAATTTTTGGGGCGCGGGCTGAAACCAAAGAGGGTAAATTGCAAGTGGCACTGGCTAACTTGAATTATCAACGCGGCCGTTTGGTGCGCAGTTGGACCCATTTGGAGCGCCAACGTGGCGGCACTGGATTTATTGGTGGGCCGGGTGAAACTCAAATTGAATCTGACCGCCGCGCCATTCAGGTGCGTATTTCAAAGCTCGAAAAACAATTGGCTCAAGTGAAGCGAACGCGTGGTTTGCACCGCACAGCTCGGAAAAAAGTACCATACCCGATTGTGGCTTTGGTGGGTTATACCAATGCTGGTAAATCTAGCCTGTTTAACGTTTTGTCTGGGGCTGATGTTATGGTCAAAGACATGTTGTTTGCCACACTTGACCCGACCATGCGGCAAGTTGAATTGCCAACGGGTTTAACCGTCATTATGTCTGATACTGTTGGGTTTATCTCTAATTTACCTCATGAATTGGTGGCAGCATTTAGAGCCACGCTTGAAGAAGTTTTGGAAGCTGACCTTATACTACATATTGAAGACATTGCCCATAATGATCATGAGGCTCAAGGGCTTGACGTCAAAATGATTTTACAAGGCCTTGGTGTGGGTGATGAATATCCCATTCCGATTGTGAGAGTTTGGAATAAAACTGATTTACTGTCTGGTGAAGACCGTGAGGCGGTGAATAATACGGCTGCTGAAGATAATGATATCATTCCCATCTCAGCCGTTAAATCTATTGGCTTGCATGAGTTGTCAAAACGCATTGAGAGCGTATTGCAAAAAGACCATCATTTTTATAAACTCCAATTATCACCTGCGCGCGGTGCCGAGCTTGCTTGGGTTTACCGCCATTGCCAAGTGAAACAACGCGACGATTTGGAAGATGGCACGATTGATTTGAACGTTATGGTTGATATCAAACATCATGAGCAGTTTAAAAATAAGTTTCATGTGGAACTGGGCTTAGACATGCGTGAAGAATGGGAAAAATGATATGAGCGGTAATCAATGTTTAACATTAGGCATCGATCATTTAGGTCTGACCGTTCAGCTTGATAAAACTTTGGCATTTTTTGTTGATGCGTTGGGCTGGAAACAAGTTGGCGAAAAGCCTGCATACCCAGCGGCTTTTGTTAGTGATGGCAAAGCTGTATTGACATTGTGGCAAGCCAAAGCAGATGAACCAGTTGGCTTTAACCGCAAAAACAACATTGGTTTGCATCATTTAGCGCTTAAAATAGGCACAGAAGAGCAGTTGAATATATTGTTCAACCGCATCAAAGACTGGCCAGAAGTGCATGTTGAATTTGCGCCAGAATTTTCAGGGCAGGGGCCAAAGGTTCATTTCATGATTAATGAACCTTCTGGCAATCGTATTGAATTTGCTTACGACCCGAGATAGATATTAGTAGCGGCGGATAAGCCCAACCAATTTACCTTGAATGCGCACTCTGTCTGGGCCAAAGATACGTGTCTCGAACGCTGGGTTAGCTGCTTCTAGTGCAATGCTGTCGCCTTTTTTGCGCAAGCGTTTTAATGTGGCTTCTTCTTCATCAATCAGTGCCACGACAATGTCACCATTATTGGCAGTTTCTTGTTGTCTGATGATCACTGTGTCGCCATCTAAAATGCCAGCTTCAATCATCGATTCACCACTTACTTCCAGCGCGAAATGTTCGCCATTTGATAGCATTTCCATAGGCACAGTCACATCATTGCCATGCTCTTGAATGGCCTCAATCGGCACACCAGCGGCGATGGTACCCATAATTGGCAATGTCATGCTATTTTCATTTGCAGGGGCGGCTTCAACAATCGCTTCAGATTTATTAAGGCTGCCTTCAATAACTGAAGGCTGGAAACCTTTTTGCCGTGCCACACTGGGTGATGCGGATTCTGGTAATTTTATAATTTCTAGGGCTCTTGCTCTGTGCGGCAAGCGGCGGATAAAGCCGCGTTCTTCGAGTGCCGTTATTAGCCGATGAATGCCCGACTTTGATTTTAGATCAAGCGCAACTTTCATCTCGTCAAATGACGGAGATACCCCAGATTCTTTTATGCGCTCGTTGATAAACATGAGCAATTCAAATTGTTTACGGGTTAACATATCTTCACCTTAATGATTAGAATCAGTTTAGTACAAAACAAGAACTTTATACATGTTCTCATTTTGTTTTACAACTCAAAACTTAGGGTTTTCTATATTTGTTCTTTTTTTGTGCTTATCGCGTCAGCAGTTGTTTGGTTGCTAACTCGACATTTTCTTGGCGCATTAAGCTTTCACCAATCAGGAAACAATTAATGTTTACAGTGCTTAATCGCTGTAAATCAGCTTTTGTATAAATGCCGCTTTCGCCAACAATGATGCGGTCGTCATCTATATATTGTGCCAAATCTTCGGATACAGATAAATTTGTTTCAAAGGTTTTTAGGTTGCGGTTATTGACGCCTATGAGTGGAGTTTTGAGTTTTAACGCGCGATCAAGCTCGGCTTTATCATGCACTTCTGCCAACACATCCAGACCTAAATCAATTGCCGCGCCTTCAAGCTCGTGTGCTAGGTCATCATCTATCATCGACATAATCAGCAAAATACAATCTGCGCCCCAAGCGCGTGCTTCGAGTAATTGGTAGGCATCGAGCATGAAATCTTTGCGCAATATCGGCAGATCAACCACCTTGCGCACTTGTTTTAGAAATTCAGGTGAGCCTTGAAATGAAGGTGCGTCGGTAAGAACAGACAGGCAGGTCGCGCCGCCAGCTTTATAGGCTTTTGCTAGCTCAGGTGGGTTGAAATCTTCGCGTATAAGGCCTTTTGACGGGCTGGCCTTTTTAATTTCGGCAATTAACGCATAATTACCCGCATCGAGCTGGGCTTTAATGGCTTGATAGAAGCCGCGTTTTACTGTTTGCTTGCCAATTTCTTCGGCCAATTGTGCGGTTGAAATTTCTAGTTTGGCCGCAGCTATTTCTTCGCGTTTATAGGCGGCGATTTTGTCGAGAATGTTCATGCGTTTGATAGCTCCACCAATTTCTCTAGGCTTTTGAGCGCTGCACCACTATCTATTGATTCTGTTGCTAATTTTACGCCTGCTGCCAAATCAACCACTTTACCCGCTACAATTAAGCCCGCAGCAGCGTTGAGGATGCTGATGTCACGATAGGCGGATTTATGACCGCCTAATATTTGGCGTAACGCGGCGGCATTATATTCAGGGTCACCGCCTTTAAGTTGCGCGCTTGTGCCAAGTTTAAAGCCATAATCAGTTGGGTCAATTTCAAATGTTGTGACTTTGCCATCTTTAAGCTCAGCCACGTAGCTTTTGCCTGTAATGGTCAGTTCGTCTAGGCCATCGCTACCGTGTACCACCCAGACATGTTCACTGCCTAGTTCTTTTAACACATTTGCGATGGGTTCTACCCATTGTTTGGCAAATACGCCGAGCACTTGGCGTTTTACGCCTGCGGGGTTGGAGAGTGGCCCAAGCAGGTTAAATATGGTTTGAATGCCCATTTGCACGCGGGCAGGGCCGACGAACCGCATGGCTGAATGATGTTTAATGGCATATAAAAAACCAATGCCTGCTTCATCGATGCATTTCGCCACTTTATCGGCGTCTATGGTTACATCGACACCCAATGTTTCTAGTACTTGTGCTGTGCCAGATAGTGAAGACAGGGCGCGGTTGCCGTGTTTGGCGATGGTCACGCCGCAGCCTGCAATTATGAAGGATGCAGCGGTTGAGATGTTATAGCTGCCAGAGCCATCACCACCTGTGCCGCATGTATCTATGGCATGGACGGGCGCTTTCACCTTAAGGGATTTGCTGCGCATAATGGTGGCTGCGCCGGTGATTTCATCGACTGTTTCGCCGCGCATGCGGATGGCGGTTAATAATGAGCCAATTTGGGCGTCTGATGCATCACCTGACATGATGATTTCAAACGCTTTGCTGGCATCTGTCTGGCTGAATGTTTCGCCTTTGACTGCACGGGCGATGTATGGTTTTAAACCGTCATAGCTTTTGGGTGCTTCGGCGGCGGCTGGTTTGGGCTTTTGTGGTGACACAGGTGCGCTGTTACGCAAATTCACGCCTGCGCTGCGCAAAAAGTTACCAATCATCTCATGGCCATATTCTGAGGCGATGGATTCGGGGTGAAATTGCACACCATAAATTGGTTTGGTTTTGTGCGCTAGTGCCATGATCACACCATCATCGGTTTGTGCGGTGACTGTCAAGCAATCGGGCAGGGTGGTGGGGTTGATGGTTAGCGAGTGATAGCGTGTTGCGTCAAATTTTTCGGGTATATTTTCGAATAACACATCGTCAACATGGGTGATCACGCTGGTTTTACCGTGGCGAATCTCGTCGGCGCGCACGACATCACCACCAAAGTTTTTGGCGATGGATTGATGACCCAAGCAAACGCCAAAAATCGGGATACTGCCATCGGTTTGCTTGATTAGCTCCAGACATATGCCTGCATCATCAGGGGTTTTGGGCCCTGGCGATAGAATGATGGCTTCGGGTTTTTTGGCAATCACTTCGGCCACAGTGATTTTGTCATTGCGCCACACTTCAATATCTGGAGTGAATTTGCCAATATAATGGTATAAATTATAGGTGAAACTGTCGTAATTATCGATTAAAATGATCATGGTTTTAGTCCTTATTGCCCGTATTTTGAGGCATTGGCTAATTTAATGGCTTCTTCGGCCGATCTAAACAAAGCTTTGGCTTTATTGATACATTCTTGCTGTTCGCTGTCAGGGTCGCTATCGGCGACGATGCCAGCACCAGCTTGCACATGCATTTTGCCATCTTTAATGATGGCGGTGCGCAATACGATGCAGGTGTCCATATTGCCGTCTGCACCAAAATAGCCTACGCAGCCAGCGTATGGGCCGCGTTTTATGTTTTCAAGCTCTTCAATCACCTGCATGGCGCGTACTTTTGGTGCGCCAGAAACTGTGCCCGCGGGGAAGCCTGCCATCAAGGCATCAATGGCATCATATTTGGCGTCTAATTGCCCCGTTACGTTTGAGACAATGTGCATCACTTCGCTATAATATTCGAGGAAGAAGCAGTCGGTAACCTTGATGCTACCAAGTTCAGCTACATGGCCAACGTCGTTTCGGCCAAGATCTAGGAGCATTAAATGTTCGGCTAGCTCTTTTTTATCGGCGAGTAATTCTTCACTATAGGCTTTGGTTTCGGCGATTGTTTTGCCGCGTGGCCGTGTGCCTGCGATGGGGCGAATGGTCACTTCGTTGTCGCGCACCCGTACCAAAATTTCGGGGCTAGAGCCGACCACAGCAACATCGTCAAAGTCTAGATAATATAGAAATGGCGAAGGATTGATGCGGCGTAATGCGCGGTATAAAGCAAATGGTGTGAGTGTGAAATCAGTGGTGAAACGTTGGCTCAACACGACTTGGAAGATATCACCCGCCATAATATAATCTTTGGCGGCTTTTACCATATCCTTATATTGTTCAGGCGTTAGATTCGAGGTTGGCTCGACAAATGTAAGTTCTTCCTCAATCTGCGCTGTCTTTGGGCGTGGGCCGTTGAGCAAATCAATTGCCGATGTTAGGCGTTCGACCGCCTTGCTATGGGCAATTTTGGCACTGATATTCTCATCATGCCAAACGCTTGTGACCAAAATAATCTCTTCTTTGACATTGTCAAAAATCGCGATGATGGTTGGTCTGATCATATACATATCAGGCAGATTAAGTGGGTCGGGCAGGTCAGCGTCAATCTCTTCGACCAATTTAACCGTGTCAAAGCCCATATAGCCATAAATGCCCATCATTGGTGGTACATCTTCGGGCATATCAATGCGAGATTCGGCCAAAAGTCGCCGCAAATTATCCAGCGTTTCGCCATCTTGTGGGTTGAATTTTTTGCTATCGTTTAAGGCGTCGCGATTGATTTCTGACTTTTTACCCGCCGCCCGCCAGATTAAATCTGGTTCCATACCAACCATTGAATAACGGCCTTTTTGCGTGCCATCATTAACCGATTCGAGCAACATGCAGTTGGTCTTATTGGCAGTTAGTTTTTGCAATGCTGAAATGGGTGTCTCTAAATCAGCAATATGTCTGGTATAGACAATCTGGGGTTTCTTTTGGTCGTAATTCGTCGTAAAATCATTTAAATTTGGGGTTATTTTCATCAAAATAGCCTAGAATTGCTGACTTGTCGCTTCTCCGCCTACTATGCGGTTGATCAAGTCTTGATTGATTGAAATCCCATAAACGCCTTTGTTATTTTCGATATAACTTTCGAGCAATGTCGAAGCCAAATTAGGTGCAATGGATTGCAAAATTTGGTTGTTTTCTTCGTCCATGTCGATGGCGTCAGGGTTTATAATATCTTTCAATTGCATCATAATATATGTATTTTCACCATTTAAACTTGCAGGCACAAAGGCATAAGCATTTTGTTTAACGGCAAATAACGCCGCGATGGCTTCTGATGACAATTGTACCGATCGCGTGCTACGCTTGACAGCGCTGGCAACCGATATAACCTCTGCAATGCCATCGGAAAGAGCGTCTATATCGCCACCTTTGGCGGCAAGCTCTTCGGCTTTGGCAAGCAAGGCTTTCTCAATCTCTTGGCCTCGCCAGAGTGCGTTCACTTCATCAGTCACTTCGCTTAAATCTTTGTTGTGACGTGCGGTGATCTTGTTAACCACATACCAAACTAAGCCGCCATTTATGGTGTCTAACGGCTCATTATCCAGCGCTTCATCACTGTTGAATATACCGCCTAACAATTGCAGTGCAACGGGCAATGTAACGGGCTGTTCATTCATATCTAATGAATTTACGTCAATCGCTTCAACCGCGCCAAATTCAATGTCGAATTTATCGGCTATTTCTTTAAATGTTGCGCCACCTGCGATTTCGTCTTCAACATCATCACGTAATTCATAGACTTTGTCGATCGCTAGACGCATCGCTTCGGATTGTTCGATGCTTTGTTTGACATCTTCGAATGTTTTGGTTTCGGCCACAGTGATTTTAGAGACTTGCAACAATGCAATGCCTAAACCCAAATCTAGCGGTTGGCTTACTTGAAAGACATCTAAAAGGAAAGCAACTTCGGCCATTTTTTGGTTGGGTAGATTGTCTTTTGAGAAAGTGCCCAGCAGAGCACCCGCGCTTGTAGCGCCTTTGTCGACAGCCAAATCTGCAAATGTTGTGCCATTTTGTGTTTTGGCATAGGCAGCTTTTGCATCATCCATATTGTCATATAATAATTGTGAAATGGTACGGGTCTCGGGTGTGTTGTATGAATTTTTTGACAATTCATACTGAGCTTTCACCTCTTCATCATCGACTTGCATGTCTTTTGCCAAAAGCTCTGGGTTTAGCAATAAGGTTTCGACTTGGCGATATTCGGGGGCATCAAATTGCTCAATCACGGTGTTGTAGAAAGTCTCTAATTCGTCACCTGTTGGCACCTCGCCAATTTCAACATTAGCAGGGGTGATGTGGAAGAATTCGACAATACGTTCTTGGTCATTAAATTCGTTAATGATGGATGCATAAATTTCGGGACTATATTTAACGTTGACCAAACCATCGGTTAATTGATCAAGAATCTTCTGTTCTTTAATCAGAGCCACATAGTCTTTTTCGCTTAGGTTATTTTGACGCAGCAGACCATCAAAAATCGCTTTGTCAAAAATTCCATTAGATTGGAAATTTGGATCTTCGGTGATGGTTTTTGATGCTGCTTTGTCATCAATTGCCAAATTCATTATTTTACCAGTGTTTTCTAGCGTTGCACGATTAACTGTGCGGGCAATCACTGTTTGCTCAATGAGTTTTAAAAATTGCGGTTGTAAGGCTTGGCCTAAACGGCGCGAATAGTTGTTGGCCTCTTGGCTATAATCAGCAAAAAATGCATCGGCGGTTACATTGGCATCGCCGACTGTGGCTACATAATTGCTAGATTGAACGCTAGAATATGACAGCAAACCACCGGTGGCGATAAAACCTAAAACAACAATACCGAGAAAGATTTTTACAAACCAATTATCAGAGCCTTTACGCATGGCAGTTAACATTTACATTTCCTTACAAGTCTAAATCACTAACATTTGAAGGCATCATAAATAGACCGCCCCATAACCACAAGCCCTTGTAAGCAAAAAAGCCAAAAAAAGCGCATTTTATCAAGTTAATTTGATATATGATTAATACCATTGGAAAATAGCGTTTGTTTTGGCCGCTTAAATGGCTTAGATTTAGCCAAAATGTTGAATTAGATGCGAAATTGAAAGACAAATTATGACAGATTCCCCTAAAGCATTGGTTGCAGGCAATTGGAAAATGAACGGCTTAAAGGCTGCATTGAGCGAAATTGAGCTATTGAACGATAAAATTGCCAATAACCCCAATATGAAATGTGAAATGATGATTTGCCCACCTGCCACAATTTTGGGTGCCGCGGTTGCAACTGCTACAAAGTTAGAAATTGGCGCACAAGATTGCCATGCGGCTTTTAGTGGCGCACATACGGGTGATATTTCAACCGAAATGCTAACTGACCTTGGCGTGACTGCGGTGATTTTGGGACATAGCGAAAGACGCGCAGACCACGGTGAAACCTCAGCACAAGTTATGGAAAAAGCTGAAGCTGCGCATCGTGCCGGTTTGGTGGCGATTATTTGTGTTGGTGAAACTGAAGCAGAGCGTAAAGCTGGACAAGCATTGAATGTGGTTTCTGGCCAAATTGCAGACTCCATTCCGATTGATTGTTCGCACGCTGATAATGTTGTGGTGGCTTATGAGCCTGTATGGGCGATTGGTACTGGCCTTGTGCCATCTGTTGAGGATGTTGCCGAAATGCATGCTCACATTCGCGATTTGCTTAAAGGCATGTTTGAAAATGATGGTGAGACGATCAGCATTCTTTACGGCGGCAGTGTTAAAGGTTCTAACGCGGCTGAGCTGATGAGTGTTGCCAATGTGAACGGTGCCTTGGTTGGCGGCGCGAGCTTAAAAGCTGATGACTTTTTCGGTATTGTTGAAGCGGCTTATCTTTAAGCCTCATATATAATAGATGATTGAGCCGCTCATTACTGAGCGGCTTTTTTTATGTTTTAAATGAAAATAGCTTTGTTAAACAGGCTTAAATCGAGCGGGTTGGGCAACCTGATGTCATCTAATGTTGGTCGTTTTCGATTGTCTTGCTCGAACCTGCGGTCAATTTGTGAGATGAAGATTATGATGCAACCTCTTTGTTTGGCATAAGCTTTCAGTGTTTCTATTTGCTGTTGTAAAGCTGGCTTCTCGCGTTTTTGATCAAGTAGCTGAAGGTAATCCACGACTATGATGGAGTTCTCAGTGAGCATATTTTCGGTTTTGGCGATAACATAACCCGCTGAAATTTGATCAGAACAGTCTATTTCTAGCCACGACTCATTGGGTTTGAAACTTGTATTTAATGAAGTGAGCTTTTTTATGCTTTGTGCGTGGGTATATTCGAGCGAGAAGAAAAAGCATGATTTATCTTGTTCTACGGCTTTTAACAAAACCTGCAAAGCCAATTTGGTTTTGCCCAAATTTGGCCTTGCGGCCATCAAGACTAGATCGCCAGCGTAAATATAGTCCAAAATCTCGTCGGCAGTTTTAGGCGAATAGTCCTTGGCTTTGGTTTGCAATAGGCTCCACGAGCTAAAGCCTTCGGCTCTTGCAATCAAATCAAGTGCTGTGACCATTTTTATAGATTGTTCACGCTTAAGCCGTTTGGCTTGCATTTTTAACGTGTGAATGGGTGAAGTGAGTTTCATAAAGATCTCCAATTGTGAGTTCTTAAAACATTCCCTTCTTCTGTTTCAAACCCCAATTAAAGGAACTTTATAAATATTCAACTCTACACATAAATGCTTTCCCGAATGAAGGGGGGAGGCGCGAGTTTTACGCAGCCTTATGTTAGCAGATTCGTGACAAAAATCAAACGCCAACATTTCTGATTGCATTTAAAATGGAGGGCAGGGCTTTATGCGCGGCCTCATAGCCCAAATCATAAAGTTCTTGAGCTTTATCAAATTCGAACGCGCCAATATGCTCGACATTGGGGGTGATGAGGGCATCTGGCGGGTCGCCAGCTAAACGTGTGCGGGCGATGCGATCTTGCATGATGTTAAACGAAGCCATGGTCACTGTGCCAATATTTGGCTCGCTGGTTTTTATCTTATGTAGGCCTTGTTTAACCTCTTTAACCATATCCATGGTTCCACGCTTGTCGCCCTCTAAGTCTTGATCATAAAAATCATCATTTTGATTTTTGGTCAAATAAATGGCTGATGTCAGTCCAAAGGCGATGACAATGCGTGCACCAAATGCGCGGCAAACTGAAACGGGTATGGGGTTGACTAACGCGCCGTCGGTTAGCCATCTGCCGTCAATGTCCAGCGGTGAAAACACGCCAGGCATGGCAAAACTAGCGCGCATCGCAGGCACAACTTTGCCATCGCGCAGCCAAATTTCGTGGCCTGTGGCGAGTTCGGTGGCAATCGCAACAAAGGGGATGTTTAAATCCTCTATATGCATGTCTCCGAAATATTTACTTAATTCGGTGACAAGATGGCTGCCTTTAATGATGCCACCGCCTAGCCGCACATCCATAAATGAAAACATGCGGCGTTTGGTCATCGAAAATGCGAATTCTTTTAATTCATCTAATTTACCAGCTGCGTAACAAGCCCCTGCTACAGCGCCCATTGACGTGCCGCAAATAAGCTCTGGTTTTATGCCAGCCTCATCAAGATAGCTGAGCATACCTATATGGGCCCAGCCTTTGGCGGCACCGCCGCCGAGGGCAAAAGCAATTAATGGATGGTTGTTTGGTTTTTCTGAATCACTTATCATGATCCCATGCTACGCTATGTTTGTAAAAAAGCTATGAAAATTTTACTGCATTTAATATTTAGTTTTGCGATTAAAATCAAACACTAGTTACTTAAACAATTGTTGGGTTTGGCGCGTCGCCGTAAACTTCCTTAGGGTCAAATGTCTTGCTATCTTCGCGATAGATGAGTTTTAACTCCTCTGTCGGTGCGTTACCTGTGGGGATGGAGCGGTAAAAACAGCTCATATAACCAACATGGCAACTGGCGCCAGAGCCTGATACATCAACTTTCATCCAAATTGCGTCTTGGTCATCATCGATGCGTAAATCTACGATTTTTTGCACCAAGCCTGATGTCGCGCCTTTGTGCCATAAAACTTGGCGAGAACGGCTCCAATAATGAGCTTCGCCAGTTTCGATGCTTTTTATCAGCGCGTCTCTATTCATATAACCTAACATCAAGACGTCGCCAGTTTTATCATCGGTGGTGACGACCGTGATTAAGCCATCAGCATCAAATTTTGGCGCTAAATCGTGTGCTTCTTCAACTTGTTCAATGGTCAAACGCTCGGCAAAAGGTGTGTTTTTATCAGTCATAATATCACTCTCATTAGCTTCTTATCATCGACATGAAAGCGGCTTTCATCTCTGGTGTGTTATATTCGCCACGAAATTGCGTGGTGATGGTGTCTACATTTGGCTTCATCACGCCGCGCATGCTCATGCATTGATGCTCGGCTTGTACAAATACAGCAACGCCGCGCGGTTGCAATGCTTCTTCTATAGCATCAGCAATTTGCATGGTCATTTTTTCTTGTATTTGTAGGCGACGGGCATAAATATCTACCACACGCGCGATTTTGGAAATACCCACAACAGCTTTATTGGGGATATAGGCCACATGGGCTTTGCCAATAAATGGTGCCATATGATGCTCACAATGTGAATGGAAGTTAATGTCGCGGAGCAAGACGATGTCATCATAACCGCCAACGTCATCAAATCTGCGGCCTAAAATTTCGATAGGGTCTTCATCATAGCCCTTAAAATATTGTTCATAGGCGTTGACCACGCGGCGGGGCGTATCAACAAGGCCTTCGCGTTCGGTATCATCACCTGCCCAAGCCAGTAAGGTTTTTACTGCGGCTTCAGCTTCTTCTCTACTTGGTTTCGCAAGTTTACTCATAAGGTCTTAACTTTCAAACTCTATCGCAATATTGCGATAACACAGCCCTCAATATTGTTTTTATTTTAAAAACAATTAGGGTATAAATTGAAAAAAACAAGTTTTCAAGTTTTGAATGGTTATTCAGTGATAAAAAAAATCTATAGCGATAAGATAATTAGATATGCAAGCGCCATTCCGTTGCAAACAAGATTGGCTAAACCCGATGCAACAGCGCGTAAACGCAGTGAGTTTTGCGGTAGCCATATTGAGGTTGATATTGTTGTAGAGGGTGGTAAAATTAGCCAATTTGGGCAAAATGTCGATGCTTGTGCGTTGGGCAGTGCAGCCGCAGCTATCGTTGCAGAATATATTATTGGCGCGACTTTTGATGAGGTTTTGCAAACCCAAATAGAGGCTTGGAATATGCTAAAAAATGCGGGTGTGCCGCCAACAGGGCGGTTTGCCGAGTTGGGAGTTTTGCAATCAATTGTTGAATATCCGAACCGTCATGCCTCGACCATGTTGGTTTTGGATGCCTTGGTGCTAGCGATAGAGGATTTAAAATGATTTCACAAATTATTGCCGCCAATGAGCGGATAAAAGCCAAACCTAATGCTGTGCGCGAAACGCCGCTGGAGAAAAGCTTGAGTTTGAGCGTGCAAACTGGGGCGAATATTTATCTTAAATATGAAAGCCTGCAACTTACGGGCTCTTTTAAATTACGTGGTTCGAGCAATAAATTAAATCTGCTGAGTGATGCTGAAAAAGCCAAAGGCGTTATTACCGCCAGCACTGGCAACCATGGCTTGGGTGTTGCAACTGCAGCTAGCTTGTTGGGCATTGATGCCACTATATATGTGCCCGAAACGGCATCAGTGGTTAAATTGGATGCCATTCGGCAATTGGGCGGTAAGGTTGAGACGGTTAAAGGTGATGGCTATTTGGCTGAAATGACCGCAAAGTCTGCCGCTGAACAATCGGGCAAAGCCTATGTTTCGCCGTATAATGATTTTGATGTTGTGTGCGGGCAGGGCACATGTGGGTTAGAGATTATGCAACAATTGCCCGATGTTGATGCGATATTTGTGGCGGTTGGTGGTGGTGGGCTTATTGGCGGCAGTGGCCTATACGCAAAATCAGTTAATCCTGACGTTGAGATTGTTGGCTGTTGGCCTGAGGTTGCGAAGAGTTTTTATGAGGCCTTAGAATTAGGCAAGGTGGTTGACATTGTGGAAGGCGAGACAATATCCGATGGCACAGCTGGCGGTGTTGAGCATGACACGATCACATTAGAGCTTTGCCAAAAGGTAATTGACACAAAGGTGCTGGTTAGCGAGGCTGAGATTACTGATGCTATGCGACTGATTGCCCAAGCCGAAAGACAGATTATCGAAGGCTCGGCAGGCGTGGCGGTTGCCGCTGCGCTTAAGACCATTAATGCCGAACCCGCTAAATATGAAGGTAAAAATATTGCCATTGTTATTTGCGGGCGCAATATTTCGTTTGATAAATTCTTGAAAGCTATTGGTGTTTGATTAATGTCGGCATCATTCTCGAGATTTCTCAAAATCATATATGTTTATTGCTTCTTATTTGATTTCATCATCTGTTACGCAATATATGCTGCTTTTTTCACCTTGAGCGGCATCAGCATATTGGACATTGGTCTGCTCTTGGCATTTTGGTCGGGCTCGGCCATTATACTTGAGGTTTTCAGCGGTGCGCTATCGGATTGGCTCGATCGTTCGTGGTTACTTATCGCCGCACCATTGTTAAAAATCGGTACATTTATATGCTGGGCATTGGCTGATGGAAATTTCTGGGTGTTCGGTTTTGGTTTTTTGTTTTGGAGCGCAGGGCAATCTTTATATTCAGGCACATTAGAAGCTTTGCTTTATGAGCGCGCCGCTCATGAAGGCAAAGAGGATGATTATGATGAATATTATGGCAAAGCTAACGCGGCTGAGAAATTAGGCACTGCTGCTGGCGTGTTATTAGGCGGGTTTGTGGCAGCTTGGAGCGTTCATGCTTTAGACGGCATGGTCGTCACTTTTTGGCTATCCATCCCGCCTTTGCTTGTGGCTTCGTTGATTGCCATCCGTTTAACTGATATTCGGCTTGAGGCCGAGGATGAAGAAGATTTAGGTTATTGGCAAAATATTGGCTCAGCATTTGCTGAATTTAAACGTTTGCCAGAGTTGCGGTTTATCACTCTGTATATCGCTATTGGTTTGATATTGTTTGAAGAGTTGGAAGAATTTTATACCGTCTATTATGTGGTGGTGGATTTGCCGTTGTGGTTATTCGGTGTTGTGGGTGCTGTTGGTATCGGCATTGCGGCTATATTCAGTGCGTATGCCCATCGGTTGAATGGTCATCAAGCTTTGGGTTGGACATTGCCAGCTTTGGGTGGGGTGTTGTTTATAGTATCGTCATTTGCCGATCATGCCGCCTATGTGATTGTTTTGGAGCTGGCTTATTTGGTTGCCATTCCTGCTGCTATACTATCTGAGGCGCGTTTTCAGCAAGTTATAGAGGGCCAAAGCCGTGCCACCACCACATCAATTCTTTATCTCATTCAGAATATAATGGCCTTGAGCGTCGCATTTTTATTTGGTTGGTTGGCGCAACAGCTTGATCTATTGTCGGCCTTTGGATGGGCAGGCGTTATATTGTTATTTATATCCGCATGGATGTGGTGGATGATTAGAAACGGGCATAAACCGTTTTCTTAAATTTATCTTTGTGTAGCTGGGATATATCTCGCGTCTGGTTTATACTCACCATTTAACTCGTTATGAACTGGCTCAACATCTACACGATCTTTGACATAAATCCATGCTTGTAATTTTACGTCTCCGCTCAATGCCGCAATAGAAATGCGTTCATAGCCACCTGTTTTACTAATACCCTCAATTATATCCAATGTTGCCAACCCGTCATCATCAACTTCAAACAGCTCGCCTTTTACAATATGGCCATTGCCTTGCTCGTTGAGCAAGATAGGTGAATAATATGCACCGCCGACGATTAAGGGGAACTTATCGTAAGTCTTTCCGTCAGCTATATATTTAAACGGTGTCATCCATTCATCGTAATTTGCAAAGCCGCGTTTTAATGTGCCGTAGACAAAAACTATATGCATATTTTTTTTCCTCAAAAAGAAAAGGCACCGCCTGAGCGATGCCTTTAAATCTTGTTTCGCTTTAATCAAACATTATTTAATGTTAATGCGGCCTTCGATTTTGGGTGAAATTTCACCTAATTCGCGAACCAGCACCATCACGTCGTTAGCGATGAATTTAGCGCTCATTGGGTCGATTAGGTTGTTCGCACCACGTAGCATGCTGTAACCATCACCACCACCAGCAGTAAAGTTGTTGGTAGATGCTGTGTAGGTTTTGCCTAGATCGATGGCTGCGCCACCAATCATTACATTGCTAACACGGCTGCCAGATTCGGCATTTGAATCAACATCAAATGTCATGCCAGATACATGCATGAAGCCGCCTGAGGCTTCTGGCACAGCGCGAACGGAATGCTCAAGCATTTCAACGATGATTGCACCTGTAAGCTCTAGTTTTACGTTGGTATTGCCAAATGGCAATTCGCTCAAAATATCACGGCGGGTGATTTCTACACCTGAATCATAAATTTTGTTGGCACGGATGCCGCCACCATTGGTGAAGGCAATGTCTGCATCAACGGCTTTGCGAAGTGCATCAGCTACAAAGTTACCAAATGCGTTTTCGCCTGTACGCACGCTAATGCGAAGGGTGTCAAGCTCAACAGCGGTTGTGCCGATTACAATGTCTAACTCGGCGGATAAAGTATCTTCATACTTTTTCACCACAGCGGCCACTTCGGGGTCTGGTGTTACAGTTGCTGTATCGATGATGCGGAAGTTAGGCCACCATCTGACACGGCGTGAGCCATCGCGGTTTTCACCAATGGTGAACTCGATGTCCATTGCCACTACATATTCGGCTTCTTCTTTAGATTCAACAATCGCGCTACGGCCATCATAGAAAATATGCAACACATGGTCATGGCCAGATTGCACAACATCAATGCCAGCACGGTTGATTAGATCAAAATCAATGGCTTGGCTTTCATGCACCACGGCAACAACAAGGTCAGCACCAGCTTCACGAAGCAAGGCGGCATTTGTAGTTGCGGCATCTAAAGTGCTGGTGAACATAACATCACCAGGGCTAGAAATGTTGACAGTGTCTTCAGTTGTCATGCCCATATAGCCAATTTTAATGCCTTCGAATTCGAACATTTTAGTGTCTTCGATGCCATCGATTTTGCTGCCATCTTTCCAACGAATGTTAGAACCAAGCTTGGTGAAATTACCTTCAGCCATACGGGCTAAAAAGTTTTCATGGCCAAAATCAAACTCATGGTTACCCGGAGCTAAAACATCTGGCGCTGCCATATTTAGCAATTCTACCATATGTGCGCCTTTGTCAAACCCAGCCATAATAGATGGTGACAATAGATCGCCAGGGAAGGCATAAATTGTATTGGCATTGGCTGCACGTTCGGCTTTAATCACCGCTGCAAGGCGGGCTGCGCCGCCGCGGGTGCCGTTATCTGTCATCGTGTCCATATCACTTGCGGTTAGCAAGGTTACATTTACGGTGACAGGGTCGGCAGCATGGGCGCTCGCGAATGGCAGAATTGCCATAGATGCGATCGCAAGTGGCATAAGAATATGCCGTTTAAAATTTTTAATCATTAATCTTCTCCCAAAATTAAAATCAGACATAAATCACTTAAAAGATGTTTGTGAACCTTTTGTGACAGGTCTAGCATCGAAGCTTAAGCGCAAAGCACAGTTTGGAAAAGTTAAATTTGTATTAATTTAAAACGGCACTGGTGATGAAAAGTCTAGAATCTGCTCTGAGCTAGGATGCCGTAGCGTTATAGAGGTGGCGTGCAGGTGTAAACGGTTGCTTAAACTTAAGGCTTTGTCGTGTGCATAAAGTGTATCGCCAATGATTGGATGGCCCAAGGCTAGCATATGCACCCTTAATTGGTGAGAGCGGCCAGTGATGGGGGTGAGCTTGACGCGGCTATATTCTTCGCCTGCTTTTATCACCTCATAATGGGTGAGGGACGGCTTGCCTGTTTCATGGCAGACTTTTTGTTTGGGGCGGTTTGGTGGGTCAAAGATAAGTGGTAAATCAACGCTGCCATTTTTCTTTTCGGGCGTGCCATAAATGTCGGCGATATAGGTTTTGCTCACTGTGCGGGCTTGGAATTGTTTGGATATATGGCTTAGCGTTTGTTTGTTGAGCGGCATGATGATGATGCCTGATGTATCCATATCGAGGCGATGCACCACTTGGGCAGTGGGATAGACTTCTAAAATGCGCTTATAAAGACTGTCTTTATGCTCGGGCAGGCGGCCTGGCACGGAGAGCAAGCCAGATTGCTTATTCAGCACCAGCATGTCTTCATCTTCATACATTATTTCGAATTTTGGCTCTAGTGGCGGGTTGTATATAAACATGGTCTTTCTATAATTTAAACTTTATAATAAAGCTATGAAAAAACTCCTCGCCTTTATCATTGGCTCACTTGTGCGCATTCCGATATTTTTGTATCGCTATGGTATTTCGCCTTTTACATCTGCCTCGTGCCGCCATTTGCCGACATGTTCGGAATATGCTGATACTTCTATTAAGCGCTTTGGTGGTTATAAAGGCGGTATATTGGCATTTTCGCGTTTGATGCGCTGCCACCCCTTTGGTAGCCACGGTTTAGACCCTGTACCAGATGAATTGGGGGAATATGGAATAAAATTCTGGAAATATGGCCGATGGACTGGTAAACACATCAAACACGGCTTTTATGAAGGCGATTCATAGGGCGTGTGATATTTTTAATTTAATGCTTATCCACTTTGTTGGTGGAATTGAGCGGAGATCAAAATGATTAACATTACTTTCCCTGACGGTGCGACACGCGAATATGAAAAAGGCCAAACTGGCTTTGACATTGCGCTATCAATTTCCAAATCTTTATCTAAAAAAGCCGTTGCAGTTACGTTAAATGGCGAAATGCAAGATTTGGCTGAACCTATTTTAGCCGATGCTGAACTAAGCATTATATTGCGCGATGATGAAGCGGCGTTAGAGCTGATCCGCCATGATGCGGCACATGTGATGGCTGAGGCGGTGCAAGAATTATTCCCCGGCACGCAAGTGACCATTGGGCCAGTGATTGAAAACGGCTTTTACTATGACTTTGCGCGTGATGAGCCATTCCATGAAGAAGATTTGGTGAAAATTGAAGCCAAAATGCGGCAAATTATTGGCCGTGATGCTAAGTTTGAAAAAGAAGTGTGGACACGTGACCAAGCTAAAGTTTTTTTTGCCGCCAAAGGTGAAGATTATAAAGTTGAGCTGATTGACATGATTCCCGCAGATGAAGATGTGAAAATTTACAAACAAGGCGAATGGCTTGACCTTTGTCGTGGGCCGCATTTGCCATCAACAGGTAAAATTGGCAATAGTTTTAAACTGATGAAGCTTGCTGGTGCTTATTGGCGTGGTAATAGCGACAATGCCATGCTGCAACGCATTTATGGCACGGCATGGGCGAGCGAGAAGCAGCTTAAGCAATATTTGTTTATGCTTGAAGAAGCTGAAAAGCGTGATCATCGTAAATTGGGCGCTGAGATGAACTTATTTCATTTTCAAAATGAAGCGCCTGGTTCAGTGTTTTGGCATCCGAAAGGCTGGAGCTTATTTTCAAGCCTTATTGGTTATATGCGGCGTAAACAAAATGCGGGTGGTTATCTAGAGGTGAATACTCCTGATATGCTGGATAAAGGCTTGTGGGAGCAATCTGGCCATTGGGAAAAATATGGTGAGAATATGTTTACCACCATCACACCTGATGAACGCGAATTTGCGTTAAAACCGATGAATTGTCCTGGCCATGTGCAGATATTCAAGAACGGTTTGCGTTCTTATAAAGAGCTGCCAATACGGCTTGGTGAATTTGGCAAGGTGCATCGGTATGAGCCTTCTGGTGCTTTGCATGGTTTGATGCGGGTGAGGTCTTTCACTCAGGATGATGCGCATATTTTCTGCACTGATGAGCAAGTGACTGAAGAAGTGATCAAGACCAATGAGTTGATCCTGTCTATCTATAAAGACTTTGGTTTTGAGGACATTCGGGTCAAGTTTTCTGACCGTCCTGAAAAGCGAATAGGTAGTGATGAGGTTTGGGATAAATCTGAAGCGGCGCTTAAAAATGCAATCACCAAAGCTGGGGTGGAGTGGGAACTTAACTCGGGCGAGGGCGCTTTTTATGGTCCGAAACTCGAGTATGTTTTGCGTGATGCGATTGGGCGCGATTGGCAATGTGGCACTTTGCAGGTCGATCTAAACTTGCCTGAACGTTTTGGGGCTTTTTACATTGATAAAGATGGTGAGAAGCAAACGCCTGTTATGTTGCATAGAGCTATGTTTGGTTCATTGGAGCGTTTTACTGGCATTCTTATTGAGCATCATGCGGGCGCATTCCCTATGTGGCTCGCACCACAACAAGTTGTCGTGTGCCCGATTGTATCGGACATGGATGATTATGCCATTGAAGTGAGAGACGCTTTGGTCGCTGCGGGCATCTCGGCAGAGGTGGATTTGCGCAATGAAAAGATCAATTATAAAGTGCGCGAGCATAGCTTGCAAAAAATTCCCGCTATCTTTGTGGTTGGTGGGCGCGAAAAAGAAAATGGCACAGTGGCGATTAGACGGTTTGGCTCTAAAGCTCAGACCATATTGCCGTTGGATGAAGCCGTGGCTGGTGTTGTGCAAGAAGCCAAAGCGCCAGACTTAGTCTAGCTCATAGAAACAAAAAGCCTCTCTAAATTTGAGAGGCTTTTTTTATGCGATATTTTAAGAATTCAATTTAGGGATTTTAAATTCGATGACCTGACCTGGATGCATGCCAAATTCGGTGGCATAGGCAAAATCACCCCATTCAATCAGCAATTGATAATCGCCAGCAGGCAATAATACGTCTTCATTGGTGACACTTGTTACATTCTTATCAATACGGTTTTTTGCACCAATTATGTGCCAAGTTGGTGGAATGTCGGTTATGTCATCTTTGATATTGTCGATATTTAAGCCAATTTGACCCACTTTATGTTTGATGCTCACATCATTCAAATTATTGGCCAATATTTTTATGTTGGCTTCGGTTACGACGATGTCTTTATAATGCGCGGTGACATTATATTCGCCTTGGTTTAGATAATAGGTTTTTGAAATATCGCTGGTTTCTAAAACAATTTTGCCGGTTGCGATGTTGCGAATGATGTAATTTACATCGGTAGATATAACATCTTTACTATTGCCTAGGCTGGATGAAAGTTTTAGGGCGCCTAAATTGAATGTCATTTTTAAATTTAGGAAGCTTTGTTTGTCTTCGGCCACGACCTTAAAGATTTTGACCCTGACGGCATGACCATATTGGGCTTTTAATATATATTGGCCAACGGGCAATATAATGCTTTGAATGGCGCCCTTAAAACTGTTAATTTTTGAGGATATTAAATTACTCTCATCATCAGCATCTTCAGCGCTATCGCCAACAATGGAGGTGGATTTATACAATGTCCACTCTGTGGCTTTTAAATTAGCAATGCTGGATTCGATGACATGCGCTGACATATTGATGCGCATTGAATTGGCTGCTTGGCTCACGCCAACAGACGCAACAACAGATAAGCCAATGGTGAACAGGGCAATGGCGAAAGTTCGAAATGAAAAGGTGATAGATTTAACCATATATTTTACTCAAAACAAGCTTGGCGGCGTTTGTTGCCGACTTAAAAACACCTGCAGATATTACCAGACTTATCAGATAATGCAATGATTTACTGAGGAATTTCCCCGTAGTTTCATAAATATAGTTAAAACCCAACTTGCTTTAGAAGCCCGATGTGAAACTGGCACGCATATTGCTTTATAGTTAATAATAGAAAATCTTGGAACCATATGCCGATTAATTCTGACATAAACACATTGAACAAAACCCAACTTGCCGCCAAGCATATCAAATTTGCTGCCGATAAAACGGGTGTCGACTTTGACTATTTGTTACAAACCGCCAAGCGCGAGAGTGCTTTTGACCCCAATGCCAAGGCCAAAACCTCTTCTGCCACGGGGCTTTTTCAGTTTGTACGCCAGACATGGTATGAAACATTGCATGATTTTGGGGATAAACATGGGTATGGGAATTTTAGCCAAAGCATTGAAAGAGATAAAAATGGTAGGTATTATGTGCCCAACGAGCAGGCAAAAAGTGCCGTTTTAAACTTGCGCAAAGACCCCAAAGCCGCATCATTAATGGCTGCTGAGTTTAGCATACAAAATACGCAGTATTTGCAAAATGAAATTGGCCGTTCGCCCAAAGCTAGCGAATTATATATGGCGCACTTTATGGGACGCGGGGCAGCGGCTAAGCTAATCAACCTACAACAGAGCGCGCCAGATATTAAAGCTGATGATGTTTTTCCTGTCCATGCTGCTGCTAATAAACCAATATTCTACGATAAAGGCCGCGCTCGCTCTATTGACCAAGTTTATGATAATTTGGCCAAACATCATGTGAAATTGGCCAAAACCAAAGGTCTAGACCCTGAAAGAATTGAAAATGTTGCCCAGTTGGTGCCGTTTTTACCGAGTAATGATGGTTTTTTTAGCAATTTATTTGGCGAACAAAGACCTAATCAACAGGCCATAAGACCCATTGCTTTTACGGGCATGGGCGCAAACACGCCCGTGCGAAACGCCTCCGCACTAAGCCAAAAAACGTTGAATTCCAAAAGCTTAAGCCCAATGAATGCCTTATTGGTGGCGCAGATGGTAGGCCAGCAACCACAACAAGTGAGCGATAGCCCAAAACCGTTACCAGAAGTCTCACCTAGCCTGTATGACAACGCTTCTATTGCCAAAGGGCGTAATTTCTTTAGCGTTGCGGGAAAATAATCTAACAATTTCATCAAGATATATACTGAATGTTAAGCCTTGGATTTTATAGTTAATCTATTGTAAATTCCTGCTTGTTTTGAGGTTAGCTTGTATAGTCAGTCTTTAATTGATATTTTTGGTGCCGAACATCTGATGTACGGTGAGGCGAGGTTATCTATCGTCAAGCAAATGTCTGATTTGGCTCATTCTCCAAAAGTCACCAAAGCTGAGTTGGATATTGTTCAAATGGTGTTTAGTGAGTTTTATCGTGATCATTTTATGGCGGTGCGGCTCGAAATTTCCAAAGCCATATGTGAAGCTGAGTATATTTCTCGGCATTTAATCCTAAGAATGGCCGAAGATTGTGCTTCGGTTTCGCAATTTATCTTGCATCACTCAAATAAACTTTCACCTGTCGATTTAATTGATTTTGTAATCAAAGGTGATGCAGTCAAGCAGCTTGCCATTGCCCATCGGCGTAATTTGTCGAATGATGTGGCTTTGTCATTGATCAAGCATGGGTCATTAGATGTCATATATGCCCTGGTAGAAAACCAATCGGCTATGTTAAATGCTGACAATCTACGCCAATTATATACTAATTTTAACATGGATGCGGGCTTGCGTAGCTTATTGAGCCAACGTCATGATTTACCAGCCGATTTACGTGAGTTGATTGTTTATGATGTTGCAAAAACACTTGAGGACTATGTCATCAATGTCAACTGGTTGGGTGAAGGACAAGCTTCGGGTATCACTCAGAAATCATATGAAATTGCAGCAATCGAAATCTCGGTTGACATAGCGGATGCCAATATGATGGATTATATCAAACGTTTAAGTGCTGAAGAACGTTTAACCTCATCACTCATTTTGCGTTCCGTTACCACAGGTTATATGAAATTTTTTGAATATTCATTGGCCTATTTATCAGGTTTGCCGATTAAAAAATTACATTCTTTGTTGCATAACCCTAATGGTTCAACCCGCAACGCCTTGTTTAATCGCTCCAAGCTGCCACAAGACTTACATCCTGTTTTGACCATTGCTGTTGATGTATATAGAGATATGAAATTTCAACATGCTGGTAATTTGCAACCTGGCACTCTCGAATTTTCGGTAAATATGATTAAAAATGTTACTGAATGTTACCACATGCAACTAGACAGTGGCCAAGCTTATCTACAACGTGTGTTAGACTGCTATTATATTGATATTAGTGATAGAATGGCTGCTTAATCTGATTCTGGCTGTTCTTCAGCCTTTTTCTTGGCTTCAATCTCATCGGCAAAATCAAACACTGTGTTGATTAGTTTATCGGTGAGTTTTTTGCCGATCGGATGATCTTTTTCTTTAATGTCCTGTGCCAACATAACTTTTATTGAATCGACATGATTGTTGAGCAGATCAAGTGGGAATGTTTCAACATTTTCCCAAACCTCTATTAATTTACACAATGAGGCAGATACCAGAGTGATGAGTGGAAAACCCATAGTTTGCGCTTGGCCTTTGACATCATGCGCCACAATATGCAATGCGGCCATATGTTCTTTGTTAGGATTGGCGCACATGTCTTTGCGGCATTTATCAAATTTAGATACTTCGTCTTCAAGCCATTCTTTGAATGTATCACCCATCGCTTCCATAGCGGCGTCAGCATTGTCTATGGATTCGGTTTCAGAGCCATCTTTTACAACGGTAATTTTTACTTTTGTCTTTAGGTTGTTGGGCGGTATAATCATCCCATATGATTTTGTATTTAATTTGCCGTCGCTCATAATTTTTACCTAAACTTATAAAACTTACTTTTTATACTGTTTAAAGTTTACAACAAAGCACTTAATAAAAGATTGCCAAGTTTACTTAAACGAATATTCAAAACTATCTATCCACAACCCAAGATCTACTAGAGCGCGCTTACTCATCATTTGCTTGCGATACCGAGATTTGGCTTTGCCTTTTATTCGATTACCCTCTTCATCAACCTTAGGAAGTATAACCGGCTGAAACAAGCCAAAATTTACATTCATTGGTTGGAAACTGCGCTTTTTCTTCTTTTTTGGTGCTTCATCGCCTTGTTGTGTCTCGACAACCTCTTCATCATGAACCAAATGCCCGCCTGTTATATGGTCAAGTAAAGCACCCAAAGCTGTTGTTTCGGGTGGGAATGAGGCTTGTTTGCCGTTCATTTCGGCAAAGGCGAAGCGTCCTGCCATTAGACCACATGCGGCGCTTTCTACATAGCCTTCAACCCCAGTAATTTGCCCCGCAAAGCGAATTTTAGGCAGTGTTTTAAGCGATAGGTTTCTATCCAGCAAGACAGGGCTGTTTAAGTATGTATTGCGGTGAATGCCGCCAAGGCGCGCAAATTCTGCCTTTTCTAGTCCTGGAATCATGCGCAATATATCGGTTTGAGAGCCATATTTTAATTTGGTTTGAAAACCGACCATATTGTATAAAGTGCCTAATTTATTGTCTTGGCGCAACTGCACAATGGCATAGGGCTTTACAGTCGGGTTTTTAGGGTCTGTGAGGCCAACTGGTTTCATTGGCCCCCAGCGCAAGGTTTCGCGGCCACGCTCGGCCATAACTTCTATTGGCAAGCAACCATCAAAATAAGGTGTGCCTTCCCATTCTTTAAATTCAGTCGAATCGCCATCAATCAAAGCATCCATGAATGCATGATATTGCTCTTCATTCATCGGGCAATTGATATAATCTTTGCCATCACCTTCTGGGCCAATTTTGTCATAACGGCTTTGGTACCAAGCAATGTCAAAATTTATACTGTCTTTATATATGATGGGTGCAATCGCATCAAAGAATGCTAGATCATCTTCTTTGGTTAGATTGGTGATGGTTTTAGACAAAGCATCAGATGTCAATGGGCCCGAAGCGATGATCACATCATCCCATTCATCAGGGATGTCGCCAGTAAATTCTTCGCGAATGATTTGTATATTCGGATGTTCTTCAAGCGCCTTGGTGACTGCTTGTGAGAATTCGTCTCTATCCACAGCCAACGCGCCACCTGCAGGCACTTTATTGGCATCAGCACATTGAAGAATTATAGAACTTAAGCGCCGCATTTCTTCGTGTATGAGGCCAACTGCATTAAAATCTTTGTCATCACTGCGAAAACTATTTGAGCAAACCAATTCGGCGAAACCATCGGTATGATGGGCATCGGTTTTGCGGGTAGGGCGCATTTCGTGCAATATAACTTTGCCGCCTAAATTGGCAATTTGCCATGCAGCCTCTGAACCAGCCAAGCCAGCACCAATAATATGAATTTCTTTTGTCATCTAATCAATCCTATAATTACCCGTTCAATAAATCGGATTGGCGGGCAAGGCAAGCGGAATCAAGGTGAGCGGAAATAAAAAAAAGCTCTCCACATTATATATGGAGAGCTTTTAAGGGGTAAACCCCTGTATTAAGAGGCCTCAAAGGAGGGGGGGAATCGAGGCCTCCTAATTTTATAGGGTGAATAAACACCCTAACGTCGAGCGATTGCTCGCTACTGATGAATGGGCTTATGCCAAATAATTAACCATGCTGCAAATACCAATAATGCTTATCTGCTATGCGGGTTTTGCATATCGCCATACGCGCTTAATTTAAAACCATTATAGTCTGGCTTAGCCAAAATATTTATGTCATAAAAGATGAAATTGATTCAATTGTAGGACTAAAATGACTCATTTCGATATTTTGCGTAAGAATATGGTGAATTCTCAACTTTTACCGAACGCCATTACATCTAAAGAATTATTAGACGCCTTTAGACAGTTGAAGCGTGAAAGTTTTGTACCTGCTGCACAACAAGCTATGGCTTATATTGATAGAGACCTGAAAATAAATACTGGTGCGAAAAATGGTGAAGAGCGTTTTTTGTTGGACCCAATGGTACAGGCTAAATTAATACAAGCTGCAGGTGTGAAGCCAACAGATATTGTGCTAGATGTGGCGTGTGCCACTGGCTATTCAACGGCCTTGCTTGCGCAATTGGCCAATATGGTAGTGGGCATTGAAGCCAATGCAAAAATTGCAAAACTTGCCGCCCGACATATTGAGCAGCAAGAAATAGACAATGCGGTTATTATTTGTGACCCCTTGGCAGATGGCTATAAAAAAGAAGCGCCTTATGATGTGATTGTGATTAATGGTTTGGTGGAGCAAGTGCCGCAAGAATTGTTTGATCAATTGGCTGAAGATGGCCGTCTCATAGTGGTTGAAGTTTCTGACAAATCGACAATATCTGCACCGTTAGGCCATGCATTCTTATATCATAAAACTCATAATGTGGTTGCCAAACGTATGATTTTCGATGCCAGCCCGACCAAATTGGCCGATTTTAACAAACTTGTTGAATTTGTTCTTTAAGATTAAGTGTTGAATGATTTAGACACAGGATATGCACAGTTTTCGACTGTATCTGTGGTTTATGACAAAGTTTATTAAATGAATCCTTAAAGCTTTCTGTTACAATTTTATAGTTAATTTGGGTGGACTTATTGAATTTTTTTTAATATACCCTATATCGAAATGATGCACAATTGTGGTTTGTCAGGGGTAGTATAATGTCGAGAGATTTTTTAAGTAAAAATAACCGTAAAAAGTTTCTGGGGCTAAGCATAGCCTCATTATTAATGACCACGCAATTGGTGACGGCTCAGGCCGAAACGGTTCGTCAGGCGATGTCATATGCCTATGCCAATTCTCCACAGATTATGCTTGAGCGGGAAAAGCTCAGATTAAGCGAAGAAGGTATTATTTCTGCGCAGGCAGGTCTTTACCCTAGCTTAAATGGCGAATTGTCTCTCGAGAGCAGTTGGTCAAGAGCCCATACAGAATCCAATGGTTGGTTGGATGCTCAAGATGCTACTGGCGTAAGCGCCGGTTTATCAGCTAATTATACGCTTTGGGATAATGGCATTACGCAAAACCGCATTGCTCAAGCCGAAATTGGCAAAGCTGCACAAATAGATGCGTTTGCCAATGCAGAACAAACATTTTTGCTAAATGTCTTTACGATTTATGTCGATGTATTGCGTGATAGTGCTTTACTTAACGCCCAAATTAAAAACTTTAACGTATTGAGCGAGCAACAAAAAGCATCAGAAGCGCGCTTTCAAGTCGGTGAAGCAACCGCAACGGATGTCTCGTTAGCCAAAGCCCGTAAGGCTGGTGCCAGCTCTTCTATAGCGGCTGCCAAAGCACAGCTAGATGCGAGCCGTGCGATTTACGAGCAATATGTAGGCCGTAAGCCTAGAGATATCAGCCAACCTAAGCAAATCAAAGGTTTATTGCCCCAAACGCTTAGTGCGGCACTAATTGCAGTCGAAAATTATCATCCCGCTATAAAATCATTGAAAAAAGCGGTTCTAGTTGCCGAAAAATCTGTAAACATTGCTGACGCTGGCCTTTTCCCAACGGCATCAGCATTTGGCTCGGCCTCTCAACAAATTTCTATAGATGGCGAGGCCGCTCAAACTTCACTTAGAGTTGGCGCTAAGTTATCTATCCCTATTTTTAATGGTGGTATTAAAACCTCTCAAATTAGGCAAGAAAAGATTCGGTTGGCGCAAGCGCGTTTAAACCTAACAATCGCTCGCGCACAAATGCGTGCCAACGTAAAAGCCCGATGGGCTGGCTTGCTTGCTGCCGAAACTAGCTCAGGTGCAGCGGATGCACAAATCAGGGCGTCTAGCGCTGTGCTAAATGGCATTAGGGCCGAAGCTGATGAAGGCGTTAGAACTAGTTTTGATGTTTTAAACTCAGAACAAGAGCTATTATCTGCCCGTGTACAATCTATTGTATCGCAACGCAGTGTGTTGGTTTCCCAAATGCAACTGCTATCTGCCATTGGTCATCTGAGTGCTGTTAAATTGGGCATTAACTGATAATTTTTGCTATTGTCAGAGTTTATTTACCTAGACTATTTAAGACTGTGGATGCTTTTTTAATTGTTTGTAAATGCAACCACCTGATTTTGTTTAATTATTTTTTAATCAACCGTTTAAAAGCAGTTTGCAAAAAGAATTGTTTTATAAAAAGGTTATGAATCACTTAAATATCTGTTAAGAATAAAAGCTGAATATTACGAGAATTGTAATGTAATATTTTGAGGTCCTTATGAGTGAAACAGAATTTGCAGAAAACAATGCAGCGGGTGGTGGCGACGACGAGCCAACCATGGAAGAAATCCTTTCATCTATACGACGTATAATTTCCGATGACGATGAGCCTGAAGTTGAAGCCAAAACCGAAGCCGAAGACAGCAGTGATGCTGACGACGATGAAGAGATTTTGGAGTTGACTGAAATTTTGGCTGAAGAAGAGCCGGAAGCTAGTGCTGATGATTTGTTGTCTCCCGATGATATTGATGATTTAGAATTTTCTCAACCAGAAGCTGAGCCAGTCGAAGAAGAACTCGATATGGAAATGGCGATGGAAATGGAAAATGAACCAGCCGCTGAAGTGGCTGAAACTACTCCTGAATTGGGAATTAGTGATAGTTTGATATCGGCGCAAGTTGGCGATGAGGTCAACCAAAATTTCCACCTTCTTGCCAATACACTACTTTCCCAAAATGGTGTTGGTCAAACAGTTGAGGGCATGGTGATGGCACTTATGCGTCCGATGCTTAAAGGTTGGTTGGATGAAAACTTACCAGCTATGGTCGAAAAAATTGTCAGAGAAGAAATTGAACGCGTCGCACGTGGCGGCAAAATGTAAATGTCACAATGTTTATGAAGAAGGTGGCCTAGGCCACCTTTTTTTATGTCTTTAAGAATATGAAAATAGGTTAGTTTAATGTTAGAAAAAACGTATCAACCCGATGCCATTGAAACCCGTCATTACCAAAATTGGGAAGATGCTGGGGCTTTTAAAGCTGGTGCAGGTTTAACCAAAGAACAGTTAAAAAGCGCTACAAGCTATTCAATTGCTTTGCCGCCACCAAATGTTACTGGTTCACTGCATATGGGGCACGCTCTCAACAATACAATTCAAGATATTTTAATTAGATATAACCGCATGAACGGGAAAAACACCCTTTGGCAACCTGGTATGGACCATGCAGGCATTGCCACACAAGTGGTTGTAGAGCGCCAACTTATGGAAAGCCAACAACCTGGACGTAAGCAATTGGGCCGTGAAAAGTTTGTCGAAAAAATCTGGGAATGGAAAGAAGAATCTGGTGGTATCATTCAGCATCAGCAACGCCGTTTGGGAGCTAGCTGTGATTGGTCGCGTTCGCGGTTTACTATGGATGAAGGCTTGTCTGAGGCGGTGCTAAAAACATTTGTTGAATTGCATGAGCAAGGATATATTTACCGTGCCAAACGTTTGGTGAACTGGGACCCAAAATTACTCACCGCCATTTCTGATATTGAAGTTGAACAGATTGAAAAAGACGGTAAATTATGGCATTTCAAATATCCTATCAAAGGGATGGATGGGCAATTTATCACCGTGGCAACCACGAGGCCTGAAACCATGTTTGGTGATACAGGCATCGCCGTACATCCTGATGACGAGCGTTATAAAGAACTGGTTGGTAAAACTGTTATCCTACCACTTGTTGGCCGCGAAATCCCCATTGTTGCGGATGATTACGCTGATCCTGAACAAGGTAGTGGTGCGGTTAAAATTACGCCTGCACATGATTTTAATGACTTTGAAGTGGGTAAACGCGCAGGCCTTGAGGTGATCAACATTCTGGATGAGAGTGCTCATTTGAATGAAAATGTACCAGCTGAATATGTTGGCCTAGAGCGGTTTGAAGCACGTAAAATTGTGGTGGCTAAGTTTGAAGAACTGGGTTTGCTGGATAAGATAGATGATAACCCACATACAGTGCCTTATGGTGATCGTTCAGGTGTGGTGATTGAACCTTGGCTATCCGACCAATGGTATGTTGATGCCAAAAAACTTGCTGTGCCAGCATTAGAAGCTGTGCGCAGTGGCAAAACAAAATTCGTGCCCAATAATTGGGAAAAAACCTATTTTGAGTGGATGGAGAATATCGAGCCATGGTGTATATCACGGCAATTGTGGTGGGGGCATCAAATCCCAGTATGGTATGGCCCAGATGGCGAAGTTTTTGTTGCGTTAGATGAGGCTATCGCTCAAGCCAAAGCCGATGCTCATTATGGCAAAGTCGAAAAACTCGAACGTGATAGCGATGTGCTGGACACTTGGTTTAGCTCGGCTTTATGGCCATTTGCTACTTTGGGTTGGCCTGAGAAAACTGATGAACTTGAAACCTATTACAAAACCAATGTTGTGGTCACAGCGTTTGACATTATCTTCTTCTGGGTTGCTCGTATGATGATGATGGGCACACATTTTATGGACGAAGTGCCATTTGAAACTGTTTATATTCACGCCATTGTACGCGATGAATTTGGTGCCAAAATGTCAAAATCCAAAGGCAATGTTATGGATCCGTTGGATCTTATTGAACAATTTGGCGCTGATGCGGTGCGTTTCACTTTGGCTTCTATGGCGGGGCAGGGGCGTGACATTAAGTTATCTAATAAATTGGTAGAAAATAACCGTAATTTTGTAACCAAATTATGGAATGCCTGCCGCTTTGCTGAAATGCATGAATGTGAGCCAATTAAGGGCTTTGATGCCACTAATGTTAAACTAACTTTGAGTAAATGGATATTGTCAGAGCTTTCTGAAACTGTGACTTTGGTCAATAAAGGCATTGATCAATATCGGTTTAATGAATCTGCGAGCGCGATATATAAATTTACATGGAATATTTTTTGCGATTGGTATATCGAACTAACCAAACCTATTTTATTTGGTGATGACGAGGTCGCAAAGAGCGAAATTAAAGCCGTAACCGCGCATGTGATTGATCAATTGTTGCATCTCATGCATCCGTTTATGCCATTTGTAACCGAGGAATTGTGGGACAGGTTTGACAGTGATGTTGTTGAACGTGATCGCCAACTTATTATTTCGCCTTGGCCAAAAGCGTTGGCTAATGTTGATGACAAACCAAAGCAAGAAATCAACTGGGTCATTAAATTTATCACTGAAATTAGATCTGTGCGTGCTGAAATGAACATTGCGGCTGGTGCTCAAATTCCAGTGGTGATTGTTGGTGCGAATGCAGAGGTCGAAGCCAAGCTTAAAACACATAATGATTTATTGCTAAAAATGGCGCGTATCGACAATATTTCACTGGCATCAGACGTGCCAGAAGGTGCTATACAAATCTTGCTAGATGGCGTGGTTATCGCACTGCCTTTGGCGGGGGTTATCGACGTTCAAGCTGAGCTTGATAGATTGACCAAAGAGATTGCCAAGGCCGATAAAGACATTCTAGGCACTGAAAAGCGTCTAGGCAATGAAGCTTTTGTTTCTAAGGCGCCCGAAAAAGTGATTAATGAGCAGAAATCGCGGCTAGAGACGGCCAAGCGGTTAAAAGCTGATTTGCTTGATGCCTATGCACGGTTTGAAAAACTATAACAAATATAGGCTATGCCATCTTGTTGACCCAATCTTTGGGTAGCTTGGCGCGGCTTGGAATATTTTGGAAACATTATAATCTATTGGTAATTTGACTGGTAATTTTGGGCTTAAGCTGATAATTATGACTGAATAAAACTAAAAACATAACCCCATTTTCATAGCGAGACAGATATAATGAGCAAAATTAAATTCGATAAATCAAAACTGCCATCTCGCCATGTGACTGAAGGACCAGAGCGCGCGCCGCATCGGTCGTATCTATATGCAATGGGTTTAACAGAAGAAGAAATACATCAGCCGCTTATTGGCGTTTGCTCATGTTGGAATGAAGCGGCGCCTTGTAACATCGCTTTAATGCGCCAAGCACAAGCGGTTAAAGTTGGCGTCAAAGCTGCTGGTGGTACACCACGTGAATTTTG
The DNA here is from genome assembly GCA_002400495.2 of Alphaproteobacteria bacterium. Classification (GTDB taxonomy): domain Bacteria; phylum Pseudomonadota; class Alphaproteobacteria; order Rhizobiales; family OSC116; genus OCS116. The sequence continues at coordinate 440 of NVQL02000059.1, read as the reverse complement.
TACCATCACGGTTACTGATGGTATTGCCATGGGGCATCAAGGCATGAAAAGCTCGCTTGTTTCACGCGAGATTATAGCCGATAGCGTTGAAGTGACCATTCGTGGCCATTCTTATGATGCCTTGGTTGGCATTGCTGGTTGTGATAAATCATTACCAGGCATGATGATGTCAATGCTACGTTTGAACGTTCCTAGTGTATTTATGTATGGTGGTTCCATTTTACCGGGTCGTTATAAAGGCCAAGATGTAACAGTTGTCGATGTGTTTGAAGGTGTCGGCAGGTATAGTGCAGGCACTATGACCGAAGAAGAGCTTACGGCGCTTGAAATTGTGGCTTGCCCTGGTGCAGGTGCTTGTGGTGGGCAATTTACCGCCAATACTATGGCTTGCGTATCTGAAGCCACTGGCCTTGCTTTGCCTTATTCAGCAGGCTCTCCTG
>NVQL02000010.1 GCA_002400495.2 Alphaproteobacteria bacterium | reverse complement strand
TGGCGGTTAACGCGCAACCGCTGATCAACGCGGTTAAGATGTTGGCGCGAGCCGGATCACCAATTAAGGCGGCGGTGGAGGATATGTCGGGGCCAAATTTTATAGTTCGATAATAGACGAACTGTGCTTGCTGTCAATGGGTTTGAGATTGACATATGGTTTTGGGGGCGGTAAGTCTGGTTTATCGAAAAAGATTCCGAGCGGTGAAAACCTTGTTTTCACATTGCGCTTATACGCGCCATTGAGCTTTCCTAAATGTCATCGGAATCATCATGTTTCAATTCTTCGCTAAATTTATAAATCCGTACCAGTCCTATTCTTCTGCCACGCCGCCTTCTCACCCTTGGGCATTTATGGCGGTAAATCTAAAACCGTTTTGGCCGGTAATTTCCATCAGCCTYATATTYACCGTCATCAGTGCCGGGCTWGAAGTGTGGTTGATTGGTTATGCTGGGCGTTTGGTGRATGGTTTAACCCGCACCGCRCCGGCYYTATTATGGCAAAGCCATGGYRCAGAATTTTTGYTGGTGATGGGTTTGACATTGGTCATTCGACCGCTGGCGTCATTGGTGCGCGAAGGCATAAATGACATTGTTTTTAGACCCAATGCSGYGGCTTTGATAAGGTGGCGYTTGCAYCGTTACATTGTGCAACAATCGYTAAGTTGGTTTGAAAATGACATGGCGGGGCGCATWGCCGGYCATGTGCGTGATGTTGGCAGCAGCGCCACGGGGGCGGCCTATCAGATTCTTAACACCCTAGCTTATGTATCTATCTATGTGGTGGGTTCGATTTGGCTGATGGCGAGCATAGATGTGCGGTTGATTTGGCCATTGTTAATCTGGTTGATGATTTATTTTGGYTTGATGTTGTATGCCGTGCCGAAATTTCAGCAAAAATCTGCAGATTTTCAGAACGCTTATTCGGCATTAAACGGCATGTTGGTCGACACTTATAGCCACATCAGCATGGTGAAATTATTTGCYGCCGGCGAYGATTTTGAAGATCRGCAGAGCCAACAAAAAATWGAGATSACWMRGYTTAACTTTRTTGRATTRCARARRRTTGAGGTGATYATTAATGTTGGTTTAATCTTCATTTCCAGTCTGYTGATTGTKGGCATGGTGGGYTATAGCTTGGTTTTGTGGCAARTGGGMGCGGCGAGTATTGGCTTGATTGCCACCTCGATTGCYTTGAGTTTTCGCATTTCATCAATGGCCGARTGGTTGATGGATGGTGTTTCCAACTTATTTGGGTTTTTGGGTTCGTTGCGCGAATCGCTCAAAACRTTGGCRCAACCGTTAAAAATTGTAGATGTGRTGAATGCRCCTGATTTGCAGCTTGGCGGTGGTGAGATTGTATTTAATGACATTCGGCACAATTATGGTCAAGAAAAAGGCGGGYTRAATGGYGTTTCMYWGACCATTGCWGCGGGTGAAAAARTTGGYTTGGTTGGCAAGTCTGGYGCTGGAAAATCGACRTTRGTGAATTTATTATTRCGGTTYTATCARTTGGAGCAGGGGCAAATAWRYMTAGATGGGCAAGACGTTTCGTTGGTGAAACAAGATAGTYTACGCGCKMATATTGGGATGGTGACGCAGGATRCYTCGCTGTTGCATCGTTCGGTTGCGCAGAATATTGCTTATGGCCGCAGCGAAATACAGCCARATGAAATTGCCGCGGCGGCGCAAAAAGCCCATGCRCATGATTTTATTGTTCARTTRCAGGATGATGCGGGTAATTTTGGKTATGACGTGCAAGTCGGTGAGCGCGGGGTAAAAYTTTCGGGCGGGCAAAGGCAGCGCATTGCCTTGGCGCGGGTTTTGTTGAAAAACGCCCCGATTTTAATATTGGATGAGGCGACTTCGGCTTTGGATAGTGAGGTTGARGCGGCGATTCAGGACAGTTTATATGAGGTGATGCAYGGCAAAACTGTGATTGCGATTGCRCATAGATTGTCGACCATTGCGCAAATGGATCGGATTATTGTYTTGGATGAYGGGGTGATTGCCGAGCAGGGCAGCCATGATGAATTGTTAAAACTGCRCGGTATTTATGCAAAATTATGGGCTTTGCAATCTGGYGGYTATTTGGGCKYKGGATAATTWATTTGACWKKYKANGGTTTTTGRTTNATATTCAYCCWWATGGTTGAATATAAWRATRRMRAAAAWTTRTCGGATATATTAAARGCWRCGAGTGACCCRACWCGCCGSGCAATAYTGACYMTRTTGGTRCRGCAAGGYGCTTTGCGGGTRACCGAATTGGCCAARCATTATGAYATGAGTTTAAACTCRATWWSCAARCATATWAAAGTTTTGGAAAAAGCTGGTTTGGTTAGCCGCCGCACCATCGGACGGGTGCATCTAATAGAGGCCGAGCTTGCGCCGATTGCCGAAATAGAAAACTGGTTTAAAAATTTAAAGTCCATATGGGCATTGCGGCTTGAAAGCCTAGATGCCCTGATTGGCATGCCAAGCGAGCAGGAGACTGACGATGAGCGAATTGACGTTAAGCGTGGAACACACCATTAAAGCACCGATTGAATTTGTCTATAATGCGTGGCTTGACCCGGCATTGATGGCTAAGTTTATGACACCCGCGCCGGGTGTGGTGGCTACGGATATAAGCACTGAGCCACATGTTGGCGGGCAGTTTGCTGTGACTATGATTGTGAATGGCGAGCGTTTAGACCATCGGGGCGAATATTTGACCTTAGAGCCTTATACCAAATTGGTATTCACATGGGTTTCGCCATTTTCTATAGATGGTTCGACGGTGACGTTGAATTTGAGCGAGGCGGTGGGGGGAACCCATATACAACTCACTCAGATTAAGTTTTTGAATGAAGACATGCGTGACAATCACCATAACGGTTGGGCAGGCATATTGGCTTGTTTGGACAAGCTTTTAACCGTAAAAAAAGGAGAGTAAAATGCAAGAATTAGCAAATGTAAATTGGCTGGCAGTGATTGTCGGCACGGTGGTGGCGTTTTTGGTGGGTTGGGCATGGTATAGCCCAAAATTATTTGGTAAAAAATGGGCCGAAGGCTCTGGCGTTGAGCTTGGCAGTGCCGATCAAATGCCGGTTATGGCCATGGTTAGCAATTTGCTGGCTTTGTTTTTATTGGCTTTGGTTGTTGGCATTACCGCCACGCAAGATATGTTGATTACCGCGATATTGGCGATATTAGCCTGTTCTGTCTTTGTATTTTCGATGGGTGGGTATGTGAAAAAATCTAACTATGCGATGATTGTTGATCTGTTTTACATAGTGGTTGCCGGCATTGTGATGATCATTTGCCAAGGTATTTTTTAGGTTGATATTTGAATTACCAATTTGCCTTTGACATGGCCGGAGATGAGTTTTTTAAATGCTTTGGTCGCGTCTTTCAGCGGGTAGACTTGATCGATGATCGGCAAGGCTTCGCCTGTATCGAATAATGCGCACATATGCGCCAAATCCTCAACATTGTAATTATGCATTAGCATGCCGATTTTTTTATCGCTGTTGAGTGAGGCGAAAAAACCTTTGATAAGGATGGATAAAATGGTTGGCACATCGCCGCCGACTAAGACATAGTTGCCGTTTGGGCTGAGTGCAGGCTTAATTTCGGCGGCGGAACGACTGGCGACGAGGTCTAAAATTAAATCATAATGTTGGCCATTGCGGGCGAAATCTTGTTGTTTATAATTGATGGTAAAATCGGCGCCTAAAGAGCACATAAATTCTTGTTTATCTATACTATCAACCGCGGTGACAATGGCGCCATAGCTTTTTGCCAGTTGAACGGCGAAACTGCCTGCGCCGCCACCAGCACCATTGATCAGGACTTTTTGCTTGGGCTTGGTCTGGTGTTTTTGAAGCCCTTGCAAGGGGACTATCGCGGCTTGCGGCATCGCGGCGGCCTGTATAAAACTTATATTTTCGGGTTTTACCATAAGTAAGGTTTCGGGCGCGCAGCAATATTCGGCCAAGCCACCAAAATGCATGAAAATATCGCCAAATACTGCATCGCCGATTTTTAGATTTTTGACATTGCTACCAACCGCTTCGATGATGCCGGCCACATCAGAGCCTAATATTTGTTTGCGTGGCTTAAATAAACCCATAAACCGAGTGTAAACGGGTTTGCCATGTAGAAATTCGACATCTGATGCGTTGAGTGATGTGGCGTATATTTTGAGTAAAACTTCACCATCTTTGGGCGTGGGTTTTGGCACATCGACTATTTTTAATTGATCGGGCGATCCATATTGTTGGTAGACGATGGCTTTCATTGCACATTCCCATATATTTCATCTCAATTAGATATAGGTATGTTTGGGGTTAAATGAAAGCCCTTGATGATAAGCCACACGGCCAGCACCATTTCGTTAATGGCGATGGGCATGGTGAGGGCAAATTCTAAGCTGGTAATGTCGATGCCAAAAAGGTTGAGAGTGCCTGAAATGAGCAACAATATGCCGCTGACAAAACCCCATATGGAAATGTAATTCGGCACCAATTTGGCTTGATAAAATACGTAATTAACAATCAATGCGTTGACGCCAAAAACCAGCTCGGCACCGATGGTGAATGTGGTTTGGTCGAAGGCCAATAACAACATGCCCATGGTTTGGAAATGTGAGTTATCTGGCGTACTGGCTTGTGCAAATTCGGCACTTAATGGCAGTAATAACAGCCATGCCATCGCGACGATAAGAAATGTTGCGGCTTCGAGCGTGCGACTGGCAACATAAGCCACTGCCCAAGTTTGGCTATATGGTTTGAAAATGGGATATATGGCCACGGCGATGCCAACACATGCGCCTGCCATCAGCAGGATAAGCAGTGAACCCAGCACGATTATGTTTGAATTTGTGTTGGCCAGAGCTAAATAATTTGGGCTGGCGAGGATCGGGTCGACGATGAGCAGGCCGAGACTAGCCAATAATGTAGCCATGATGAACAGAATGCCAACGAGGGTAGAGGCTTGTTTGCGGGAGGTCATTTTAGTCTCCTTTTGGGGTTGGTATATTTTAACCGAAAGCGGTGGCAAAATCCTTGTGGCACATCAAATTATGATAGTTCGATCTTGAGCGAACCATTTTTGATTTTGATCTGCTATTTTGAGTTGAATTATGAGGATTGCCTATGTTGTTAAATTATTTATATGAGAAATATGATGAGAGGTCGGCTTTTTGTGCGGCGGCTGATATTGATTTGTCTGGGTTGGATGAGTTGGAAGCAGCGAGGCTTGTGCCGATGGCGTCTTATGTTTTGAATGTGGATTTATCGGTTAAAAGTTTTGTGGCTGAGCATCAAGAGGTTCGGAAATACCAGTTTTATTTGCGCGGTCAGTTGGAATGGTTGGTGCAGATAGCGGGCAAAAAAATATCGACTGAAAATGCAGCGCGGCATTATTTTGAAACTCAGTATGGTTTGGCGATAGATGAGTTTTTGGCCAGTGAGTTGGGCGACGCGATTGTGCAGATATATCCGCGGTCTGAATGGAAGCTGAGTGACTATAGTGATACATGGGCGGATTTTTTAAATGGCACTTATGGGCTTTGCACACGAACCGGTTTGCCGCGCGAGATTTTTTTGAAACATATTTACATTCGGTTTGTTGAATTTGTCACGCTAGCGAATCGACCCAATAAAATAAAGCCTGAACTGCTGAAACTGTTGAGTGAAGCGGTAGTGGAATTGGACAAAGTGGAGAGTGATTTTGCGCCACATGAAGTGGCACAATCATCGCGCCAAAGATGCATTATTAACATTAAAAAGGACTATTCATTATGATTACATGTTTTATAAAATATGAAATTGACCCATTTAAACGTGAGCAGTTTGAGCAATATGCGCAAAACTGGGGGCAGGTTATTCCGCAATGTGGGGCGGATTTGATTGGCTATTATGCGCCGCATGAAGGCTCGACCACCACAGCTTATGGGCTTTATAATATTAAAGATTTGGCTGAATATGAAGCCTATCGCGCACGGTTGATGGCGCACCCATTGGGGCAAGAAAATTATGCATTTTCGCAAAAGGAAAAATTCATTTTAAAAGAAGATCGTATCTTTTTGCGCAACGTGTCTTTGCCACATGGGGAATTGATAAAACCATGATTGCGGTGATTTTTGAAGTGCAGCCTAAGTCAGAAAAATATGACGAATATTTGGCCATTGCGGCTGAGTTAAAGCTGCTTTTGCACAGCATTGATGGTTTTATCTCGATTGAGCGGTTTGCCAGTATGGCGGTGGAGGGTAAAATCCTATCATTGTCATTTTGGCGCGACGAAGAAGCGGTTAAGCAATGGCGCAATTTGCAGGCGCATCGGGTGGCGCAAGCCAAGGGGCGGGGTGAGATATTTGACGATTATCGCATTCGCATTGCTGAGGTAGTGCGGGACTATGCGATGAATGAACGGCTTGAAACACCAAAAAACTCGGCTGATTGGCACCATTAGAATTGGTGAATTGGCACTTGTTTGAATGTTTGAAATGAATAAATTGAAAATTGGAGGATAGATGATGGAAGAATTATGGATATATTTGCCGAGCATTATGTTGGCATACGCGGCATTTTTATTAGGCGCAATGAGCCCTGGGCCAAATATTTTGGCAGTGATTGGCACATCAATGAGTGAGGGGCGAAAATCTGGCACAGCGTTGGCGATGGGCATTGCGATGGGTTCATTTTCGTGGGGTTTATTGTCGGCGATTGGTTTGACTGCATTGTTGGCTACATATGCTTCGGCATTGTTGGTGATTAAAATTATTGGTGGTTGTTACCTGCTTTGGTTGGGCTATAAATCTCTGCGCAGTGCGGCCTCGAAATATGATTTAAATACCATGACTTTGGATGGTGACAAACGCCGGCCGCGGGACTTTTTTATCCGTGGTTATTTGATACAAATGACCAACCCCAAAGCGGCCTTGACTTGGGTAGCCATTATCACTCTTGGGCTTGCGCCGGATGCGCCAATATGGGTTGCAGGGACGATTGTTACGGGGGCGACTCTATTATCCGTTATTATGCACGGCTTATATGCCGTGGCCTTTTCGACCGATTTTATGGTACGCGTATATTCTAAGGCTAGAAAATATATTCAGGCTACACTCGGCATATTTTTTGTGGGTGCTGGCATTAAGTTGCTGAGCGGCAAATAATCTCTCTAAGCACCCCTGTATTTCAGTGAGCGCGACAGCGGCCATTCGAAGCCGCTGCCGTCTA
>NVQL02000111.1 GCA_002400495.2 Alphaproteobacteria bacterium | reverse complement strand
CAAATATGGTGTGCGCGTCAATGCCATTGCCCCGGGTTTTATATTGACCGATCTGACCAAAAAAATGTGGGCAAATGACAAAATGCTGGCTTGGCACAAGGCCACAACCCCGCTGCAACGGATGGGTGAGGTCGAGGATTTGGTCGGCACGGCTATTTTTCTGGCGTCAGCAAGTGCTGCTTATATCACCGGACAGATTATACGGATAGATGGCGGCGCAACCGCCGGCACACATTGGCCGATAGCGGCTGATTTTGAAGTGACGCATAATGACTGATCGGCAGCGCTCAATTAAATGCCGCCAATGCAAATATATTTAATCTCAAGATAATCCTCTATGCCATATTTGGAGCCTTCGCGCCCCATGCCGGATTGTTTTATGCCGCCAAACGGTGCGGCTTCGTTGGAGATTAACCCGGTATTCACCCCCACCATGCCGACTTCCAAAGCTTCACTGACCCGGAAAACGCGCCCCATGTCTTGGCTATAAAAATAACCAGCCAAGCCAAATTCGGTATCATTGGCCAATTCAATCACTTGGTCTTCTGTTTCAAATTCAAATAACGGGGCTAACGGGCCAAAGGTTTCTTCACTAGCCACTTGCATACTGGCAGTGACACCAGTTAAAATTGTTGGCTCAAAATAAGTGCCGCCCAAGCTATGGCGTTTACCACCGGTTTTTACTTTTGCGCCTTTGGCTTGTGCATCAGCCAAATGAGCTTCGACTTTTTCCAACGCCGCTTCACTAATTAATGGCCCAACGGTGACCTTGTCTACAAAGCCATTGCCAACTTTTAATTCATTTACCGCAATCGCCAACTTATCGGCAAATTGCTTATAAACCGCAGACTGCACATAAATGCGGTTGGCGCATACGCAAGTCTGGCCGCTATTGCGGTATTTGGCAATGATCGCACCTTCAACCGCTGCATCTAAATCGGCATCATCAAATACAATAAACGGAGCGTTGCCGCCCAATTCCATTGACATTTTTTTAATGCCATCAGCACATTGATGCATGAGTATTTTGCCGACGCGGGTCGAGCCGGTAAATGTAATTTTGGAAATTTTAGCATTGCTGCAAAGTTCAGCGCCAATGGAGGCTGCGTCACTTGAGGGGATAACGTTAAATACACCAGCGGGAATGCCTGCACGCTCAGCCAAAACGGCGACGGCTAAAGCTGACAGCGGAGTTAATTCGGCCGGGCGGGCAACAAAGCTACAGCCTGCAGCCAAAGCTGGTGCAAGTTTGCGTGTCATCATCGCGCTGGGGAAGTTCCATGGGGTGATAGAGCCAACAACCCCAACAGCCTGCTTGGTAACCAAGATGCGTTTGTCGGCAGATGGCGCGGGAATGGTGTCACCATAGATACGCTTGGCTTCTTCGGCAAACCATTCAATATAGGATGCGCCATAAGCAATTTCGCCTTTGGATTCGGCCAACGGTTTGCCCATTTCCGCGGTGATGATGGCGGCCAAATCATCTTGGTTTTCCATCATCAGCCTAAATAACTTATTCAACATCTGAGCGCGACTTTTGGCCGGTTGTTTGGACCAGGCTTTTTGCGCAACATAGGCAGCATCAATGGCGGCTTTGCAATCTACAACCAGCATATCGGCAACATTGGCAATAAGCTCACTATTTATCGGGCTATACACCGCAAATTTTTTGTCACTTTGTAGCCACTCACCGTTTATATAAGCACGGGTTTCGAGTAGGCTTTTGTCTTTAAGGTTTAACATTTAGTCTCCTGCACGGCGGTGGTGGAATTGGCAAATGCGTCTTGTTTGATGGCCAAAGGCGTAAAAATTCTAGTGTCATTATAAGGATTGTAGGTTAGCAAAATCAGATTATAATTTAAAGCATCTTCTCATGCTTATGGCGTAAAATTTTCATTTGCTGCACAGATTACATATTTCTGAAAATAGCTGAGCGTTGAATTGTATAAATATATATACATCAATATGTTAAATTATGTTTTGAGTGACAGAAAGGGATGCTAAATTTCGAGAGGCTAGATTGTTGATAATATTTGTTGTAACCTATTGGAACAATTTAAGAGTGATGGGGAAATAATTGTGATGATGAGATTATTGCTGATATTTGTATTTGTATTGATGAATTTTAACATTGCACAAGCTGATTTATTCGGCGATTTAAGGAAAACCATTAAAGTGGTTCAGCATGTTGATGTGGTTGTTAAATTGAATGGTTTGACGGTGAAAGTCAAATTATCTCCTCAAAAAAAGAAACAAATTTTAAGTTGGAAACAAATACAGGCACGGTTGAATTCGCTTGGCTATGCAGCTGGAATCGTTGATGGCAAACCTGGCGGTAAAACCAAGCGAGCGGTTAAAAAATTCCAACAAATTAATGGCTTAAAAGCTGATGGTAAAATGGGACCCGTCACCCGAAAAACTTTATTTTCGGCAAATGCGAAAGTAAATATAAAAACCAATGTTTCTAACCATAGTCAGAATGAGATTTTGTCGAGCCGTTTGAGCCCTGTATTGCCAATTCGGCTTGCCGGTAAAGTGGTGGAGGGCCGCCAAAAATACGACCTTTTTGCTGATAAGCAAGGCAATGATTATACCGTTTCATACCCAGACTTAAACTGTAGCGGTGTTTGGCGTAGAATTGAGCGGGCAAAACAACTCGCATTTAAAGAAAAAATCACCAAGGGGTCTCGCTGCACGGTGAACGGTTATGTAACTTTAACCGCAATGTCAGATGCAGAATACAAATTTAAATGGCGAAGGACAAAAAATAGCCGGGTGGAAGTTCAGGGGATTTTGCACGCCACATTTGCCGAGGTGATAGTGACGAAAATATCAAAAGATGAACCCAATACCAATACCAAAACGGCAAAGGTGAGCCCGAATGTGGGGAGTGAAAAGATTGTAACGGGTGGGCAGAAACACCAGTTAGCGAAAACTTCAACACGTCGTGTGGTCACCATTCGTGGCACTGCTGGTGATGATTTGCTTAAAGGCACAAGCGGCCCTGATGTGATGGACGGTGGTGATGGTAAAGACACTATTGAAGGCTTGTCTGGCGATGATTTCTTATATGCTGGTTTTGATGATGGTACCGGTGATCGGTTTGATGGTGGTGAAGGTTATGATACGTTGAGCATTGCTGGCAGTGATGTTGCGGCGTTTGCTTTTGACATTAAAATTGATTCAAAAGGCAATGGGGTAGATGGTTTTGGCAATGTTTACAATAGCATTGAAAAATTTGTTGCCAGTGAGGACAATCAACGCGAAATTGACGTTATCACGATAACCACCGGTGTGAAAAACAATCAAATTTTAGGATTTAGTGATAAAGCAACCGGAATATTCAAGCCAAGCGATGGCAGTGCGGCAACTAATTTTGGTCGCAGAATGGCGATGAAAATATCGAATTTAATTGCTGATAATGTTTCGGGTAAATTTTCTGTAACAGCTGATGACGAAAATGCCACCATTGGGGCGGTGACGGTTGAAAATTTTGAAACCATTCATTTTTGGCTTGATGGTGTTGCGAAAAAGAAACCTACACAAACTCAAGCTCAAAATGAAAAGAATATAAAATATGGCCCAATGAGCGAGATAGATGGCATCGTAGGTGGTTGGGCTGTGTTGTCAGCACAAATTACTCACAATCGGAATAAACCCCTAGTATATAGAAGTACCATTGGTACGGTTCATATTTCAAAAACAGGTGCAAAAACCGGTTCGGTCGAATTTGATGTTTTTTCTGATAAAAGCCGGGTTTTTGTTTTTCCTATCATCAATAAATCCTACAAAAGCAATAGAGGCATAGTGCCAAAATTTGATAATATGCAAGGCAATAGCCAAAAAGAAAATAAAATTGGCATTACGGGGCTTCGTCCACGCGAGCTTCTGGGCGAATCTCAGATGATGAGGGTGATGGGGTTTAATGGCGATTCCACTTTCATTCGGTTTAAACAATATAAACCTGCTGATGAGGCTGGTTATGGCAGTTATGATTTGCGTAGCTTTTGTACTGGGCCTATTGAGCGGTTGGCGAACAACGCCAACAACGAAATCGATGTGGCGAAAGCTCTCAAAACCCAGTTTTTTGATTTATATAGAAATTATAGTTTGAAATTGGCTGCGCGCGCTGGCTTTTTCTCTGACAATGGTTTTGATGTAGAGTTTGGCAAGGCTTTTGGCGCGTTTTCTAGACCCGCGCAGCAAGAATTTGTAAACCGGGTGGCAATTTGTGCTTTGCTCCACCCTAAGCAAGACATTCGAGAAGATTTGACATTAATGTTGCGTGGTAAAAAACGCCTTAATGCATCCTATGTTGCCGGTGTATTGGGCAGTAGTTTTTATCAGTCTGCGGAACTATATGCTGGTTTATCAGTGCCGGATATTTTGTCGGTTAAATCTGGCAGCGATGCGGCGAAAAAGAAGTTTATAGAATTGTCGGAAAATTCAAGCGGATTTTTAACCAAAGCTGATATAAAAAGTAAATTACTTTCGATGAAAAAATTCATCCCCAATACCGCGCCGTCTTTTATGCGAGAAAACCTCGTGAAGGTTAGCAAAAGACTAAATGCTCTTTATAAATCCGAAGCAGCATCAGCGCGCACTGCGCTGAAGAATAAATTGATAAATAATTTTAACGGCGTATCAATTCCGCAAAATATCCAACCAGAAGTGGCGAATATGCTACATGATTTGTCAAACGGAAGAATTGGCAACATCAATTCTGAAAACCAAATTATATTGGCCGCGCTGTCGCAAACAATTTTAGCCAATTGTGGCTTGCCGCAAAATATTAAACAACGTGCTGAATTACGTGTGTTTCTAAGCAGCAATCAAACCCTTGCATTATTTGGCGTTGATTTTTCGGCCATAAATATTGTGGATGCAGTAACCAAACAATTTAAGGCGGTCAATAAATATGGTTATGCGTTGGACATTGTGAAGGCTGTTGGGTGTCAAGATAGACTGATGAACGCCATTTCAACATCTATTGTTGACATTGTGCGTGCTACAAATGTGGTTGAGGCTGAAACAGTGCCTTTATTTGTTCGGTCATGCTCGGTTGATCGCAGTGTTAGCCAATGTTATTGCATTGCGCGTTATGTTGAAGGTGTCTATAGAGGCGCAAGCGACAAGCCATATTCGCGTAGTTATTTGGAAGGTATTTTGGGCAAGAACCCCTTGCTTGCGCTCCAAATGGCAAATGAATGCAGAATTGGCGCATATTAATATATGTTAGCAAGCGTAAGTCCTGTCCATAATATTTCGGTTCAAATATTGATTTTACGCCTGACTAAATCCACCGCTAACACAGAGCCAATTGCGCAGACTTGAGCAAGAAACTTTAACCGCTTTATTCAGACTGGTTGAAGCCAATCGGAGGATGCCGGAAGTTCTATGATGGGCATTACAGGCGATATTCGCTCATGTCACTTCTTCAACTCAACTGTGCGAAGGGTTGGTTTTAAGACGATGTAAGGCGGCTTGGGCTTAACTCGCCCGCCGTTTCAAGCAATGGGTAAGCCGAAGCCGAAAGAAATGAGTTTATGCGCTTTAGATCGCGCAAAATATCCAGATGAAAAGCGCTGGTTTCGAGCGATTTAACATCACCTTGCCGCAATCGATTTAAATGTTGCAGGCGGTTGTCATACTCGGTTTGGCGGAATAATTCTTTGCGGCGCACCAGCTCTCTGGCGCTTTGCAAATCTTGATCCATAAATACTTTTACGGCCAGTTGTAAGGTGGCTTGAATATAGTCATACATGTCGACAATTTCCTGCATACCGGCCACGGAAAAGCGTTTATTTTCTTTTATTTTTTTGCGAATGGTCTCCAACATATTCTTATTCAATTCATTACCGATATGGTCTAAATTTGTAGTGAAGCTAATGATTTCGACCGCTCGATTGCTTTGTTTTGTATCTAATTGTTGCTGAAACAATTCAACCAAATATGATTTGATTGAGCTGGAAAGTAGCACAATGTCTTTGTCGATGGCTTTGGCCTCACGGCGTTTGAGATCATCAAATTCCTGTAAAGACTCAAATGATAATTTAAGCATTTTTTCAACGCTATCAATAAGATGCAATGCTTCTCTAGCGGATAGATTCAAAGCAATGTCAGGCATTTGCAGTGCTGATGATTTTAGATAAGCCGGCTTCACACTATTGTTAGCCGCCGCCGTGTTGGTGATAATTTTTGGTAATATTTTTGCCGCTGGGTTAATCAGCCCAATGAAGGAAATGAATAGAATGAAATTGAACAGAATGTGCACAAAAATGGTGAATTCTACATATTGTGCAAAGCCATAAAATTCAAAAAAGGTCAAAAGTTGCGGCAGGATAATGCCCTGMGCCAATAGGAATAYRGTGGCGGCAATGAAGCGGAATAAGAAGTTGCCGGTCACAATGCGTTTGGAGGTTGCGGCCTCGCTTAAATTCATAATCAGAGCTGGCAATGCTCCGCCGACATTGACCCCCAATACCAATGGAAAAATRAGYGCRGTGTCGATAATGCCCGTGGTTGCCAAACCGGCAATCARCAATATAACYGCCAAGCTGGAATGGGTRAAATAAGTGATGATGATGGCRATGAGCATGGCYAAAATYGGCTCRGATTGCAAAGTGCCTAAAATTGCCAATAACAGRTYGCTTGATTGTAATTGTTGCGCCACCAAAGACAATTGMGTGAGAGAYAATAATATAAAGCCAAGYCCCAAGAAAATGCGGCCAATTTGTTTGCCATTTGARCCYTTTTTATCGTTTATATTGTGCAGAATATAACCGATGAGCAACAGYARCGGCCACAATGCTTTKATATTGAGTGATAACAATTGGGCAATGAGTGCSGCGCCAAAATCTGCGCCTAACATAATGGCGAGACCGGTCACSAGTGGTAAAAGTTGAGCCGAAGCGAAGGATGTGGTCAGCATYGCCACGGCRGTTGAGCTTTGTAGAATGAGCGCCGCAAAAAAGCCCGTAAAAGCSGCAGTGAAGCGGTTGGATAGRTTTTTTGTAAGGCCTTGGCGTAGCTCAGCGCCATAGGCACGCATAAAGCCGGTGCGCACCATGCGCGCGCCCCATAACAATAAAGCGGCGCTGCCGGGTAGGTAGATTAGAATTTCAATGGCGGATAATTGCATAGATTATGTAGTGCTTAAAAGGTGTGAGTGGTTTTATTGCGCATAGTTGATGGTGCCGTTTTGGGTCAACATCATATCCGAAAGTGAATGTTTGGCGTTTTTCATCCGGTGATTGAGCAATTTTTGTGTCATTTCCAGTAGTATATTCGCATATTCGG
>NVQL02000101.1 GCA_002400495.2 Alphaproteobacteria bacterium | reverse complement strand
CTATTCAGCAGCCACCCCACCCTTACGCGGCATAGCCTTTTTACGCTTCCCATCAGCCCCAACAACAACCGCCGGCTTCACATCACCAGCATCACCATCACCAGTTGCAACATCAGATGATTTGTCACCGTCACCAGTTGTGGCATCACCAGTTGCAACATCAGATGATTTGTCACCATCACCGGTCGCACCATCGCCAGTTGTGGCATCAGATGATTTGTCACCCTCGCCCGTGGTTGCATCAGATGAATTATCATCATCATCAACCGGCTCATTCAGCAATTCAGCGATCTCATCTGTCAATGTAGCATTTTCAACTGATAATTTGTCGCGAGCTGCTGCAATCACCGAAACGGATTCGGTCAATTCACCAACCGCCGTCACTAATTCCGTATTCTTAGCAATCACATCACGCAATTGCTCATTGCAACCCACAAGCGCATAATCAAGCTGCTTAATTTCAACATCCTGGTCATCAATATGCTGCTTTTCTTTGTCTTTTTTCGCCGCCAGTTTCGCAACCTTCGCCTTAATGTACATTTTTGCGGTTTTATCGGTCAGCTCAATCACCTGCCCCACTACAAAACTAACACTAGTGCCAGAATCCGGGTCAGTACCGCTAACAGCATCAATAAATTTAATCGTTTTCATTTCAATATCCGTAATAAAAAAGGTGCAGCCAATGGCCGCACCTCAACATTAAATTCTAAAAAACTTATGGCGCCATTTGAAGCTTTTTCACCGTTTGGCCTTGGTAATCTTCCAAGAAACCATCACCACGCTTAAGAGTTAAAAAGCCGGTTTGGTTTTTTTCAGCATATCTACTGTCAGTAAACCGTTGCAAATTACCGCCAATAACGTCGCGAATGCGATAATTACCAAGCTTACCAAAGATAATTGGAAATTTACCAGCAGTCGCATCATCCATAGATTGGTTAATATGGTAAGGGTAACCCAAAATAGTAGCGGGCTCAGTATCACTAAGCCCACGCTTCCAGAAAAAGTTTCCGTCCGAATCTTTAAGCTTTTTAAGCAGCTTGAGCGTTTTGTCATTAAATGACCATGCAATGCCATCACCCTCGCGGATAGATGGGTCAAGCGCATGTTCCAAATCAATCAGCTCATCCGGTTTGATTGCAGATGGTAAAGCAGTCGTCGTGCCATCAGTTGTCGCACTGGTAACAATGCCTTTTGGCTGGTCAATGCCAGTACCACTCACAAACAATTGGTTTTCAAGCTTCCAAATACGCCGAGATAATGCGCCAGTAACCTTCGCCACAATATCATGAGCAGAATCTTGAATAACCGTATTGTGCAACGGCACAATTTTAGATGAGAACACAAAAGATTTAACTTTAATTTGCCCAATGGTCGGTATATCACCACCAGCCACAGTGTCATCAATACCAAGCAATTCACCAACATTAGATTCATCGTCAAATGTGGTTTCAGTCTGTTCACGACCATCACCAGATGTATAAGCAGTCGCATATTTTCGTATACCACCATTAGATTGAATATTATCAATCAATTTAGTGCCAAACGTGGTTGGCACTAAATAACCGCCCTTAGTTGCTTCATCCGGCCGCAACATGTCATTGTCAATTTTAAGTTGCTTAATAAATTCGCGGTCGTCATCCGATAAATTCTCAACACCAAATCGCAAAACATTGGAAAACACTTCGTGATGTCGCGCCAAATCATTATAAATTTTATCGGTAGATTGCCGCTTATCATCAGCCAGCACATTCACATATTCGGCCTGTTTATTTTCTTGCTCAAGCGCCCGCGCAATTGCATCAATCTGCAAATCAATCAGTTCAACTTTATCGTTAAGCTCAACGCTTCGGGCTTGGTCAGCCGCGCCAAAATCGGTCTTATTGCCAATTTTAGTCATTTCATCAGTCAGCTCTTTACGTTGGTTACGCAATTCATCTAAAAATTTAGCCATTCTATTTTTCCCATAAAAAAACCGCCATAAAAAAGGCGGTTGGTTAGTTCGAGCGAGCTTAATGCTCAGTTTTTAAGCATCAGCGCTTAATTCCAATGCACGGGCTTGCGCCTTAATGCGTAATTGTTCATAGTTGGGCTCAGGCTCAACAGGCTCAACCATATTATCGGCCACATTCTCAGCAATCGGCAGTTTTGCAGCATTTTTCGGCTCAGCAGTTTTGTCATGCCGCGTTTCAATAATCTCATCAATAAAACCGGCTTCAAGCGCCTCATCAGCGTTCATAAACGTCTCAGCGTCCATCAATGCAAGCATCGCCTCTTTATCCTCGCCAGTTTTGGCGGCATAATCCGCCGCAATGGTATTGGTGATTTTCAGCAAAATATCAGCTTGTTTATTCATGTCAACATGGTCACCCCAGCAAAGTCCAGATGCATTATGCACCATAAACAAACCGCCATCATTCATCGCCACACTGGCACAAGCACAAGCAATAAATGTTGCAGCACTAGCACAAAGCCCGTCAATCATCGCGGTTACTTTGCCCTCATAGGCCACAATGGTGCTAACCATCGCCCGCGCTTGCATCACATCGCCACCAGCACAATTAATGTGCAACACAATGTCTTTATTATGGGCTTTTTCAAAGGCATTGGTTACCATTTTGGCGGTAATGCCATAAAATGCGCTAATGTCATCATCAATATAAATATGAGCTTCATCGCCAATATTTTTAACATTCAACCCAATATCTTTGGATTTATTGGCAAATCTATCTGCCAAATGCCCAAAATCAGCCAAGGCCGCAATTTGGCTTTTCGCATCACCAATATTCAGCTTATTCATCACAACCGTGCCAGCCATGCTAAGCATGGGCAAATGGTTACGCCGCTGCATTTTCTCTTTCGCCATCTTCATCACCTTCATCACTGGTTGGTTTCAATTTATTGTCAATTTTCTCAATCGGCTGGTAAAGCTTATTCGCTTTTGGGTCTTCAACCGGTGGGTAACCTTTGCGTTTCCGCACTTCATTTTGCGTCAACGTCCCCGGTATTTGGTTACCACCAATAGCGGCCGTATCGGCCTTGGTCGTGGCTTCCAAATCACCCTTAGTCAGCCCATCGCGGTCAAACCTCATTTCAAAATTATCATTCGCAGTAAACAGCTTGATTTTAACTTCATTCTCAATTTTTTCCAAAATCGGGTTCAAAGTCAGATTAATAAAAAACTTAAACTGCTCGCCAACACCTTTGCCAAAGCTGGTTTGCTTGTCCAAACTGCCAATCATAACCATCGGCACACCAAATAACCGGCAAATCTGTTCAACGCTAAATTTGCGCGTATCCAGCGTATTGCCATCTTGCGCACTCAAAGTCAGCCGCTTATGTTTGCCGCCATTGGTAATCACACCAACCTTTTTAAATCCATCAACACCAGAATGGTTAAGCTCAAAATTCCGCTTAAATTCCGCAATTTGTTCAGGTGTCGGCTCATTATCAAACTCAACAATATCTTTAATCTGCCCACCAGTTTCAAAATAAGCTTTCGAGAATTTCTCCTCAGTGGTCGCCGCCGCAATGCTCCGCCCCGCAATTTGTATCGGCGTTTCACCAAGCAAATTCGCACTGCCAAAATTCCGAAAATGCAACATGTCGGCCTGGTCAACAACATCTGTGCCGCCCCAAGGGTTTGTCACCTCATAAATCAGTTTCGGGTTACGCTCCTTAGTAATTTTCACCCGCACGTCATGGTCTTCACACCTAACCAGCGCCTCAACTTCACTGCCCAAATTCTTGCGTATAATCCGCACATAAGCCCGGCCAACCAAGTCCATATCAATAATCACTTGCTCCCACATCTCACGAGCAGAAACCAAATTATTCGGCCGAACATCAAGCAATTTAAGCAAATCATGTTTGTTATTTTTTACCCGCGTTTCCGAATCCTCAACATTAATTCGCAACGAGCTAATAATGCCCGATCTAACTTTAACACAGCCAAAAACCGCACTATGCTGCATCGCAGTTTTGGGCGTAACATAATCACCACCATCACCCCGCAACCAGTCCGGACTTAGCAAATCAACCGCATGGCTCATATTCGCATAATTATTTGGCACAACAGGAGCAGCCTTAAACTTATCAATAAAATCACCAACAATTCCCATAACCCAACTTCCAATTCATCAATAAACACCACCAAGGCTCGTTATCGGCTTCGGCGGTTTAATAACCATCAAACGCGCCGATGCATGCAAACCAGCATCAATGCCATCAACTTTATTTTGACTATTTACGGCTTCTTTTTTCGGCAAAATAGAGCCGTCAACCCGCCTATCAACAAATGCATTGCTAGCCATCCATTTCAAGATTGGGCAACCATCATGCTTAAACGAACCTTCACCAATCCGCGCTTCTAAATCCAATGATGCCGGCGATATATTCGCCGCATTTTTATGCATCATCACAGCAGGGATGCCGTCATCTTCTTCCAATTCAGCTGCCGTGGCGCTCGCGCCAGTCGCATTATCAAAAACAACCTCAATAATGTTTAAGCCACCATGCAACTCAACAATAAATTTCTTTATTTCCCGCAAATCTATGCGACCACCAGCCATTTTATTCAAATAACCAGCATGATGCCAATCTTGATAAATCTTATGGTTTTTATGCTCAGGATTATCAATCGTCATTTCCGGCAAAAAATGATAAGGAATCCAACACAGTTTATTTTCTGTATCAATCCAGCTAATCACTACGGATGTAATGTCGTTATATTCACTTAAATCAACACCAATCTCAACAAAACCACCACCGGCCGTATGCGCTTCTAATTCATCAAACAACTTCGGCTGGTAACATTTTTGATATGCAATCATATCAAGCCACACATCAGCACTATGCCGCCAAACGTTCATACGTTTAGTTTCAAAATTCGCTAATTTTTGGTTAGATGCCCGCGCACCATGCGCCGCCTTGCGCATGGTTTCAATATCGATAGACACACCCAAAAGCGGGTTAGGTTTTCTCCAATTCTTCTCATCAAGCGTATCATCACCAACATCAACGGTGTAAATGATACCGAAATAGTAATCATAATTGCTTTTGTCCGGCCAAACATCCGTCAAAATTTTAATCAGGATGCTACGTTCATCGTAACAAACACCAACCAAGTTTTTACCGGCCGTGGTAATCATCAGCAACAACGCGTTAGATCGGGCCCCGTCAGCAGATTCAATCACATCCAAAATATCGCGGTTTTTATGAGCATGTAACTCATCGACAACCGAGCAATGCGGGTTATGACCGTCATTCGTTCCACCGTCCGCGCTAATCGCCTTAGCAATACCGTTTAAATGTTCACAAATTATTTCATAAGCTCTAACCTTAAAACCAAATTCACGCCTTAAATCCGGCGTTTTCTTAATCATGTCTTTCATGATGTTAAGAACAATTTTCGCCTGATCTTTAGTTGTTGCCGCCGTCAAAATTTCCGGTGCAACCTCATTTTCACAGCACATGCAATACAAAGCGATGCATGCTGCAAAAGTAGATTTGCCATTTTTGCGGCCAACCTCAATATAAACCGTGCTAAACCGCCGAACCGATGGGTCAGCTTTTAACCGGAAGCCAAAAATATTCGCAAGTTGGAATATCTGAGTTTCATGCAACGTGATCGTTGGGTCTTTATGCGCCTTAACATGTGGCAATTTTTCGATAAAATCGCAACTATCAATAAACCGATCAACGTCAAAATAAAATGCACAAACGCTAGTTTTTTGGCGTTCAAGATCATCATCAAACCGCCGGCAAGCTAACCGTTCATAGAGCCCGTAAGTTTTCCCTTTCTTATCCGCTGCAACCTTTTCGACATAATCCAATAATAATTGCACATAATCGTGCCCAATATCATCATCAGTCGAATTTGCCATTATTATTAAATCTACCTGTAGGTGCTGCTAATGGTAAAACGCCCTGATCAGCCACATCCTCAAGTTTCTTTTTACCAATCGGCGTAAGCCCAAAATCACCAGAAAAACTATTAATCAATTTTTTCCACGCCGTGGCCGAACCAATCAAAGCATGTACTTTTACCTGATCGCCATTCCGACCTTTAACTTCATATGTTAATTTCTCTTTCAAAATCTGAGCATTCGCTTGCCGGTAAAACAAATAAACCGGCACAATATCCCGAACCGCCAAAACGGTGGTTTTGTCTAAAAATCCAATCTCATGAACAACGCCGGCAATCTCAGTCCAAAGCTTCTGCAACAGCGGTCTTTTTTTTGCCTCAAATTCATCAAAGCCGGGCATCAACTCAGCAACCAAATCAATAACGCGAGTTTCAATAACGTCCTCAACCTCAACAACTTCGCCCTTCAATGGCGTTTTTGCTTTAGGCGTAAGCGCATAAATATTTGATTTCCGTCCACCACTCATAACTCACCTATTCAATTTTCTATTCTTCAAAAGATGGGTTTCCGTTTTCTATTCCACCCACTTTTCACACACACGTGACTACCCCGTCGGTCTAGGCGGCGCGGCCGTTTAGACTTTTACCCCCGCCCCCTTTGGCTGAATTCCATGCCGAATGATAGAGGCCACCCAAAAAGACCACTAGCTCGGCATGGAAATCTTAACGCCGATACCAATCAGCGCCGTGTCACTAAGCAAGCCCTTAAGCCATGCTGTCTCAATCTTAAACTTATCCAAATCATGATGATGCTTACAAAGCGGCTGCCAATTATGACGCTGCCAAAACAAATCCATATCACCCTTGTGTGGTTTGATATGATCAACCACCGTTGCCTCAACAACCTTGCCAATCCGCTCACAAAATACACAAAGCGGATGCTTAGCTAGGAAACCAACGCGCGTCTTCTGCCATCGACCACCATAACCACGCTTAGCCGATGACCCACGTCGATCATCATACCGCTTACTCGCCGCCGTCTGTTTCTTACCAAGCTTAGCCAAATCAATATCAGGCGTTGCACACAACCGATGATGAACATGACCACGCACAAAATGCGGACAGCCACGCTTCTTACACCGCGTCGGCGCTGCATCCATATCCATTCACCATTTAATTAAATTGGCTGTAGGTGTGGGATTTGAACCCACGAATCCCCACGTCAGAGACCACCGTTGCAACAGTTGCGTTTAACCAGACTCCGCCAACCCGCACCAAACTGAGATTTACAAAGCCGGCCGCACAACAGCGACCAGCTTAAAAATATCAATCACGCTCAATCAAGCATACAATCGTCGAAACTCTTTCACATCAACGTCACATGCCGTCACAGCCATAGTACCAAATACCTTATTGCCAATGAACACAGCACCCGACACACAGGTCGCAAACATCATTAATGCAAAGTCCGATAGCGTTCGACCACACAACAGCGCAAACGTCTTAACCGAGAATAGCGGCTCAAGCACCACCGATAATACAATCACCATTGCTGTATGCATAAATGATAGCAGCGCCACAATCGC
>NVQL02000058.1 GCA_002400495.2 Alphaproteobacteria bacterium | reverse complement strand
TAACAAAGTTCCGCTTAAAATCATCACTCCAACGACGTCGAGGCGCTCTTTTGACCATAGATAGTGTCCACTTAACTTAAGCGGACACTTAAAGCCCACAAACACAGCCATAATTGCACATCAGATAATTCTTACAAGGCGGTCGTCACCAGACGTTTACTCTAGAGATGTAGCTTAAGGGTTATGTTTAGATGATCTTAAGAGGCATCTTTGACAAAAATAGGCTTAAGATGAGCTAAAGATAAATCTTAAGATGGTGCTTGAGATGAGTATCATTATTGGATATTTTCATATTGTTTTATTTCAATGGTGTAACCTGAATACTCAGCAATGAGATGTTTCAGAATTAGTGGTGTTTTTCAATGGGAGTACCTAAGTGCTTTTTGAGGGCTTTCTTAGGTGGTAATTGAGGTGAATATTATTCAATTTTAAAAGGGTTGTATTTCAATACTCGTCCCTAAACCCTATGAGTCAACAATTGTCAAACATTTTCAACTAGTTATGATAAAATCTCCAATTCTCATATTCAAGGATAATTAAAGCTGTATTTCAATACTAGGGTTAAGTCCATTTCGAGATAATCTAAGGGATATTTTCAGCATCAAATGAGGAGAATATTTCAGGATTTAATTTATGGTTTATTTCAATACGTCACCCTAAGTCCCAAAATACAACATTTAATAAGTTATATCAAATAGTTAGGTTAAATTTGATAATTTTGATAATTTGAGCTGATTTTGTCTGTTATTCAATGGTGGAAGGTAAGTCAATTTCAAGCATATTTTACGGCCATTTTCAGGTGCAAATTAAGATGGTTTTAAAAGGTTTGTTATTCAATGGGGGGGTGGTGAATGCGATTATCCAATATTCATAAGCCAAATCAATCAATTAGCTGTTTTCATCAAAATCAACAATTTAGGGGCATATTCAGCACCTTTTCAGCGCCCATAAAACGTCATCTAAAGCAGCTTTTTCAAGCCAATTAAAATTGTTTATTTCAATGCTGTAACCTGAATACCTAACAGAAGAAATATTCAGACCTCTTAACCACCTCCAGAGCCAATCCCCCGCGTTCCAGAGGCTTCTTCAGCTTCTCAAAAGTATCATCCTCCAGTTGCCTCCCAAGCTGCTCATAGAGATCACCCAAGACATCATTCTCCTCATACATCTTCACGAACTCATTACGAAGGACTGAAGATAGGCGAGAGGTGTATCTTGCGTGAACCCCGAAGCTGTCATGGATCATCGCGAAGTTGGTTAGGTGGTGATTGCTGGAGATGATAATTTAATTATGGTTTCTCTTTCAATACCGTAACCTGAATACCTTTAGAGCCTCTTTAGCTCCCTTCGAAAGCGCACTGATAGCTCTCTTAAGACCACCTGAAGCGGTTCTTAGGATTACTATCAGCTTTTCTTGTGCAGCTAACCGCAACTGTTGCCCCACTCTGAGTGTAAATATGCCTGATGTCGCCCGAACTTTATCATCACCGCCCTATTATGGTGATCATATTCTTCCACAGTTTTAGAGAATGCCACAGGAGCGGCTTGCCTCCAGTACTCCCAGCCCCAAGAGAAGCCAAATAATGTGCCATGGTTTGAAATGCAAGCTGCATCCAGCCTTGGTTTGCAGAAATAAAATATTATCGTACCATTCACGCTTATTTCCATAATGATATTCCTCTTTAATGAATTGCTAGTGACTGTCTATGTTGCAGTCTCAAAAGTTGTGGCTATGACTTCGAGTTGATTAAGTTTAATCCGACCTTTCTTGGAGATTTTGTAGAGATAGCTGCGGTCTTCAACGCGGTCATCAATGATCTCAATTAAACCTAGCTCCATAAACTTTGCCTTAAACCGCTCTGTAGTTGCCTTAGAGGTCTTTACAGCTAGTGTTAGTGCTTTTAACGTTTGACCTTTAGCTGCTGAACGAGACACCAAGAGCCACATCAAAACATAGTGCAATGGCATGTTTCCATCGATCCTCAGAATAGCTTCTAAGATTTTAATCATGCCGCCTAGGGCTTTCTGCTGAGCCTTAGAAAGCTCTAATCTGCCTCTACATTCCCCATTATTTGGTGTATCGTTTGGGGGTGTTTTATTCGTCATTCTCGGTTACTCCGTTTATTATCTTTTTCCAGAACAATCTAGAATAGAAGCCAAAATCTATATTTATCTCAAGCTTACCTAATACCGCTTGAAGCTCTTTAGCTCCCTTTTCGTCATATTCCACGACAATCACTGACCACGCACTTGGAAGCGTTTTATAATATGCAAAACTAGTATCTAATTTGAAGACCGCAAAGCAGACTAAGAAGTCTCTACGGTTCTTTTTCCTATTGCTCATGTCATGTTCCCTTTCACCCTCTCTCAAGATACAGCTCTAGCCTCCCCCTAAAACAAGACACAGTTTCACCTGAGCCAGTCGGAGCAATCCTATAGCTGATATCGATTGTTATAATTTATCTTAGTTTAATCTAAAGCCCTCTGAAGGGGCTCTATAGCGCCAATCACAACATGCAAATTACTGATTGTCAAACAGATTGAATCTCCCACAATACACTTTCCCGTGGGTAACTTCAGACCGACTCTAGGATGAGTTTTAAGAGGCGTAGGGAATCGATTGCGGTTTTCTGGTAGTAGGGATTCTGGATTTAGCTGGAGATTCTGTGGTGGAATCTGAGGGGCATTTAGGGGGTGTTTGTTATTAGACAGGCTAATCAAAAATGGTAAGCAGGATGGTTTAGAGCTTCAGGTGCTCAGGTGTCTGTTAAATGTTACCAAGAAATATCACCCAATTTAACCTAGTAAATGCCTAAAGAGGCCTCTGAAGTGATTCAAAAAGAGCTTTAATAGGCTCTCAAACGGTACGTGTTCAATAGTTATGAACAGTTTAAATGTGGTTACCCATGTGGTTACCCGAATGTTTTTTAGGTGATTTTTAGGGTTAGTTTGAAGCTCCAGAAACAAAAAACCCCTGCCGAAGCAAGGGTTTGATTTGGTGAGCCCTGATGGGTTCGAACCATCGACCTACTGATTAAAAGTCAGTTGCTCTACCAGCTGAGCTAAGGGCCCGTCGGCAATGCAATTAAAGCGTTAGCTCTTTGCATGCGTCTGTTGAAGCGGTTTATATGACAGGCTAATGGCTCTGTCCATTTATTTTTTGAGTTTACGCATTTTTTTTTGGGTAAAACTTTAATGGGTTGATAAAAAGTCGTTATTTAGCACTAAAGATGGGTATGTTTTACCCCGAAACATAACAGTTTGCGTGAAAAATCAATAAATTAACCATAAAGCCGTATTATTCTATTGCTATATAAATAGAATCTAATAAGCTAATTATATTGGAAATTGAGCAATAGAGGATGTTTCATGATGAATAATCATTATAGAAACCACCATAATCAACCTAAAGCGCGTGCGATTGCTGCCTCTGTGGCTGCTGAGCAAGATTTTTTGCGCAAAGTTGCACTCATTACCACCTTCACAATTTCTAGCCTGCTGCTTCTCCTGCTTATCAACCCTTAAGCATTTTGAGAAATAGCGAAAATTTACCTAAAGAATTTTAGCAAATGTTTAGGGGACAGTTAAACAAAGGTTTAGCTGCGGCCTAACGGCATCTTTCATCCAAATTTAAATTTAAAAATACAGGAACTGCGCTTAATGATAAGGGCAGCTTTAGCTATGACAAAAATGAATAAAGATAAAATCCCCGAAAATGTTGTAATTTTTGACACCACATTGCGCGATGGCGAGCAAAGCCCTGGCGCCTCGATGACGTTAGAACAAAAAGTTGAGGTGGCAGCCTTGCTAGATGATATGGGTGTCGACATTATTGAAGCTGGTTTTCCGATCGCTTCAGATGGTGATTTTGAGGCGGTCAGTGAAATTGCCAAAAACGCCAAAAATTCTATCATTTGTGGTTTGGCGCGGGCTAGCCTTAAAGATATTGACCGCGCTGGGGACGCGATTAAGCATGCGCCGCGCTCGCGTATCCATACTTTTATTGCCACCAGCCCGCTGCACATGAAATATAAGTTGAATATGAGCCCCGAAGATGTGCTTGAAAAAGTGGCAGCCAGCGTGGCACGGGCGAAAAGCTTTACTGATGATGTCGAATGGTCAGCGGAAGACGCAACGCGTACTGAGCATGATTTTTTATGCCGTGTGGTCGAAGTGGCGATTAAAGCGGGCGCGACCACCATTAATTTGCCTGACACAGTGGGTTATGCCATGCCTGATGAATATAAGGCGATGTTTGAAATGGTGATTAACCGCGTGGTAGGGGCTGAGAATGTGGTTTTCTCGACCCATTGCCATAATGATTTGGGTTTTGCGGTGGCCAATACTATGGCTGGTGTTGCGGGTGGTGCGCGGCAAATAGAATGCACGATTAACGGCATTGGCGAGCGGGCAGGTAATGCGGCGCTAGAAGAAATTGTGATGGGCATGCGCACGCGGCAAGATATTTTGCCTTATGACACGCGCATTGAAAGCAAAATGTTGGTGCGGGCATCTAATTTGGTGTCGGCGGTTGCGGCTTTTCCAGTGCAATATAATAAGGCGATTGTTGGCAAAAACGCGTTTGCGCATGAAAGTGGGATTCATCAAGATGGCATGTTAAAAAATGCTGAGACTTATGAAATTATAACACCTGAATCTGTCGGTGTGAAAGCCACTAATTTGGTGATGGGTAAACATTCTGGCCGCCATGCGTTTAAGGAGAAATTGAGCGATTTGGGCTATGAATTGGGTGATAATGCATTTTTGGATGTTTTTACGCGGTTTAAAGGGCTGGCTGATAAAAAGAAAAATATCTATGACGAAGATATTATTGCCTTGGTTGAGA
This sequence comes from Alphaproteobacteria bacterium, assembly GCA_002400495.2. Taxonomy (GTDB): domain Bacteria; phylum Pseudomonadota; class Alphaproteobacteria; order Rhizobiales; family OSC116; genus OCS116. Next base: position 49,283 of record NVQL02000058.1, on the reverse strand, counting down.
ATGAAATTGCTGAAGCTAATGAAAGCATTAGCTTGGTGTCACTTGAAGTGGCAGTGAGTACTGACCGTCAAGCCGAAGCCATTTTGGTGTTGAATATTGACGGCAAGCAGGTTCACAACACTGCAACTGGTGATGGCGGGGTGGACGCTACATATAATGCCATTAAAGCCTTGACGACCGACACGCAGAACCTATTGCGCTATCAGGTGCAAGCGGTTACCGAGGGTACGGATGCGCAAGCGCATGTGATGGTGAGGATAGAGGAAAATGGCAAGCAGGTTATTGGCAATGGGGTGGACACTGATACGATTGTGGCTTCGGCCAAAGCTTATATCAGTGCGCTGAACAGCCTTTTGTTGAAACGCGATCAGTTGCATGCTCAGTAGAATTCGCTACTTGGTTATAGTGTGCCATCGTGGCGTAATTTCATAGGATCGGGGCATAATTTATACTTGCATATTAACTATGTTAGTCTTTATTTTTATTACAATTTTGGCCTTTTTATATGAGTTTGTTAACCATTAAGTATCGATTTCCTCCTACTGTTTAAGGGTGTCGAGTGATTCGACGCCCATTTTTAACAGATGGAAATTATGAAAGGAAATAGATATGTATACTGGAGGTATATCTGGCGGACAGCCAAATGCTTCGGAAATACGCGCCAATATGAGCCTAAAACTGTCTGAAATCTTTACTAAAAATGATCAGGACGGCGATGGGGGCTTGTCGTTAAAAGAATTTTTAGCGGCGAGTGAAGCCCGCAGAATCAAAAGCCCAGAAGGGCTTTCTGCAAAAGATATGTTCGCTCAAATGGACCTGGACAGAGATAACCAGGTGACTAAAAATGAAATGATGGCTTCGCAAGCCTCATTAGGTAAACTTTCTTCTGGCACTATGAGCAGTTTATTGGCTGCGCAAGAAGCCATATAAGAAAACTTTAAAAGTTCGTGTAAAGTGCAGCCCTCGGGTCCTCAGAAGAGGATGAATCAAGAATTGATTGGCTGCCGGAACTTTCCTCTAAAAATGGCGTTAATAACCGCTATGTTTTAAGATTTAATTGCAGCTTTAATTGTTTAAGTTTAAGCTGAATTTATGTTCAGACTATACTCCGAAATTTCTACATTAGGCCGTTTTACAAATGGTCATCTCACCGAGTTTATTGATTTTATCGATAGCATGCAGTGGTTTGAGGTCGATGGCGGTGTGGCTTATATATGCCCTGAAAAAACTGATTATTATTTTGGCCATGCGGTCAATTTATATGCTGCGCCCGCTGATGATGTGGTGGGTAAGACATTGACCGCTTTGTGGGATGCGCATTTGTTAGAGAAAGCATCTAAGGCTCATAAACGTGTGGTTGTGTGGGCGTCTGAGCCATTTATTGATTATAAAAACATTAGCAAAAAATATAATCACCAATGTGAAGTGCTGCTAAAATATTCTCCGACCGCAAATAAAATTTCTCGGCCGATATATAATGTCAAAAAAATTATAGCCGATGATTTTGCTCAAATGGCTGACATTTATGTTGCTGATAGTGGCGAGGTGCAGCGCGGCTTTATTGAATGGATGATTGGCAATCGAATGGATGCAATTGCTGCAGGTGTGGCCAACTTCTTTGTCATTTGGAACCGTGATCGTGGCGAAATTGCTTCGATTGCGGGACTGTATTGGAAGGATGGCGTATATCGATATGCCTCTGTTGCCACACGTAAAGCTTATAGAGGCCGTGGCTATGCTTCAGCTCTGATTGCGCATATCCGTGATTATGCTTTGGAGCGCGATGCGAAGGAGATATATATTATGGCCGAAAATGGCAGCCAAGCGGCGAGTATATATAAAAAAACTGGCTTTGAAATTAGTAGTTATATGTATTCGATCTTGGCGGATCGCTAAATTGGATTGGGAGGCGGGTTCAATGTTCATAGACTAATTGCGCAATTGCGAGGGGCTGTAGCCTAATATGTTTTTAAAGGTGGTTGAGAGTTTGCTTTGGTCGGTAAAGCCGACCTCTAGAGCAATTTCGGCCAGTGGCGTGTCACCTTCTAAGATTAATTTACGTGCCATAAATACGCGCTCTCGTAATAGATATTGATGTGGCGACATGCCTGTCGATTGTTTGAACATGCGGCATAAATATTGCACACTGACGCCGATTTGTTTGGAAACGTCCATTAAAGACACGCCATTGGTGAGGTTGGCTTGTAAGATATCGATGGCAAAATTGGTTATTTTATCGGCATTTTGACCCTTGGTTGCGCCATATCCCCAAATTTTGGCCTTTGAGCCTGTTAGGTTTTGCAACAAGGCGCTGATGATGGTTTCGGCAAATATAGGCCCTGCAGGGGATTCATGGCGAGCATCATGGGCCAATATTGCCAATAGATTGACAATGATGTCGACCTCTGGGGTTGTTTCACTCTGCAAGGTAAAATCATAAGGCATTATATTATGGCTGGCTAATTCTGTACCTGTGATGGCGGCAAATTGGGCTTCGGATATAAATAAATGTTGGCCAACCATTTTGCCTTCCCAACCGCCGACCAATCTATCGCCTGGCAATACAACTGAGCTGCTGGGCGCTACTGCGTGATATTTGTTTGCGCTTGCGCCATAGCGGTGTTGGGTTGGGGTTACAAGTGAAGCTAGGTGGAGGTCGGTCATGGTTGCATCCCATGAGCCTCTGTCGTCATATTGCATTTCTTGAAATTGAGCGTGGATGCCGAAGCGTTTAAAAGTGGCGACTTGTTTAGGTTTTGGGGTGTGATTGTCCCAGACTTGTTGATTGTTGAAATCTAAATTATCTTCCATTCGCCCCCCTCCCAAGAAACATTTGAATGATGCTATTAAAACAGCAATAGAGGCGCTGCGCAAGTCAGCCCCTCTATCAATGGTGTTTTGAGCAGATCAATCAGTGATTGCGGCGTAAATCATTGCCCGCAATTTATTTTGATCATCTAGGCCAGCTGTTGCGCCAAATTGGGTGAAAGCAGTTACCACAAGATTGGCAACAGGGTCGACCCAATATGTGGAGTGATAAGCACCACCCCAACGGAACTCGCCAACATTACCCGGTGTGCCAATGATGCCGCGATCTAACGCGACGGCAAAGCCATAGCTGAAACCAACGCCTGGGCGGAAATCAATATCGCCAGTATGGTCTGTGGTGAGTAGGCTTATTGACATTGGTGATAGTAGCTGTTCACCGCTCATTGTCGCGCCATCATTGCGCAGCATTTCTAGGAATACTGAGTAATCATGTGCGGTTGACAAAAGGCCTGCACCACCTGACAAGGTGAGGTTAGGGCCTTGGCCGATGACATAATCGCCTTGAGTCCACATAATGCCTTCGTCGGAAGCGCGGGTGATTTCGCCCGGGCCAGTGCGCACATAAACTGTGGCTAAACGATTAAGTTTACTGACAGGTAGATAGAATTGAGTGTCGACCATGCCAAGTGGATCGAAGAAGCGTTCTTTTAAGAATACATCCAATGTTTGGCCAGACACAACTTCGATGAGCGCGCCGAGAATGTCTAGATTAAGGCCATAAACCCATTTTTCGCCGGGTTGTCCGACCATTGGCAATGCTGCCATTTCGCGTACCAATTCTCTGATTGGTTTGTCGCTGCTGGCATAATACCAACCGGGGAATCCAGCTTCCATCCATGCGTCATCGGTTAAGCCATTAATCCATGCACCATAAGGAATGCCTGATGTATGGGTCAATAAATCGCGAATGGTGATTGAGCGTTCGGCGGGTACAATGTCATAACCTTCGCCATCTTGTTTGGCGACAGCTACATTGGTTTCCATCCATTCTGGTAAATATTTGCCCAGTGGTTCGGTAACCAGCAGCTTGCCTTCTTCTTGCAGGCTCATAATGCCGGCTGAAACGATGGCTTTGGTTTGCGATGCAATGCGGAAAATAGTGTCTTTCAGCATAGGCGCATTGGTGGCCAAATCACGTTTGCCAAATGCCATTTCATAAGGCACTTTGCCATCACGAGCGATTAAAATTACCATGCCAGCAACGTCGCCGCTGTCAATATAGCCTTGCATGACATCGGTCAGCTTTTGCAAGCGTGCGCTCGACATGCCAACTTCTTCTGGCAGAACATGTGTCCATTCATCAGCCCAAGCGGCTGCGGTCATAACGGTGGCTAAGCTCACCGATATAACTAATCTTGTTATGTTTTTAAAAAGTTTCATTTTTCCCTCTAAGTTTGTGGTTATCTGCCCCTCTTTTGCTAGCGAAAGCTAGCCAACAGATAATGTCGCCAATAAATTAAATGAGTCATTAAATTGCATGCATCATTGGTTTGTTTGGCTGCTTAAAGGTTGCGTCAGAAATTTACACTTGTCTTGTCGGTTTTGAAACAATTTGCTGAATCTTAGCATGGTTAATCTCATGCTTTAGTGCGAGTTAATCGGCTAATATGCTTAGTTTTCCACCTTTTTCAATCGTTTTTACAAGCAGGACGGTTGTGAATGGCGACTAGGTAAGCTTTTGGGTTCGGATGGTTATCATTTAATTTAAGCCGTGCAAATGCTGCTTCAACTGGGTAGCTTATTAACTATATAAAATAAATAATTACAGCGTAAATTAGGCTTTTACAAGTTGAATAAATGGGTTAATTTGAGGCAAAGGAAAACATTGTGATTATTTATATTTTACTAATTTTGGCGTTGTACATCATTCAAATATTTTTGGAACCTTGTTTGCGTTATATCACGGGCGGAAAAAGGCAAATGCTATATGGCATGGGCGCGCGGGATAAGACTGTTGAAATGTCGGTGATTGGCGGGCGGTTAAAGCGCGCGGCAGAAAATTTAAAAGAAGCCTTGCCGATATTTTTAAGCTTGGCTTTGTTGGCTGAGATGAAAGGCGTTACAGACGACTTGACCGAAACGGGAGCTGTGGTTTTTGTGATCGCGCGGGTTTTATATATACCTGCTTATGTTATTAATATTGGGGCTTTGCGTTCTATTGTTTGGACAGTGGCAATTGTTGGCATGGTGCTGATGCTTGTTGGCATGTGGCCAATATTGGCTGTTTAGCGCCGACATATAAATATTGGCAAATCAATTTTTTTACCCTAGGCTCTGCGCAATGAAAAATGGGGGTAGATGAATATAAATGGGTGAGAAATGCGCGGATTTCTAATTGTTTTTATGCTGTTATTTGCAGCACCAAGCCAAGCTGTTACGTTAAACGAAATGATTGGCCAAATGGTGCTGGTTGGGTTTGATGGCAAAGACATTCAAACCAGAAGCGTTAAGGGCCTGTTGGCTGATATCAAAGCTAGCAAAGTTGGTGGCGTGTTGTTTTTGGGGCATAATGTTGGTACGGCACAGGAAATGCTGCGGCTTACTGTGGCTATCGAGGCGGCATCACCCTATAAAACTTTCGTCACCATAGACCAAGAAGGCGGCTATGTGGCGCGGATGAAGCCTGAAAATGGCGCGCCGCGGTTGCCATCGGCCAAACAGATGACAATTCTTAGCCCACAAGCTGCGCATGATAAATATTATGAAACGGCGCTGTTTTTAAGAGGCAGCGGGTTTAATGTTAATTTTGGCCCTGTGGTGGATTTGGAGATTAATAAAGATAACCCGATTATCGCCAAGCTCGAGCGGTCATATGGCACAGACACTAAAAATGTATCTGAATATGCGTTTATGTTTGTTGATGCGCACCACCGTGCGGGCATGTTGACCTCGCTTAAGCATTTTCCTGGGCATGGCAGCAGCGCGGGTGATAGCCATAAAGGTTTTGTTGATATTAGCAAAACGTGGAATGAAATAGAGCTTGTGCCCTTTAAAAATATGATTGGTTGGAAAGCTGCGGATATGGTGATGGTTGCGCATGTGTTTTTGGACAGTATGAGCGATGATGGCAAAGTGCCAACTTCACTTTCGCGTAAGGCGATAACCGATGTGTTGCGCGGGCAATTGGGCTATGATGGTGTGGTGGTTAGTGATGATATGGCGATGGGCGCGATTGCCAACGAGTTTACTGCCAAAGTGGCGATTATCAAGGCGATTAATGCGGGTACAGATATTGTGATGATGTCGTCAAACCTAAAAATCAAAGGCTCACTTGGCTCTTGGGTGCATGGGGTGATCAGCCAAGCGGTGGCAAATAAACAAATTTCGAAACAGACTATAGTTGATGCCTATACACGTATTCAAAAGCTTAAGAATAGGTTGCCATAAGTAAGTAAACTTCATAGACTTAAATTGTTGAGTTTATTGTCTGGGTGTTTATGGAGCTTTCTTCAAAAGATATAAAATATTTATCGAGCGTTGTTTTTAAAGCTGGTGCTAACGCGATATATCCGATGGCTGGTGATTTTGCCACTTCGGCTTCTGAATTTTTTGCTCAACGTGATGAAAATTTGAACCATTTGGGTACTGAACAAGCTGAATATTGTAGAGATGTCCAAAAACAAGTCGTAAAATCTATTAAGAAAAATTATGAAACTTGGCTTAAAGGTGCACGAAGTGAAGGCAGAACTGACGATAATGTAAAAGCCGCTCTTATAAATTTACCCGCTGCTTTAGAACAAGCAAATATAAGCGTTAAAGATATGATGCTGAGTGAGGATGCTTTCACTACGAAAATTTTAGGTAAGTTGAAGAGTTTCTCAGAATACAAAGATGATGAAACTGCGCGTAATATGTTTGTTTCGCTTATTTTGCTAATGCGTGATGTGGCGAATATAGATGTAAAACTTAAACCATTTTTCGCGTTAAGCCGATACGAGAATATCATAGGCGCTTTCGATGCTGCTCAAGCCGATAGTGATAAAAAACATCAGGAAGTTTTGGAAGCCATCGCCAAGGAAAAAGGTGTACCGTTGGAGAATTTGGAGCCTTTATTTAAGGCTGTTGAACATCAAATGCCAAACGCCACAGATTCTAATTTTATTAAATTGGTATCTGATGCTGTGGATGCGCTATTGGTGCGCGCTAATGAAAAAGTCGAAATTTTTAATGATAGCCGAGAGATTGATATTGCTATCCGCGATGCGCGCGAACAGTTGAAAAAATTGGATACTGAAGCCGCGCTAAAAACTCTTGAAATGGCACAAAAACATGCTTCTCAAGATGCAGCACGAGCTGCTGTTGAGCGCGCTGAAATCTATAAAGATATTTATGATTGGGATGAGGCCATCCAAGCTTATCAGGAAGCTGCAGAATTAGATAAAGCGGATGCGTGGTATTATTTTGAAATTGGTGATATTTGGGAGCTAAAAGGAAATTTAACCAAATCGCTAGAAAATTATGAATTTGGGCAACAAGTTGCGAGCCATGTAGCTCATCAACGTGACCTGTCGGTTTCCTATGAAAGGATTGCCAATATATTGGCGCAACAGGGTCAGCTGGCTGACGCCCTCATTCATTATGAAACAAGCCAGTCTATAAGAAAAGATCTAATGAAATCTGAGCCTCGCAATATGGACCTGCAACGTGACCTGTCGGTTTCCTATAATAAGATTGCAGATATATTGGCAGAACAGGGTCAGTTAGCTGATGCTCTCACTCATTATGAAACAAGCAGGTCTATAAGAAAAGATCTCGCAAAATCCGATGCTAGCAATATGGGTTTACAACGTGACCTGTCGGTTTCCTATGATAATATTGCTGATATCCTGACACGACAAGGTCATTTGGCTGATGCTCTCACTCATTATGAAACAAGCCAGTCCATAAGAAAAGATCTAGCGAAATCCGATGCTAGCAATATGGGTTTACAACGTGACCTGTCGGTTTCCTATGATAAGATTGCTGATATACTGGCACGACAGGGGCAGTTGGCTGATGCTCTCATTCATTATCAAACAAGCCAGTCCATAAGAAAAGATCTAGCGAAATCCGACGCTATCAATATGGGTTTGCAACGTGACCTGTGGGTTTCCTATAATAAAATTGCCGATATACTGGCACGACAGGGTCAGATGGTTGATGCTCGCACTCATTATGAAATAAGCCAGTCTATAGCTGAAGAACTAGCGAAATCCGATCCTAGCAATATGGGTCTGCAACGCGACCTATCGGTTTCCTATGAAAGGATTGCTGATATGCTGACAGAACAAGGTCAACTGGCTGATGCCCTTACTCATTGTGAAACAAGTCTGACTATAGCTATGGATCTAGCAAAATCTGATCCTAGCAATATGATTCTGCAACGTGATTTGATTGTTTCTTATGTGAAGATTGCGAGTTTGGGTAAGGACGAAGTGCATAATTATGAAGCCGCATTGAGGATATCGCGGCATATGCACTCAAATGGCCTATTGGCGCCGGTTGATGAATGGATGGTTGAGGATTTGGAGCAGAGGCTTGTTGAAGCCGAGGCGAAAGAGATATGAAAAATTATGGGCTGATTGGTTTTGATATGGATGGGACGTTATGTCATCCAGTTATTTCGTTTGATGAGATATTCGAGCGGGCTTTTGGTATTAGGAAATCTGCGGTTGAGGGTGTTTGGATGGGGGCTTTGCAGGCTGAGGGGGCGCGGACGGGTATTGAGGCTATTCGGGCTATATTTCCTGATTTGGGTGAGGTGCGGGTGGAGGAATATTTACATGAATTTTCTCATTTGTGGGCGGGTAATTTAAAATTGTTTGGTGGTGTTGTGGCTATGCTTGAGGGTCTTAAGGCTTCTGGGGTGAAGCTTACGCTTATTACCAATGGGCCTTCGGTTATGCAGCATGTGGTCATTGATTGTCTTGGCATTCGGGATTGTTTTGATATGGCGTTTGCGACTGGGGATGAGGTTTTGGGGGTTAATAAACCTAACCGTGCTTGTTTTGACAGGGTTGCGCAGTTGATGGATGTTGAGGCTGATGATTGCTTGTTTATTGGTGATGGTGAGGTGAATGATTATCGGGGGGCGCAATCTGCTGGGTGGGATGCTTTGTGGGTTAAGGTGAGTGATGATCAGAACCAGTCGAAATTTGGTGATTTAATAGTGTCTGGCGATCAAAAAACGCCTTATACGGTGTCTTGGTCATAATTATACACATATGGGTCATAATTAAATAATATAGCTTGCCATTTTAGTTGGGTTTTTGCACATTGGGGCTGCTTGAGGAGAAGGCTCTTTTAAATCACATATTTAGAGAGTTTCGGGTGCATTCCGTTTTACCAATTCGCATTGTTGAATTGGTGAGATTTATTAATCATATCGTCAATATTTTTGGCGATGAGGGAGCATTATGTCTATTCAGCCATTTACCAAATTATTAGTCGCTAATCGTAGTGAAATTGCCATTCGGATATGCCGTGCGGCGACTGAGCTTGGGGTTAAAACCGTGGCGATTTATTCGCATGAAGATCGGTTTGCGCTGCATCGGTTTAAGGCTGATGAAAGTTATTTGGTTGGTGAGGGCAAGCGGCCTGTTCAGGCTTATTTGGATATTGAAGACATCATTCGCATTGCGTTGGATAGTGGGGTGGATGCCATTCACCCTGGTTATGGTTTTTTATCTGAAAACCCCGATTTTGTGAAAGCTTGCGAGGATGCGGGTATTAAATTTATTGGCCCTTCGACTGACATTATGAAGAAATTTGGCAATAAAGTCTCTGCCCGTCATGTGGCGGATGCGGCTGGTGTGCCGACAGTGCCTGCAACAGAGCCGTTGCCGTTGGATGAAAAACAAGTGGCTGAAATGGCTGCAGAAGTTGGCTATCCGCTGATGCTTAAAGCCTCTTGGGGCGGTGGTGGCCGTGGTATGCGGGTGATTGAGAATGCCGAAGAATTGCATGCTCAAGTTGATTCTGGCAGGCGCGAAAGCAAGGCTGCATTTGGTAATGATGAGGTTTATCTTGAAAAGCTGATCCGCCGTGCACGGCATATTGAAGTGCAGATTTTAGCTGATGAACATGGCAATGTGGTGCATTTGTTTGAGCGTGAATGCTCGATGCAACGGCGTAACCAAAAAGTTGTCGAACGTGCGCCTGCGCCTTATTTGAATGATGAAGAGCGTGAAAAAATTTGCATGTCTGCGCATCAATTGATGAGCAGTGCGGGCTATCAAAATGCAGGTACGGTTGAGTTTTTGTGGGATGTTGATGATGGTCAATATTATTTCATCGAGGTGAATCCGCGGGTGCAAGTTGAGCATACTGTGACCGAAGAGGTGACGGGTATTGACATTGTGAAGGCGCAAATTCGCATTGCCCAAGGTGGGCGTGTTGGTTTTGCCAAAGAGACTGGCGTGCCAGAGCAAAGTGAAATTCGGCTCAATGGGCATGCGTTGCAATGTCGTTTGACGACTGAAGACCCGCTGGAGAATTTTGTGCCTGATTATGGGCGCATTACGGCTTATCGCGGTGCGACGGGTTTTGGCATTCGGCTTGATGGTGGTACGGCGTTTTCTGGCGCGGTGATTACGCCATTTTATGACAGTATGCTTGAGAAAGTTACCGCTTGGGGGGCGACGCCTAAGGAAACCATTCGCCGTATGGATAGAGCCTTGCGGGAGTTTCGGATACGTGGGGTTTCGACCAATTTACAGTTTTTAGAAAAACTCATTAATCATGAGGATTTTGCAACGGGCAATTATACCACGCGGTTTATCGACCAAACACCGAGTTTGTTTGAATTTCCTGAACGCCGCGACCGTGCCACGCGCTTGCTTAACTTTATGGGCAATGTGATTGTGAATGGTAATGATGAGGTGAAAGGCCGCCCTGTGCCTGACAACCCGCCTGCGATTAACATTCCGAAGACCAGCCGCAGCGCGCAATTGCAAGCGGGTACTAAAGATTTGCTAAATGCCAAGGGCGCTGATGCGGTGTCTAAATGGATGCTTGAGCAGAAGAGTGTGCTGATTACGGATACAACTATGCGCGATGCGCATCAAAGCCTGTTTGCTACACGCATGCGCTCTAAAGACATTACGTCTATTGCTCCATATTATGCCGAGCATTTGAGTGATCTTTTCTCGCTAGAATGTTGGGGTGGGGCGACTTTTGATGTGGCGATGCGGTTTTTAACTGAATGCCCGTGGCAGCGCCTGAACGACCTTAGCGAAGCTGTGCCAAATGTGATGCTGCAAATGCTGTTGCGTGCCAGCAATGGTGTCGGCTATAAAAATTACGCTGATAATGTGGTGCAATATTTTGTGAAGCAAGCGGCGCAAGAAGGTGTTGATGTGTTCCGTGTGTTTGACAGCCTTAACTGGGTTGAGAATATGCGTGTCGCGATGGATGCGGTGATTGATAGCGGCAAAATTTGCGAAGCTGCGATTTGCTATAGTGGTGATTTAACCAACCCGAATGAAGATAAATATACGCTGAGTTATTATGTTGATATGGCGAAGCAGCTTGAGGCTGCGGGTGCGCATATTATTGGCATTAAGGACATGGCGGGTTTGGTTAAGCCTGAAGCTGCAAAACTGTTGGTTAGTACGTTGAAGGCCGAAGTTGGCATTCCGCTGCATTTCCATACGCATGATACTAGTGGCATTGCGGCAAGCTCTGTATTGGCTGCGGTTGATGCTGGTGTTGATGCGGTTGATGTGGCGTTTGATGTTATGTCAGGCCTTACAAGCCAGCCGAATTTAGGCTCTATCCATGCGGCGTTGAAATATGGCGATCGGCCAACGGGCTTGGATGATGATGCGTTGATCACCATTAATAATTATTGGGAAGATGTCAGACGCCATTATGCGGGTTTTGAAGCCGGCATTAAAGCTGGTGCTTCTGATGTTTACAAACATGAAATGCCGGGTGGGCAATATACCAACCTTAAAGAGCAGGCGCGCGGTCTTGGGCTTGAGCAAAAATGGCCACTGGTGGCGAAAACCTATGCCGATGTGAATAAAATGTTCGGCAATATTGTGAAGGTGACGCCAAGTAGTAAAGTGGTTGGTGATATGGCGCTTTATATGATGACCAGTGAGTTATCGGTTGAGCAAGTTGAAGATCCTGAGCATGAAATTGCTTTCCCTGCTTCGGTGATTGAGTTTTTCAAAGGTGATTTAGGCCAGCCTGTTGGTGGTTTTCCTCCTGCGTTGCAAAAGAAAGTGCTTAAGGGTGAGAAACCATTGACCGAACGCCCTGGTGCGTCGCTCGCTCCTGTTGATCTTGTGGCTGAACGCAAAATGGTCGAAAAGTTGGTCGATTATAAAATTACTGATGCTGAATTGGCTTCACATCTTATGTATCCGCAAGTGTTTAAGGAATATATGGAGCGGCGTGCTGATTATGGTGATCTTTCGGTATTGCCGACTGATATTTTCTTTTATGGCATTGAGACAGGCAGTGAGGTTAATGTCGAAATGGAACGCGGTAAAACGCTAATCATCAGATATTTGGCCTTGGGTGATGTGGATGAAGATGGCAATCGCAAGGTGTTTTTTGAGCTTAACGGCCAGCCGCGTACAGTGCGGATTGAAGATCATGCGTTGATTGGCGATGTGATTAAGGTGCGTAAAGCTGATGCGAATGAGGCAGGCCATATTGGTGCGCCGATGCCGGGTTTGGTGGCGAATTTTGCGGTTAATTTGGGTGACAAAGTTAGCAAAGGCGACCGTTTGTTTGTGATGGAAGCGATGAAAATGGAAACCGCGGTTTATGCCGAGGTTGATGGTAAGGTGAGCGAGATTGTATTGCCTGCTGGTAAGCGCGTTGAAGCGCATGATTTGGTGCTGACCATTGAGGTTTCGGCTTAAATATTATGTATTGAAAATCACTGACCGCCAATGGTTTACTGCTGTTGGCGGTAGTTTTTTATCTTGTTTCCAACTCAACAATAAATTTATCTCCTTCAAACCATCTGCCAATGATTTTGTTTGATTTAAAGTCACCCTTCATTTTAATCAAATGTACTGGTTCTGGGTCAAATAAATTCATCATGCCAGAAATACATATATTTCCATTGCCATAAGCTATGTCTAAATCTTGGCGTAATTTCTTTATAGGGTTTTCAGCAAAGAAGGAGGTTATGATACCTTTGCCATCTTTTAATTCAACAAAATCTGAGCCTTGTGGTTCTAATTTGTTGTCAAAACTATTTAATATTGTCCATTTAAATTTATACTTGCCTGCATATTTTTCATCTTTTTCACTCCAGTCCATAAGTGGGCAGGCGTTGGGATCGGATACAAATTTTTTGGCTGGTAATAATTTTATAGTGATTTCATCGCCATCTGGCCATTTGCCTTTTATGGTTTTTGATTTAAAATCGCCTTGTAGTCTTACCAGATGTATAGGTTCGGGTTCAAATAAATTTATCTTGCCTGCAACGCATATTTTTCCATCGCCATAAACTATTTGCAAATCTTTGCGTAAGGCTTCTGCTGGCTGTTGTGCGTTGAATATTTTTATGCTGCCTTTGCCGTTTTTCAATTCAACCAAATCTTGGCCTTGTTGCTCAAGTGAATTGTCAAAAATATTTAAAATCGACCATTCAAAAGTATGTTTACCCGCATATTTTTCGTCCTTTTTTGTCCATTTCATGTCTGGGCATTTGTCTGGGTCATGGGTTAAACGCGGTAGTAAATCAGGTGGTAAATATTCCCCAATGTTTGCAGGGGCATATATTGCAGTGAACGGTAATAACCGACTTAAGAAATAGCCTTTATCGGGCCGATAAAATCCAGTAGAAAACCTGAACATTTTATAGTCTAGATTGATACGGTCTTGGGTGGTTGCGAGTTGTCTTGTCAATAGTTTAACGGCTTTAGTTTTAGGATGTTTGGCCAAAATTACCCACTGTGATGCATCTTTATATTCTCGAGATTCCTGATTTGCCACGCCCGAATATTTCTTGATTAATTTTCTATCAATAGCTGACTTTGCTAGAAATTCGGCATGCATATCCATGCTTTTGCCATTTATTTGCTCGTTGTAAATATCAATTCCTACACGTTCAAACGCCTCACTCACAACGGTCATCCATGTCATGGTATAAACTGCTTTATAATGTGCAATTTCGAATCTAACGCTTTCAAGCATGTGTGAGCCGTCTTTACGTAATTGATTTATGGTCATAAAATAAGTGTTTAAGGCATCTGTTGCGTAATCTCTGTCACCACTCACTAAAGCCCACATGGCCGAAACTCCAATTCGCGATGTGCCTGTGTTGATGCATTCTTCAAATTGATCAATTCTCATATAAGGATATTCGAGTTGCCGTCCATTCATTTTATCAAAACTCGGGCAATCCAAAGGGGTTTGGGCGTAAGGGAAGGCCTGCAATTCAACCATTTTTTTGAGCCACGTTTCAATTTTGGTGATTTTTTCATCGGCCATGCTTATACCACCGGTTTTGGCAAGTGACCAAATCATTAGCATTTCAGTGAGTTGTTCTCTAAAAACAAGTGTATGACTAACATGCAGGGCTTTGGTGTAATCTGCCTTGGGGAATTTTGTTTCGGTTTTGCGGTGCTCAAGGGTTTGGTTTAATAGATTAAAGTCTAAAAATTCATTATGATCTGCCCATTCTGCAAATAAATCAATAATATTGCGAATGGGTTGCCAGCTTTGTTGGCAAATGGCTTGAGGAATTGCATTTAAAGAAAAACTAATGATGCTGCCTTCATTAAGGGCTTTGCTTAAATCATTGGCGGTCAATTGGTTTATTAAATCTGAACTGGCGTTTTTTCTCACAAAATTACGGCAGCCTAACATGCGCCTTTCATTTTTCCCAAAAACACTCATTCTTGCATTTAAATCAAAAAATGCGGTGCTGGTTGTTGGCCATTTAAAATCTCTTAAATGTTGTGGAATCCAGTTATATTGTTCAAATCCACCAGGTAGAGTTAGGGTGTCTGTTGGGGTGCTGTAGGTGCTTAATTTGCCAGATGGTGCGAGGGTGATGTCATCGCCGCATGCGGGTTTTAAGAATATTTCATTGATGTTCTCAAGCGGTGAATCTGGGCCAAGAGTTATGCCTGAAACATCAAGATAACGCTGTGCGGCTTTTTTGCTGCCGCCGCCCCATCCGCCGTCAACTCCGTTGGGCTCACACCCTTTGTCGGTTAAAAATTGTTGTATTTTCTTTATTTCAACTTCATCTGCATAAGTGTTTGTTAAAAGTGTAAATAATGTAAAAAATATAATAATGGTAAGCAGAGAAATTTTATTTACTTTGGAATGTATGTAGATTTGTCTTCTCCTCATTAAATATAGTTTAAATCTATTTAATCAATTTGAATATGTCAATCTTGGTGGTTTTAATAATTTGTAATTAAACCTCTAAATTTATGAAACTTGATTTATTTGTGATTTCATATAAATTGATCTCAATTGCCTAATCAGCTCACAAAATGTGGGCATAGAAGAAAAGACAGAAAATTGACAAATATTACAGAACCTCAACAGGCTGTAAAAATTGTTCGTCCTCAAAATTCCCTTAATGGCTTGGTCATCGTATCAGGCTCTAAATCTCTATCCAACCGCGCTTTGTTGCTGGCTGCTTTGTCATCTAGCACCACTGAGCTTACAGGTTGTTTGGTGAGTGACGATACAATTTATATGGCACAATCTTTGCGCAAAATGGGTGTGGAGATTAGCGAATTAAATGCTGATAAAATTATTATCAAAAGCAGCGGTAGATTATCTGCACCCAGTGAGCCGTTATTTGTTGGCAATGCGGGCACGGCGGCGCGGTTTTTAACTGCGGCT
The DNA here is from genome assembly GCA_002400495.2 of Alphaproteobacteria bacterium. Lineage (GTDB taxonomy): Bacteria > Pseudomonadota > Alphaproteobacteria > Rhizobiales > OSC116 > OCS116. The sequence continues at coordinate 33,641 of NVQL02000058.1, read as the reverse complement.
GTGGCTTTGGCCGATGGTGTGGTGGTTGTGGATGGCGATGAAGATATGCAGAAGCGGCCGATTATGCCACTGGTTGATGCGCTTAATCGGCTGGGTATAAAAGCTTCAAGCGCTACTGGTTGCCCGCCAGTTACGGTTGAAGGTAGCTCCAATGCTGACTTGATGACGGAAATTGAGATTGATGGCGGCCTGTCGAGCCAATATGTTTCGGCTTTGATGATGATGGCGCCACGGCTTAAAAACGGCCTTAAAATTACCATTTCGGGCGATGCAAAAATCGGTGGTTTCGGTTATGTCGAGATTACCCGCAAAATGATGCAGGAATTTGGTGCTGAGGTTAGCACAGCTGGTGGCAATAGCTGGCAGGTGATGGCTGGGCAATATGGCCGTGCTGAATATGTGGTGGAGCCAGATTATTCGTCATGCACTTATATTTGGGGGGCGAACGCATTATCGGGCGGTGAGCTTGTGGCGGATAATATTGATGTTGGTATAACGGCTCAGCCTGATGCTAAATCTAAGGCGTTGTTTGATCAATTTCCGAATATGCCGAGTGTTATTGATGGCGAGCAGATGCAAGATGCGGTGCCGGCTTTGGCTGTGGTGGCGGCGTTTAATAATGTGCCTGTGCGGTTTGTTGGCATTGCCAATTTGCGGGTTAAAGAGTGTGATCGTATTGAAGTGATCGCTGCTGGGTTGAATGCGATTAAAACTGGCCTTGCTACGGTTGAAGGTGATGATTTGATTGTGCATAGTGACCCTAATTTACAGGCTGATGGGGCGGAAAATCGTATCGATACGGCGCGTGATCACCGTATTGCGATGAGTTTTGCTTTGGCGGGTATTCGGCTTGATGGCATGGTGATTGAGAATCCGAAATGTGTCGAAAAAACTTTCCCGAACTTTTGGGAGGTTATGGCTGAGGTTGGGCTTAAGGCTGAGGCGGTTTAAGAATATAAATTTAATGGGGAGATGAGAATGAAGCCACTGGTTAAAGACTTTGTTAGAAATTCACAGCTGCCTATTTTGCCATTTGTTGAAGACTTAACGCCTTGGGATGCGGTGGCTGATATTGAATTCGTCATTAAATCAGTTATTAAGATTTTGGATGCTGAAGAATATTATATAGATAATGATCAAGCCGTGCATAAAAGTGCTACTGTTGAAGCTACGGCGCAGCTAAAAGGTTCGGTGATTGTTGGGCCTGATTGTTTTGTCGCCAATGGTAGTTTGTTGCGTGGTGGGGTGATATTGGATGCAGGTTGCATTGTTGGTCATTGTTGTGAGGTTAAAACATCTATTATGTTTATGGGCAGCAAGGTGGCGCATTTAAGTTTTGCTGGTGATAGTATTTTGGGATGTTGTGCAAATGTTGAAGGCGGTGCAATATTAGCCAATTATCGTAATGAGTTGGATGATAAGCAGATTATCGTTGGTTATAAAGGCCAGAGAATAGCGACGGGTGTTGAAAAATTCGGCGCCATTTTGGGCGATGATGTGAAGGTTGGTGCCAATGCGGTTACTGCGCCTGGTACATTGTTGGCGGTAGGTAGCGTTGTTGGTCGCGGTGAGCTTGTTGAGAGTTTCAGTGAGCCCCTTGTTTCCAAATAACGTGCCATTTCAGTGAGTGCGTGTTCGGCCGTTCGCAGCCGCTGCCGACGAACGCGCGGTCGGCTAGCTGTCACGCTCGGAGAGCGGGGCTGCGCACGCAAGTGCTAACAGAGAGGCGAAGCCGAACGTATAAATGCAGACTTCCAGAGCATAGGCAGGACGCTGCCCAGTGATAACTGAAAAGTTGTGATGTTGATAGTTTGCGCGGGTGTTTCTGCGATTGAACCCGCATTTACCGTTGTATAGACATAAGAAAGTTAGCTGTCCTGTCTATACTCGGGTACTTCATTTATACGTTCGCTTAAGCTCACTGTTGACACTTGCGTGCGTTCGCTTTGCTCTCTAGCTGACCGCGCGTTCGTTGGCAGCGGCTTCGAATGGCCGCTGTCGCGCTCGCTGGATGGCACGTTGTGTGGATGCGAGGGGCATACGAAATGTTGAGTTTGTTGTGGGGACAAGCGGCGGATGGTTTGGGTGAGGCGGGGTGGTGGTGTGGAGTTAGATTCCGTGGCGTTTGAATACGGCTTCGATTGGGATGGCGTATTCGGGGCCGCATAGTAGGATATGCACGAGGTTGGGGTAGATGTTGTAAATGTCTTTGCGTAGCTCGAAGAAACCGTCGTCAATTTTGTGGTGGTTTTGGTATTCGTTGAAAAAGTCGCTTCCTAAGCTATTATGCATGGTTACGTAAGCTAGTTCAATTTCTGGGTTGGCGTAATAAAGGGCGGGGTCGATTAGGGCTTTTAGGGTTTTGTCGTCGGTTAGAATGTTGCCAAGCCATAAATCGCCATGAATTAGGGTTGGGGGGTGGTTGTTGGTTAGAAGCTCATCAAGCCGTAAGGTCAACTTGTCAATTTTTAAACGAAATTCGGTGGTTACTAGCTTTTGTTCATAACATGAATCAGCAAATGGCACTAGCCTTTCGTCTCTAAAAAAATCGATCCAGTTTTTGTTAAATCGGTTGGGCTGTAATAATGAGCCGATGATTGTGTCATATTCAAAGCCGAATTTTTCGGCTTTTATATTATGCAATTGGGCGATTTGTTGGGCGATGGCGGGTTCGGCGGCTTGGTGGTGGCCAAGTGGTTTATGCTCAATATAATCCATTAAATAAAGTTGGTCATCGGCATATATGGTTTTGGGTGTGGTTAAAAAATCATAGCCATTTAGTTGTTTGAGCATCTGATATTCGAGCGCTAAATGATTGCGTAATTTGGGGCGGCCATATTTTGCCACTATGGGGGCATGATTTTTAAATTCGAGTTTGTAGAGGGTTAGATTGTAGCTTTCGGCGATTGTTTCTTGGCGTGATGGTGCTTCGCCGGTCAGTGTTTCTATTCTGTTATATTCATCATTCAAATTCATTTTACTCATCAAAACTTATCATAGGTCAGATATGTTGACTTACACATAGCGCGGCTTAAGATAGCCCGTAACTGGAGACCTGTCATCGACTATTCTAATTTTATCATTAGCTTTGCTATCTATACATTTGCGACCACGGCAACGCCTGGGCCGAATACGGTTATGGTGGTGGCATCTGGCGCAAATTTTGGCATTAAACGCACGATACCGCATATTTTAGGCATTGCGGTTGGCATTATTGTGGTGCTGGCATTTATTGGTGTCGGTTTGGGGCAGATGTTTGAAATTTACCCGCAAAGCCAAAATATTTTGCGTTATATAGGCGCGGCGTTTTTGCTTTATTTAGCTTATAAAATTGCCACGGCTAAAAATAATTTAAATGATGGCAAAACAATCGGTCAGCCCATGTCGCCATTACAAGCGGCGTTGCTGCAATCGGTTAACCCCAAAGTGTGGGTGGTGATGATTGGTGCGATTGCCTCGTTTGTTTCCATAGGTGGCAATAAATATTTAGAAATTGGCCTGATGATGGTGACATATGTGGCGGTTAGCTTGCCGATTCAATTTGGCTGGTGCTTATTTGGGCGCGAAATTGGCAGGTTTTTAAAATCTGAACGGGCGTTTCGGGTGTTTAATTATAGCATGGCGGGGCTGCTGCTTATTACCATCATCACGTTGCTTTTATAGGGGTGAGTTTGGATTATTTAAATTTAATTTTATCTTATGCTTTGTTCGTATTGGCAACCGTTGGTACGCCTGGGCCTAATGTGGTGATGATTGCTGCCTCTGGGGCAAATTTTGGCATTAAACGTTCCATTCCGCACATTATCGGGGTGGTTTTTGGCTTCATTTTTATGATGGCATTGGTCGGGGCAGGGCTTGGGCAGATATTTGATTTATATCCGTTTATTCATGATGTTTTGCGTTATGTTGGGGCGGCTTTTATGCTTTATTTGGCTTATAAAATAGCCACCGCTAAAAATAATATGCAGAATGGCAAGGTGGCTGGTAAACCACTCACATTTATACAAGCATCCGCCTTTCAATGGGTTAACCCTAAAGCATGGGTGATGATTATTGGCGCGGTTGCCCAATTTTTAACGGTTGGTGGTGATCAATTTACCGAATTAACGATTATTGTTATGGTGCATTTATTGGTATCTCTTCCCATGACATTTGCGTGGTGTTTGTTTGGCCGAGAAATTGGTAAATTGTTGAAATCTGAATTGGCATTTAGAGTGTTTAATTTTACCATGGCAAGCTTGCTGGTTATTGCTATTTTTACTTTATTTATATGAGGTTATTATGAATATACAGTTTGAAATTAATCCTAGCGAAGAAAATTCAAAAGAAATTTATAATGGTTTAGTGGCCTATAATAAGCCTCATTTTGGCTATGAAAAACTTGTCAATTTTGCCTGTTTTTTGCGTGACGGAGATAATCATATTTGTGGTGGTGCGACAGGCGAAATTGCGGATGATATGGCATTTATTTGGCTTTTGTGGGTGGATGAAAAATGCCGAGGTGGTGCTGGCCGAAAGATTATGAATATGGTCGAACAAGAAGCGCGGCATGTTAAAGAAATTCATTTGGATACTTATAGCTTTCAAGCGCCTGAATTTTATAAAAAACTGGGTTTTATAGAGGTATCTAGAATGGTGGTGAATAGAGCTAAAAATATTGAGAAAATATTTTTTAACAAAGAGTTATAATGCAGTATTTAGATTTAATCATTACCTATTCTATTTTTGTTTTTGCCACTTCAGGCACACCTGGCCCTAATAATATTATGGTGGCAGCATCGGGGGCTAATTTTGGGGTTAGGGCGACTTTACCGCATGTTTTTGGCATTCGGATTGGCTTGGTGGTGATGATGGTTTTGGTGGGTTTGGGGTTGGGTGAAATGTTCAGAATCTACCCGTCTATCCATCAGGTTATGCGCTATATTGGCATTGGGTTTATGTTATATTTGTCCTATAGAATCGCTGTGACCAAAAGAAGTAATCCTGATGAGGTTGGAAGAAACAAACCAATATCATTTTTATATGCATCACTTTTTCAATGGGTTAACCCGAAAGCTTGGATTACGTTGATCAGTGCGATTGTGACCTTTATTCCTGCTGATGGTGATAAATTGACCATTATGGCCATTATGGCCATTATGATTGTGGTGCATTTTATCGTTGGCTTTCCCGCGACATTGGCGTGGGCATTATTTGGGCGAGAAATCGGGCGGTTGTTAAAATCTGACCGTGCGTTTGTTATATTTAATTATTTTATGGCAGGATTGTTGATTTTGACAATATTCACATTATTTTTGTGATTAATTCACATTGTTTTTGTGATTAGTTTTGCAGCGTGAACAACATTGTACGCTCGGTTTTTGATAATAATGCTAGTGAATTTAGTGCATTAAAATCTTCCTCGATGATAATTTCAGGCTCTTGTTCAATGTTTGCCAATTTATGATCAGCCTCTTTCATCTTGTCGCTGATTTGGGATAGTTTTTGGGTGTGCCTAGATAATGTTGACTTTACTTCAATAGGTTGTAGATCTTTTTCAATATTTTCGGCATTGGATATAGATCTTATTTCCTGTTCAACCTTAAGCTGTTCGCTGGCAAAAGCTTCATCAAATGCCTTGCCAGGCACAATAAGATTTTCGGCCTGTTGATCATGTAAAGTTTGTTCGATTTTGAACATTTTTTTAATGCGTCCCGCAGGGCCCAATTTGGTGATTTTTGGCTTAATTTTAACGGTTTCTTGCGGTTTTTTAATGGTTTTTGTGTTATTTACGATTGCTTTTGTGTCGTTTACGACGGCTTTTATGTTGCTTACGATCGCTTTTGGGGTGAATTTCTCGAAATCTGGTTCTATATGTTGGGCAATTTTTTCGACTTCGCCCATAAATTTCAGGCCATCTTCGAGCTGTATATTTAAATTGCCCTGTAATTCTTCTAACTTATGAAGTTCAGACGCGACAACGTTCAATCTTCTAATCATGGTGGGATCGATATTTTGTTTGCGCAGATCGGCAATAATAGTGTTTAATTTTTTTTCTTGAGTTTGAATGCTGGCGCGCGATTGATAAGCTGCGAAATTAATGATGGTTTGGATTTTTGAGAATTCTATCACATCTTTTATGCCCGCCCAGCGCAGGCCAAACAGGGTTTTTTGTTTAAAATTGGCGAATAACCGACCAAAGTGAGAAGATTGTCGTTTGGTTTCGAAATTCTCTATTGGCTTGGGAACAGTTTTGGGAATTTCGACTTTTTTAATCACAGGCTTAGCAGGTTTTACATTGGCCTTGAGTGGTTTTGGGACTGTCCTATGGGTAAGTTTGCGTTCGAGTGCGGCAATGGCACCTAGCACCAGTTGGCTTTCGATTTGTCTGCTTTGGCGCGCGAACTCGCCCAAGAACCAGCGTCCGCGTTGAGTTTCAAGCACGGCGGTCTTTATTTGGTCAAAATCATCATGATAGTCAGATTTCGCGCCAAGATGTTTTTTGGCACTTATTTTCTGGTCAATAAGTTCATTTTCTGGGTTCTTTAGGTTGCCGCTCATGCTAACATACTATCATTCTATGGGTTATTTTGCCGTTTTGGGCAGAAATATAGCCTTATACTCTACTAACTAATCACCTTGTCCGATTCGCGGTTATTTTAGAAGCGTTAATTTTGGTTAACTTGTTTGATTTACAAGTTTAATGACTCATTGGGGTATTATGAAATCGACAATTGGGCGTTTATTCGCCGTAAAAACTGCACTTTCGTTTGGCACTCAATTTTGGGGATTTGCCGCTTATACGGTATTTTTTGCGCCTTGGTTGGCGAGCCGTGGTGTGGCGGCGGCGGAAATTGCGTTTATTTTGGCATTGGCACAATTTGTCAAAAGCATATCTGGGCCGATTGGGGCATTATTTGCAGATGGGTTTGAACATAAGAAAACTCCTGTATTGATTATGAATCTGTTGACAACATTGAGTGTGGTGGCGCTGTATTTTGTTGATCAATATTGGACGATTTTAATTGTCATTGTTTTATTTTCGATGGTATCGGCAGCCATTGTGCCAATCTTAGAAGGTTTAACCATTAAGGGTGCTGACAAATTTGGCTTTGATTTTGGTCGTGTACGCTTATGGGGTTCGCTTTCATTTGTGTTTTCATCTTATGCTTGCGGTAAATTGATTGATATTTATGATTTTGATATTCTCATTAGCTGGTTATTATTTGGGGCGGTGACCTCGACCTTTGCCAGCCTATTTTTGCCTGTATTGCCGCAAGACGACACTCAAAAATTGCAAAAGAAGGTGAAGAAATTTGATCTGGCTGGCGCGATTTTGTTGATTAAGCATCCTATTTTTATCACTATTTTGGTGGCGGTGTCGTTCGTTCAATCATCACATGCGGTATATTATGGGTTTAGCGCCATTCATTGGGCGGAGATTGGGTATTCTGGCGAATTGATTGGCATATTGTGGGCGGTGGCGGTGTTGGCCGAAGTGGTTTTGTTTATGTTCTCGTCAAAACTCACTAATTTTCTTGGCCCGCGGCGCTTGTTAATATTGGCCGCGGCAGCCGCGGTGATTCGTTGGGCCATTTTGGCGGTTGACCCACCGCTTATATTGGTGTTTGTTTCGCAAACTTTGCATGCTTTGACTTTTGGTGCTGTATATTTGGGCTCGTTAAATTTAATTTCACGTAGCGTACCAGAAAATTTAATTTCAACCGCCATGGCGATTAATGTTAGCCTGAATATGGGACTGTTTATGGCCATTGGCTTTATCATTGCTGGCTATTTATATGACGATTATGCCAATGGAGCTTATTGGTTTGCGGTTATTTTTGGGTTGATTGGTTTGCTGATGTCACTCGGACTTAAATTTATTTGGAACGGTGAAGCATTGGAATTTACCGAGCCAGATGAGAAATAATGTACTCGCTTGATGTTTATTGCTGTAATTATGGTTAATATATATTATATATCTATGTAATTATCATGACTGAGTCGTAATGAATTTATATGAGTGAAAAATTATATAGATTAGTCACCCAAAATAACCAAATAGATCTACATCTATCAGGTCGTTGGACATTGTCTAACCTTGGTGACATTGAAGCCAAGCTGGTGCTTGAGTTTGAACAAGGGCTTGATCAACTCAGGCTTGGAAAAACAACCCTTGGTGGCGCCAGTCAGAAAATAGTCTATTCAATGTATGCCGAAAAAATTGAAGCGGTTGATACATCGGCTGTGCTGATTTTTAAAAAATTAGAAAATTTAGTTCGAACTTTTAATACTGATTCTGAAATTCACTATGTTGATTTGCCTAATGAATTTGCTAGTTTGAAGGATAAATTGGCTGAGTATGATCTAAATCAGCCGCACGAAGTGGCGCATAAATTTGTTTCACCTAGTGATATATTGGCGGCTTTTGGGCTGGCTTCACTGAATTTATTTAAGGCGTTCTGGGAAATTCCACAACTATTTGGCCTGTTTGTTTATGGCTTGTTTGAAATTTTGCGCCGTCCGTTTGAGTTCAAATTCACCTCGATGGTGTTTCATCTGCAACAAATGACTATTCCTGCCATTGCCATTGTGGCATCGGTGAGTTTTATGGTGGGTGCGGTGTTGACCGAACAAGCTGTGGTGCGCCTGCCGGGCTTTGGAACCGAGACTTTTGTGGTCGGGTTTATTGGTATGGTGACGGCGCGTGAGACATCTATTTTGCTAACTGGCATGCTGGTGGCAGGGCGGACATCATCGGCGATTACCGCCGAAATTGGCTCTATGCGGATGAATGAAGAAATTGATGCTATGAAGGTGATGGGCCTTGATGTGATGAAATTTCTGGTCATGCCGCGGGCGATTGCGATGTTATTAACCTTGCCAATTTTAACGTTTATATCGATCGTCTCGGGTTTTGCGGGCAGTGGGGTTTTGCTGTATATGCGCTATGAAATGAGCTTTAACGAATTTGTCTCATTGATTTATAATGGGGTGGAAATATCGGATATTGGCACTGCCATGGTTAAAACCCCGTTCATTGCGATATCGATGGTTTTGGTGGCTTGTTCTGAGGGTTTGAAAGTGCGCTCAAACGCTGCATCTCTAGGTTATCACACCACTGTATCGGTGGTTAAAAGCTTGTTCTTGGTGATTATAATTGATTCGATCATTGCCATTTATTTCACTCAAATCAGTACGTTTGGGGGGTGGTGATGCAAAACAACCTCACAAATGAAAATGAAGATATCATTGTTATTGAAAATCTGCGCAGCCAATTTGGTGACAATATTGTGCATGATGATTTAAACCTGACCATTAAACGGGGCATTATTACCTGCATTGTTGGTGGTTCTGGCACAGGTAAATCGGTGTTGTTGCGCACCATGACAGGGCTTAAAAAACCTGAAGCGGGCAGTGTGAAAGTGTTGGGGCTTGTGCCTTTTAATGAAGCCAAAGGCGGCGGTTTGGCGCGTAAATGGGGGGTGTTGTTTCAGGATGGGGCGTTGTTTTCGAGCTTAAGTGTGCTGGATAATATTATGTTGCCGATGAAAGAGCAATTGGGCATTGGCAAGCGCTTTGCCAGTGAACTTGCTTATATGAAATTGTTTTTGGTTGGATTGGATGAGGCCGTTGGGCAATTTATGCCATCGGAGCTTTCGGGCGGGATGCGCAAACGTGTGGCTTTGGCGCGGGCTTTGGCACTTGACCCAGATATTTTGTTTTTGGATGAGCCAACGGCGGGGCTTGACCCCATTGCTGCGGCGCAATTTGATGAATTATTGTTAGATCTTACTCATGCCTTAGGTATAAGTGTGGTGATGATTACGCATGATTTAGATTCGATTTTTAAAATATGCGAAAATGTTGCTGTATTGGCTGATGGGCAAGTGATTGTGGTTGATAAATTGAATGCCGTTTTGAAATTTGACCATGCTTGGGTGCAGGAATATTTCAGTGGTCCTAGGGGGCGGCAAATATTTGGTCAGCACGAGAGAAATAATTTAACAGGCAAAATAATTTAAGGGAAATATCTAATGGAAACCCGCGCGCACCACGTAATAGTTGGTTTATTTGTTTTGTTTATGATGGCTCTTTTGGCCAGCAGTATATTTTGGTTGGGGCGATTTGATAACCTCACTAATTATAATCAATATAATGTCGATTTTGTTGAAGGGGTGAGCGGCTTGGGCAAAAATGCTGATGTTGTGGTGAACGGCATTGCCGTTGGCCATGTGAGAAGTATTGGTTTGCACCCTGATGACATTCACAAAGTTCGGGTATTGATTGAAGTTGATGAGCGCATTCCTGTTCGAACATCGACCATAGTGAGCATGGCTTTGCAAGGGGTGAGTGGCTTTGGCATTGACATTAACACCTTGGATGACAGCGCGCCATTGCTTGTGGCGGACCCAGGTGAAGAATTGCCAACCATTGATGTTGAACGCAGCCAGGTGAGCCAATTGCTGGAGACTGTGCCGAATATTTTGCGTAATGTGAATATATTGGTTGCCAAGTTGGATGATGTTTTAACCCAGAATAATGACACGATTGGTAAATCACTCGAGGCGGTTGAAGAAGGCCTTGGTTTTTTGGTTGACCGGACTGGGGATATTGAAGATATTTTGCGGGATGTTCAAGTCATCACTAGAAATTCTATTAAAATATCGCAAGATGTAACAGAAATTACTACCAATGTATCTAGCATTACAGCTGACATTGGCAGCCAAGTGGCGCCGATGATATCAGAAGTGAACACAACGATTGCTGAGTATAGAGAACTTGCCACTAGCCTTAATGAGCTAATGAGTGGCGAGGGAACTAAGATGATTAAAGAAATTAATGCCACACTGGTGGAATATAAGCAGATTGGCGCGGGCGTGAATGAAGTGATTAACCGTGATGCTAAAAATATGATTGCTGAAGTAAACGCGACCATGGCCGAATATAGAAAATTAGGGGCTGGCGTGAACACATTCATCACCGAGAATGATGGACAATTGCTTAAAAATTTAAACAAGGTAGTTGAGGGTATTAACAGTGCAATTGATGAATATAAATTAGTGGCACAAAGTGCTAACGAATTTTTAGCGGCAGATAATGATGGACTTGGCGACATGATGGGGGAAACTCTTGACAGTGTTAACCAAACTGTTGCAAGCTTTCAGAATATGAGCAAACAGCTTGAAGACTTAATTGCGGCGGCTGGCCCAGGTATAAACCGTTTTACTGGCGCTGGTTTAAAAGACGCTGGAACCTTGCTCAAACAAAGCAAAGATACGTTGAGAAGTTTTAACCGCTTAATTAGACAAATAGAAAGCAATCCGCAGAGATTCTTGTTTGGAGATAAGCGAAGCCCAGAGTATAGGCCAAATTAGGCGTATAATTTGGAATAAAAATTTAGGTTTTTGATAGAGTTAAGGGGGAGATTTTATCGGTTGCACATGAATAATTATGTGATATGTTGTGAAAGTATTGATGGGTCTAAAATATGCTGAGCGGTTTTTCTAAACTATTATTAAATGTGTTTATCGTACTTATGTTGGCGTTGCTTGCGGGCTGCGCTTCAGTGGTTGATTCGTTGAAACTGACGGAAACTTCGTTGATTTTTGATTTAGCGCCGCTTGATGAAGGTGCTGCTGAAGGCAGACGGGTTGGTTTTAATCTATCGATTAGTGAACCACGTGCTGCGGTGATTTTAGATAGTGATAAAGTTTTGGTGCGCCCATCGCCTGTTGTTGTGCAATATTATGGCGATATAATTTGGGCGGATCGCATTCCTAAACTTGTACAAAGACGTATTGTACAAGCCTTTGAGGATAGCAAGCGCGTGCGCTCTGTGGCGCCACGTTCTGACGGATTTCGTAGTCAATATGACCTTTTAATTGAGATAAGGGATTTCCATATTGAACCAAGCTTGCGCGAAGCTCCGGGCGTTGCCAACCCAATCCTCGTGAAGGTGACATTCTTTGCCAAGTTGGTTTCTGAAAGCTCATCGCAAGTGGTGCGCTCGCAGAAAATTACCAAAATTGTTGAAGTGGCGATGGAGACTCGCCAGAATATAGCCTTAGCGTTTAACCAAGCTTTTGCTGAAGCAACGGTTTCGTTGGTGAACTGGACTTTACGTTAAGCCAATATGTTAAACCAATACGTTAAGCCAATTGGGCGGCTAATATTGTCTTTAGCTAGTATTGTCTGGTTGGAATTTTAACTTTTATACCATCTAGTGCATCCGTGACCTTAATTTGGCAACTTAGGCGACTGTGTAATGTGACTTCGGGCGCAAATTCGAGCATGTCCTGTTCGAAATCATCGGCACCGCCGACACGATCAAACCATTCGGCTTCTATATATATATGACAAGTGGCACAGGTGCATGAGCCACCGCATTCTCCAAAAATACCATCTATGCCATGGTCGAGCGCGGCATCTTTAATATTGGTACCTACTGGAACAGAAACGGTTATGATTTTGTTTTCGAGATTTATAAAATGAATGGTCGGCATGTTGCTTCTATCTATATTACTGATTTATTTGATATAGATGAATGATACACAGATTACAAAGAAAAAGGGCTCTGATGAGAGCCCTATGAAAAATTTGATGATGTTGTGCGGTGCTTAAGCTGTATATTTGGCTTTTACAAAGCTGATCACTTCTTCGACAGCAAAATTAATTGCGTGAATTGCGCTCACCCGATCTGTATATAATGCATCGCCAACCATAAGTTCGGCCACTTGGGTTTCGGCTGCGACGCGCCATGCACCGACACCGCGTGACGAGCCTTTGAGGGCGTGGGTGGCGTGCTTCCAATCTTCAGGATCTTCTAAAGATGTCTTTAATATAGAGACATAGTCGTGACATTGATTGCAAAAAATCTGTAAAATTTCTTGTTCTAATTCATCATTGCCAAGGGTGTAACGGCTAAGATGATCAAAATCAATGGCATTGGGGCAGTGAGCATTGACATACTCATTGATCGGCGTGACATTGGTTTGGTTATAATTTACGTCTTCAGCAGTTTGATTGGCTAACATGACATCTCCTACACAATACTTGAGATAAGAATTAATAACGAATAATTCAAATCGTTTATCTTTAGTCATAAGACCAAAAATGATTAAACAAGTTGTTAACGCATAGTCGTCACTAAGCAAAGATCGATTCTATCATTAACAAGTTACTCACAGCTGTGAATTGTTTTGGCGATTATGTGCCAAATAGAAACAATTTGTAATTGATTTAGCTAAAAACATTAAATTATATTAACAATTGGGGAACAACAGCATTATTAACTCGCTATTAACATATTTTTTTGGCACTATTCTTACTTATATTTAAGAAGAAATGCTTTGTGAGGATTCTGGTTTATGAGCGATAAACTGACCAACCCATCAGCTGGTGATAGAAATGTTTTTGCATCTGGGCGACCGGATCGGATTAAGTCGGCATTACAATCCAATAAAAGTATGCCAATAGCATCGGTGAAGGCTAAACCGAGGGTTAGGCCTAAACAATTGGCTAAAAATGCTAGCCTCTATGTTAGCAGTGATCATTCGAAAAAATCTGCAAAACCTAAAGCCAAAGATAAAGTTGGTAGCATTCAGACAGACCAACGGGCGCGCATTGGGTCTGGACCAAAGCGCAAGGCTTCAGATGATTTGTCTGAAATATTATTGCGCCAAAAAAGCACCAACACTGGCGCAAATGCTCGTGCTAACGAAGGTGTGAAGCACTTTAATATGCTGACCAATTCAGCCAATGATGACATTGCTCATGCGGCTCAATTGTTAGAAGAGATTAAAAGTGATTCTAACAAAAAGCCAATTATTGCGGCACTTGGATTTACTTTACTATGGGTTGTTTTATGTGTGACTGTGAGTTTGGGGCTATTTAATAGTGGCCTGTTAGATGCTAATGCTGTGGCGCTGACTTCATTGCCAGCTCTGCTATCTATTGCCGCGATATTGTTTATACCTTGCGTATTGAGCTGGGGGGTTGCGGTGTTTTTATACCGTGCGCGGGAATTACATCAAATTTCATTATCGCTGGCTTATACGGCTTTACATTTAACTCAGCCTGAAAATATGGCAAGTGATTCGATTGCGACTATTGGCCAGGCCGTGCGCCGCGAAGTGGCGGCTATGGGGGATGGCATTGACCGTGCGATTAACCGTGCGACCACTTTGGAGAGCAAATTTAGAAATGAAGTGGGTAATATTCAAGGGTTCTATAAAAATAACGAGAATATATTTGCCAAGATTATTAGAAATTTAGAAAAAGAACGCGATTTAATGGCGACGACGGGCGGAGATTTAGAAATCAAATTGCCTAAAATATTGGATGGTTTGAAGGAAAGCAGCTTTGAATTTTCGAAAATTGTGCAATCGGCCGATGATCGGTTTAGCTCATTAGCGGCTACTGCAGACGAGCGTTTGACTAAGTTGGGCAACGATATTGAAGGTAAAAATAAAATATTAAAAGCTGGGCTTGATCAAAGTATTGAAAATGTAACAAAGGCGTCAACTATATTGGATTCTGGCACCAACACATTGAGCAGTGTCACTGATAAATTAGCCAACGTAGGCAATGTTGCGGCGAGCAAACTTGAAACTATAAGCGGTAACTTTAAACGCCAAACTAAGGATTTAGGCTTTGCTACAAATGCAATTTTAAAAGCCAATAAAGAAATTAATTTGGCATTGCAAAGCCGTCATGAAGGCCTATCTGGCGCGGCTGAGCAATTGCTTGGTAATGCTGAACAGGTTAATAACTTGCTGACGTCATTTGCAGGGGTTATGGATAAATCATTCCTCAATGCAGAAAACCGCAGCCAGAACATTCAAAGCATGTTGCTTGAAGCGGCACAAAATTCGGCCAATATGTTGCAAACGGAAATGAATAATATTCGCAAATCAACATCCAATGAGACGCAGAAACTTGTTGAACTGTTAAAAGAAAGCAGTTTTGCCGCCACCACAACGCTACGTGGAGACATTCAATCGATCATTAGTGGATCGAAAGCAGAAGTGCAGGATGCCATGGCTTTGTTGTATGAACAATCGCGTAATATGGGTGATAATCTTAAAAATGAAGCCCTTGCAGTTACTGAGTTAATGCATAGGGAAATGCAGCTTATTAAAAACAGCGCAATTAACAATACTGAAGAAAGCTTAATGCAAATTAGGCAAAGTCACGAAACTGCTATTGCTGACATTATTGGGCGCATTGAATTGGCTGGTGAAAAACTATCTGACACCGCACAAAATTTGAATGTTGTAACGGGGCGTATGGATACAGAAATGGAAAACACGCGTCATAACTTGGCGCAGACTGTGTCGCAAATACCAAACGAAGCCAAGCAAGCGTTACAAGACATGAAGGTATATGTTGATGATCAGGTGAGTGCGTTGAGTGAGTTGGCTAAAACAGTTGGCGGTTTTAGTGGTCCTGTATCGGCACCTTCTATAGCTGATTCGGTGGTGCCGCATCAACGTGTTGAAAATGCTGTACCCAGAGCGGCAGCGGTTTCTCGGCCCGCTGAACCACAGCAGCGTATGAGAGAGCCAAGAGCGCCACAACAGCGTTCAATACACGAGCAACGCCCATTACACGAGCAACGACCATTACACGATAGACCAATGCACGATAGACCATTGCATCAAGAACGCCAAATGCATCACGAGCGTCCAACGCAGGAACGCCCATTACAAGAGCGCCTACAGCGGGAGCGGACACCGCAAGAAAGCCATGCTGAGCGTAAGCCTAGAAATACGGCGCAACCGGTACCACAGAACAAGTGGGCAATGCCTGATCTATTGTCGCGGGCTTCGTCAGATCAATCATTGCCACCGCATTTGCAACCGCGCACACAAGCGTCTGTTGCAGCTCAGCGACGCCCAAATGTTGGCAATAATGGCGGCCAAAGAGCTGCGCCGCAGAGTGAATTGCATAAAGTTGAATCACTAAACGCTTTGTCATTGGATTTGGCCAAAGCGCTTGATCATGAAGCACCAGACCTATTATGGGCGCGGTATAGAAATGGTGAGCGTAATGTGTTTACCCGCAGATTATATACATTGCGTGGGCAAAAGTTATTTGATGAAGTGAGCTATAAATATCGCAATGAAATGAGCTTTAAGCGCGATGTGGATAGATATATTGCTGATTTTGAAGAATTGCTGACTAAGATTTATGAACAAGATCGTGATAGTATTTTGATTGATACTTATTTATCGAGCGAGACGGGTAAAGTTTATTTGATGTTGGCTCATGCCTCTGGTCGTTTGGACTAGACAAGATAAATTGGGTTTTGTGTGACAGGCTTGAACGCAAAGGTTTTATGCAAGGCTTTGGCTTTGCATAAAAATTGGCAGCGTGGGAAATTGGGCGGCGAGACGATGCCCGAAGATGTGCATCCAAAGCTTGATCGCTGCTCTCACGGGTTATTGCATTATCTAACGCTTGGTATGTGTTTAAACTATCAACGTAATTCATATACATTATGGCAAGCTTGTACCAAGACATATTATGACGAGACTAGCTGTTGGGTGTTTGAGCCCGAAAAAGTGGCGACATCTGATGTTGAAACATTACGTGCTGCTTTGCCGAAGTATAAGGTGGCATTGCAACCCAATAAGCATATTGATAACTGGCAGCGAGTCAGCGGTGGCATTGTGAAATATGGCACGGGTAATATGTTTAACATTTTGACTCAGAATGATTTTAACATTGCAAAAATTCGTGAATTTATTCAAACCAATCGCAAAGACTTCCCCTACCTTGCGGGTGATAAAATTTGTAATTATTGGCTGTTTGTACTGGTGCAATATATGGACTATCCGCTGACAAACCGCCAAGCGTTAAGCATTGCGCCTGATACCCATATCATGCAAGCCTCGGTGCGGCTTGGGCTGATTAGCGAGGATGTGGCGGCAAGTGCTAAGGGGCAGATATTGTGTGCGGATGCTTGGGTGAAATTGCTTGCGGGTTCGGAATTATTGCCAATTGATATGCA
This sequence comes from Alphaproteobacteria bacterium, assembly GCA_002400495.2. Lineage (GTDB taxonomy): Bacteria > Pseudomonadota > Alphaproteobacteria > Rhizobiales > OSC116 > OCS116. The sequence continues at coordinate 16,645 of NVQL02000058.1, read as the reverse complement.
CACGCCTTTATGGCTGTGGAGCCGTGGTGGGTTTGTTGAATAATTTGCCTTTTTCAGCAAAGAGCATTGAGGATAGAGCGGCTAAACCCATAAGAGCTATGCTTGCGGCGAGGGGTGTTATGCTGCCATCGAAAGCTTGGTTGATGAGATAGCCAAGACATGCACCACCAAAGGCATTAAAAGTACCAAAAACTCCTGATGCTGTGCCTGCAACATCGCCTAAGCTTTCTATTGCCATAGAGCCTGTATTTGACATGACACCCGTTAATGTGAACATGATGAAGCTCATCATAATGATATAGACCCAGAAATTTATACTGCCAAATAGGCTTATGAACCAAAGCAGGCTGCTGATGGTGATGAATAGGAGGATGGCAGTATGGGCGATGAGCCGCATGCCAAATTTTCTCACAAAACGTGAATTTAAAAAGCCTGCCATCGATTGCATAGTGGCGGCTGAGGCGAAAGCAATGGGAAATAGTAGGCCTAAGTCAAATATACCAACAAAGACTTGTTGGGCGGTGTTCACAAAGCCCAAAACTGTGCCCATCATAAACATACCAGCAATTGAGTAGCCCATGGCCGTGCGATTGGTAAAAACTATTTTTATTGCCGCGCTCAAATTGCCGATTGTGAGGCTGCGGCGTTTGTCTATTGCTAATGTTTCAGGTAAGCGCAATGCGGACCATAGGGCAATGCATAAAGCAGCGATTACCATGAATAGAAATATAAGATGCCAAGAGCCGATGAGTAACAATGTTTGCCCCATGACGGGGGCAAGAATCGGCATGAGCATAAAAATCATAATGACCAATGACATGATTTGCGCCATGGCATTGCCAGAATATTGATCGCGCACCACGGCCATAACCATAACCCGTACGCCTGCTGCGCCCATGCCTTGCACCATGCGTAAGAATAACAATGTCTCGAAATTTGGCGATAGAATGGCAGCAAATGCTGAAACTATATAAAGGGTGAGGCCAATGAAGAGGGGGATGCGGCGGCCAAATCGGTCGCCTAATGAGCCGAAAATAATTTGAGTGAAGCCAAAGCCAATGGAAAAAAATGTCAGAACCAAAGAGCGGTTATTGGCTTGTAGCATGTTGAGGCTGTGGCCAATGTCGGGCAAGGCAGGCAACATAATGTCCATTGCCAGGGAATTGAGCGCCATCAAAGCTGCCACCAGAAAGATGAATTCTGTGCGGCCGAGCTTTTTTTGAGGCGTCATATTGGTTGACATGAAATTATATCATTGTTTTGAGGTTGACCAGATGAACTCATTGCCTTTTACCGGGTTGTGGGGAATGAGCCGTGCTAAAACTAGCGAAGCAACAGCAAAAGCCGCGCCGATGAAGAATACATAAGATGCGCCATAAAGCACCCAGATGGTACCATAGATGGTGGGCAAGAAAATAGCCGCTATGTGGTTGATGGAGAAAGCTACACCTGCTGTGGGCGCGAAATCTTGTGGATCAGCGATTTTTTGGAAGTAAGTTTTCATGGCGATGGCCATGGCAAAAAACGCGTGATCGGCGATGAATAACGCCACGCCTGCCCATTTGTTATCGACAAAACCATAGCCTGTGAAAATGATGATGAGGCCGACATATTCGATGGTCAATACGGTGCGCTCGCCCAATTTTCCGACCATTTTACCAATTTGTGGGGCCAGATAGATGTTAAAGACGCCGTTGAAGAAATATAATGCGGCGATTTCAGTTACCGTAAAGCCGAATTTTTCGACCATTAAGAAGCCCGCAAATACGACAAAGATTTGACGGCGCGCGCCGCCCATAAAGGTGAGTGCATAATAAAGCCAATAGCTTTTGCGCAATAATAATTTTTTGCGTTGCTCATGCGGCACTTTGATTCTGGGGAAAGTTTTATAAAGATAAACACCGACGGATGCAGTGATGCCACCAGCCAGCAAAAAGGAGAGTTCATAGCCTAAGTTAAGTTGGCCAAAAAAGATGAAAATGAAGACATAAGCGACGAGGCTGGAGGCTGATCCGATGGCGATTAGCTTGCCCATATTAATGGGTGCCTCATCTTTGGAGAATATTTGCAAGGTGAGTGATTGATTCATGGTTTCATAATAGTGGAAACCAATCGACATGATGACAGTGGTGACGTAAAGCCCAATGATGGAAGGAAAATAGCCAGTGATGGCCACGCCGATGCCCATGATGACAATGGAAATAAGCGCTAGGGTTTGCTCGCGGAATATAAATAGTAAGAAAATGGCGGTGAAAGCGAAAAAACCCGGAACTTCGCGCAAGGCTTGTAAATTGCCCATTTCGGCGCCGCTGAAATCAACCACATCGACCGCGAAATTGTTAAGCAATGAGCGCCATGTTGAGAAAGAAAAATGTACGGCTGCAGTCATCAGCGCTAGCATAACCATGGGTGATTTAAGTGAAAAATCTATGCTAAATATTTTTTTAAAAAAATTCATTAAAGGCTCCATTTTACCCGTCCGGGAATAACAAGGCCTTTATAGGCTTGGTTTATACTTATGTCGCGACAATAATATTGATATATCAGTTTATTTGGGGATGAGTTCTAGGCTGCCAATGGCGTTGGGTAAATAATTGGCCTTAAGCATGGTCATTGGGATGAAATCGCCTTTTGCCCAAAGCGGCATGTAATCGGAATAATAAGGTGAAAAGACATTGCCTGATTGGCCTGAAGAATGGATATAGCGAGATTTTTCGAGGTCTGAGAGATCGAATAAATGGCGTAAGCTCGGGCCGACGGTGTTTTTGAATATTTGGTTTAAATCATCACTATCGGTGCGGCCAAAAGTGCCGACATTGATGGTCATTCTGCCGCCGCCAATGGGAGTGGTGAGGTTGAATAGGCGGTTCAGCAATGGCACTTTATTAAAAATACGATGTTCGCTTACGGCTTTATGAACTTCGCCCCATTGCCAATTTTTCATATTGATGCCCAATTGTTTGATGATTTGTTGGGTGGTGATGTAGAAAGTTTGTGAGACCAATGTGGCACAGGTTTGAGGCGTGCCATCTTGGTTACCTAACGTGCCGCACCAGCGGCTCATGCCATTTTTATTGTTGAGTACATCTATGAGGAATTGATGATTACGGCTGCGTAATTGATCAAATTCGGGAGTGAGGATGACGGTTTGCAAATTTCTAATCCATAAAGTGATGAGCAGCATTTCGCGGCTATTCACTGTGCCGCGGCCATCCCAATTTTTAACCAATTCATAGGCTTTAATGGCGTCTGGATCGGTAAGTGGTTGCTGGGTCATGGCTTGATCGAGCAAGGGGCGCATGGCTTCAAGAAAGTTAGAATATTGATCGAATTGAATGTTTTTGAGGCTATCAAGCGAGTGTTTGGGTTTGGCTTCTAGCAATTTGACAATGCGGTCATAGCGATAGGGCAATGACCATTTGCTGGCGATGTAATGTTTGTAATCATCATCGATAATTTTATGGTTGGCGGTGGCTATGTAGTTTTTTGTGGGGTTGAATTTTTGTGGCAATTCATCGAATGGGATGTAGCCCTGCCAATCATATTTGGACAACCAGCCTGGTGAGGGATATTGACCATAAAGCTCGTTATCGGGGTGGCGAATGGGTACGGCGCCGGGTGCGATGAAACCAATGTTGCCATCAACATCGGCATAGACAATGCTTTGTTGCGGGGCTTTGAAGGCTTTGGTGGCGGCTTTAAATTGTTGCCAATTTTGTGATGAAGCCATTTTGGCTGCGGCGTCTATGCTGTTTGCATCATTGTCTAAAGCTGTCCAACGTAGGGCGATGACATGTTTGTCGCCCAATAGAGCGGCGACATTATTCAAGCGATCAGAAAGCACAGGGCCATGGCGGGTGGCGCGGGTGGTGAGGATGTAGTCATCTTGGCCTTTAATCTTGATGACCTCTTGACGGGTGATGAAAGGGGCTTCGCCATTTGGGGTTTTATAAAAGCCATTGCGGGTTATTTTTTCGACATATAAATCTTGCGCATCGGGGTCGGTATTGGTGAAGCCCCATGCAATGCGGTCGTTACGGCCTAGGATGATATAGGGCACGCCTGGCATGGTGGCGCCAATTGCGTTGAGGCTGTTATCTTCGGCGCTTAAATGTGCGTGATACCAAAGGGCAGGGGCGGTGAGGCCTAGATGTGGGTCGTTAGCTAATAAAGGTTTGCCTGACTGGCTGAGATTGCTGGCTAGCACCCAATTGTTAGAACCTATGCCTTGTGCGGTTTGTTGATCGATGATGGGTGAAATGCTGATTTGGCGGCTTAAAGCTGAGGTTTTCACCGGGTTTGGAGCGTTTAACTCGAAGCCGTAAATGTCTATGGGTTTTGGCGGGATGAAGGGTTTATCACCGGGATAGGGGTGGTGATATTCGGCAATTTGCTGCGGGGTGAAACTAGCTGACATAATGAGGCGATCTAGCTCTTTGCGCCATGTATTGTTGAGATCCCACGCCATAATTTTCATCCATGCGACGCTGTGTATGGGTTGCCAAGGCGCGGGCTTGTCGAGCTGTAAAATGGTGAATTCGACGGGTAATATATTGTCTTCGGCCAAATAGGCGTTGACCCCTGCGCTATAGGCTTCTAACTCGGCCTTGGTTTGGTTGCTGAGCAATTTATATGAGGATTGTGCGGCTTGAAACATGCCTAAGGTGCGCAGGAACTTATCGGTTTCAAGGCCTTTTTGGCCGACCAATTCGGACAATCTGCCCATGGCGATGTGGCGGTGCAATTGCATTTGGAATAAGCGGTCTTGAGCGTGAGCATAGCCGATGGCGAAATAGGCATCATTTGTGGTTTGGGCGATGATGTGGGGCAGGGCGTGTTGATCGCGGGTGATGGTGATTTTATGTTTTGAACCAGCTAGCTGAACCTGACCATCATAAAGCGGCAAGCCATTGGTGAAGTAGACATATATGGAAAGGGCAGCGATGAGCAATATAACCATGAAAAAACCGACTAAATAACTCAAATATTTGAATGCTGTTTTCATAATTAGTTTCCATTGGCTATGTTTTTTTAAGTCTAGCGACTAAAGAAAAAATGTCGATAAAATATTGCTTTTGCCGCCTTTGGGCGGAAATAATTGCCGATTGGTAAGCAATTACTAACCATAAGTACCTAGGTGGAGCTTAAGGTGTTTTAATAACTCATTGAAATATAACAGTTTAGTGTTTGGCATGCTATTTGCAAAGTAGAACTTGAATTTATGTCTCTGATTTTGGTGTTAACCATGATTGGTGATGAGATGTTAAGCATGGCAGGCTGGATTGGTCTGTCGATATTATTATTTGTAACCTGAATTATTTGGTAAAGGGGATAAAATGGGTATTTTTGGCGCAATGACAACTGCGGTGGCTGGTCTTCGGGCGCAATCAACGTCTTTGGAACATATATCTGACAATATTGCGAACTCGCAAACCATTGCCTACAAGCGCACGGAGACATCTTTTAAGGATGTGGTTTCTGAATCCGACCCATCAAGCCAGAAAGCTGGCTCGGTGATGGCTTTTACAAGATCGACTAACTCAGCCCAAGGTGATTTGTTAGGATCTGAAGTGGACACTAACTTGGCGATTAATGGCGCAGGCTATTTTGTGATTGCTGAACAAGCCGGTGAGGCCGATGGTTTGCCAACATTTGACGGTGTGGCACGCTATACAAGGCGTGGTGACTTTGAATTAAACAAAGATGGCTTTTTGGTTAATGGCGCGGGCTATTATTTAAAGGGTAATGAGATTGACGGCACGACAGGCAACGCAACGGGTACTGAACCAAGTGTGATTCGATTCTCCAATGACTTTTTGGCGGCGAAGCCGACGACAAGCATTAATTATCGATTGAACTTGCCGATTCATCCTTCCACTGCCAGTGGTAAGGAATTTCTTTCGGCAGAATTGGACTTGGTTGGCGACATTACGAAAGCCGATGAAGGGGTGTTTATTGATGAGTCTATTGGTGGCAATTCAATTACAGTTTATGACGAAGCAGGTAATGGTGTGGACGTGCAATTACGCTGGGCAAAAACTTCTGATAAACCTGATACGTGGGCACTTTATTATAACTCGAACTCTGACCCAGAATTAGCTGAAGATGTGTCATGGACGCGTTTAGAGGAAGATTATACATTTGGGTCGAATTCGAAACTAATTGGCCCTCCAGGTGTGGTGGATACAGGTGATGTGGTCATTTCGAATATGGTTATTAATGGTGACCAATTGGGTGACATGACTTTGAAGCATGGCTCGAATGGCGGGCTGTCGCAATATAATGATGATGGTGGTAGTGCCATTGTGAATGATATTTCACAAAACGGTTATTCGGCTGGTGAGATGTCAAGTGTGAGTGTGACTGGTGATGGCCGCGTGTCGGTGACTTATACCAATGGTGTGGTGGTTGACAAATGGGCAATTGCGACGGCGTCATTCGCTTCGGAAGGTAATTTGAAGAAACAGAATGGTAGTGCATTTATCGCCACCTCGGCTTCTGGCAAGGCGACTGCTGGGGCGAGTGGCTCGGTTGTGGCCAATCAACTTGAAGCCTCGAACACTGACATTGCCGAAGAATTTTCAAAACTAATTGTAACCCAGCAAGCTTATGCGGCGAGTACCAAGATTTTGACCACTGCGAATGAAATGCTGCAAGAAGTGCTGAATATGAAGCGTTAATTGAGTTTTGATTAACTATTGAAAATAGGTAGAGAATGGGACTTGGCCAAAGCATAAGTAATACCTTAAGTGGTTTGCGGGCAACTCAAGCTGGCATTGATGTCGTCTCGAGGAATGTTTCCAACGCTGAAACTGAAGGTTACACGAAGAAGATTCAAACGCTTAACGCCAAAATTTCGGGCGGTAAAGGCACTGGTGTCGCCATTGGCCCGGTGACCAGACAAGTTGATAGTTTTTTACAGACAAACCTTCGTGTTGAATATTCGGATTATAAAAACCTGAGTGTTCAGACCGAGTTTCTGGAATATGTTGACAATTTATTTGGCGAGCCTGGTTCTGATGGCGCGCTAGACTCGATTGTGAATAATGTTGCCTCGGCGATGACGACATTTGCCAACGCACCGCAATCAAAAGCTGCGAGCCAAGAATTAATGGAAGGTAGTGAATATTTAGTATCACAATTGCGAGACATGTCGGACGGGGTGCAGGATATGCGCCAAAGTGCCGAAAGTATGATTGGTCAGGAGATTGATCGGGCTAACGTGGCGATAAATAATATTGCGCGCATTAGCCATCAATTGATATCAAATGGCTCTGGCAATGGTTTGGCAGATTTGCAAGATCAGCTTGATATGGAGATTGAAGATTTAGCCGCTATTATAAATATTAAGGTGGTGCCTGAAGGCACAAATGGCGCGGTGAAAATTTTTGCAGCCAATGGCCTGGCCTTAGTAGATGGCCGTCCTGGTACGCTTCAATTTGATACAAAATTCAACCTAAGTGCCAATCATCTTTACAATAAAGATAAAGACTTACGAGGTGTGGGAACTATTGGTCTGCTGACGGCATCGGGCAAACCTGTAGATCTAATTGAAACTGGGGCGATTAGAAGTGGTAAATTAGCTGGATTGATAAATGTGCGGGATAACATTCTCGTCAATGCTCAAGATCAACTTGATGAGTTGGCACATAGTTTGGCAATGGCTTTAAACACGATTGAGAATAAAGGCACCGCTGTCGTCACAGATGTGAACACCGGTTTCAACTTGGATATAAGCGGTCTATCAGATGGCAATGTAATTGAGTTTGATTATAGAGATAATTTAACTGGCTATAGCTATACAATGAGTTTTGTAAAAGTCTCTGACCCTACAACATTGCCGTTGGATGACAGTGCCACCGCAAAAGGCAATGATAAAGTATATGGTATTGATTTTAGCGGCGGTATGGCCAGCGTGGAGGCCCAAATTGCGGATGCAATTGCCAAGGAAAACCCCAATTTTAGTGTGTCGTTAATTGATGGCACTCACCTTCAGATTATGGATGATGGCGGCTCAAATTTAGTTAATGTGGCTGGTCTGACGGGGATGCAAACGGCTAGGGGTGTGCAAGGGCAGGGCACGGAGCTTAACTTTTTTGTTGATTGGAATGGCAACCGCCAAGAGAATTACAGCAATAGCCTAGATGGAAATACGCAAAAACGTGGCTTTGCGTCTCGGATCAGGGTGAATAGCGAACTGTTGGCTGATAATGGGCTTTTGGTTAAATATAGCAATGCGACAGCATTGGGTGATCAAAGCCGACCTGAGGATTTATTGGCAAAATTTACCGAAACTTCATTTGCTTTTAATGCCGATTCTGGCATCGGCTCGAAAAGCTCACCTTATTCAGGCACATTGGTGGACTTTGCGCAAAAAGTGGTGGCGAACCAAACATCACAGATTGCTCGACATTCGGACTTGGAAGAAAGCCAGAAAATGGTGGTTAGCGCGATGAACGCACGTTTGAGCGATAAAACCAAAGTGAATGTGGACGAAGAAATGGCACAATTACTGACCTTACAAATGGCATATGCTGCAAATGCCCGGGTTGTGAGTGTGGTCAAGGATTTGATGGATATAATAAGAAATATGTAATGCATATTTTGAGGACAGGAATTAGAAATGGAAATTAGCGGTAGTGGTTCCTTAGGCCCATCAGGTTATATAAAACGATTAAATTCGGATTTATCTGACTTGCAAGTGCAATTGTCGACGCAGAAAAAAGCCCAAACTTATGGTGGACTAGGAAATGATCGCGATACAGCCCTTAGAATGCGTGCGGACATTAATAGCTACACAGGATATAATAATGCCATTAAGCATGCCAATATTCACTTGAGCACTGTGCAGAATGTTTTGGGCAGTCTTGGTAATATTGAATCTAACGCTCGTTCTGATTTTAACGGTACGGCCATGTCGTTAAGCGATGGTAGTTTTGTGAATTTGAAAATTAACGCTCACCAAAGTTTAAGCGATGTCATTAACTTATTGAATGAGAAAATGTCTGATAGATATTTATTTGCTGGCACTAAGCTTGGTGATAAACCTATAGAAACCCTTAGCAATATTTTGAACGGGCAGGGCAATAGAGCTGGCTTAAAACAAGTTATTAGTGAACGGAAACAAGCCGATTTGGGACCGATGAAGAGTGGCCGTTTGGCAATTTCTGCAAAGGGTATGCAAGTGAATGTCGCCGAAGATGGTGTGCATGATTTTGGGATAAAACTTAGCAATGTAACTCATGCCATTTCGGGGCTAAATGTGACGCAGGCAACTGGTGCGTTGTCGAGTGTTAATTTTGACTTTACAGGCGCAAAGCTAATTAGCAATGATACAATTACTATGCGCTTGACCCTGCCAGATGGTGCTGATTTTGACATTGAGCTCAAAGCAAAAACTCATGGCATTGGCAACAGAAATGGATTCTTAATCGGTGCAACCAATGCTGAGACTACGGCGAATTTTCATAAATCATTGACTGAGGCGTTTGACTTTGTGGTTAATGGTGAAATGATGGCTGCATCGGATTTAGTGGCTGCTAATGACTTTTTTAGCGACAACCCAAAACGTGTTGATGGGCCGCCATTTGATAGGGCCACAGCCATGAAAGCTGGTACAGATTTGGATACAATGGCCTGGTATAAGGGCGATAAAACAATCGGAACTGAACGGAGCAGCCATAAAGTTTATGCCTCAAAACATAGTGCAGTTGAAGTGAATACACGCGCTAATGAAGAGCCTTTGCGCGAATTGGTAAAGAACCTATCCATGATGGTGGCGGAAAAATTTGACCCAGCAAGCAAAGCATCTGACGCGCATTATGCAGCCTTAAAAATGCGTATAACAGCTGGTTTATCTGATGACAGTACGAAGACGAGTGTTTTAGACCTATCAACCGAATTGGGTTATAAACAAAAATATCTCGCAGATTTAAGTATGCGCAATAATTCAAGAATTGCGATTAGTGAGGATATTTTATTTGCTGCTGAAGGGGTTGATGTTCAGGACGTGAGTGCGAAAATATTGGCGCTTAATACTCAGCTTGAAACATCGCATCGGGTGACTTCGATGCTGTCTAAATCGCATTTGGTGAACTTTTTGTAAGATTTGGTTTATGCTTGGTTTTTTGCTTGGCATTGCGTGCGTTTTATATTTGGCACTGCGTGCGTTCGCTCCACGCTTTGTCGCTTTGCTCCTATGCTTGGCACTGCGTGCGTTCGCTCCGCTCTCTAGCTAAGCCACTCAGCCGCTGGTCGGATGCGAATTCGGCACCCCAATCAACTACATTACGTTTAGTGAGCTAGAGTTTGGCGAAACTCTGCATTTTGGTGCTATGCGGCAAACTCAGAATTTGCAGCCTTGTGCTTATCGTGGGAAAGGAGTCCTCGCCCGTAGGGAGAGGCAAGCGCGACTGCGCGTCGCCGTCAGGCGTGGCTAGAGAGCGGAGCGAACGCACGCAGTGCTAGGCATAAAGAGTCCTCGCCCGTAGGGGTGAGGCAAGCGCGACTGCGCGTCGCCGTTAGGCGTGGCAAGAGAGCGGAGCGAACGCACGCAGTGACCAGTATAAAAAGCAGAACGCGCGTACGCAGTGCGTGTGTTATGTAGGTTTGGCGAATAAGCCGCTGGCGATGTCTCTGTTGATGTTGATTAGAGAATCTAGTTTTGAGGGCTCTGGTTTGGCCATAAAACTTAGTTGATGCTTGAAAATAAACACGGCAAGAGAGGCGATGTTATTTTTTATAGGTAATGGCAGTGGGTTTTCGGCACTTGATACGGAGCTTGAGAAAACGGTCCATAGCTTACGGTTAAAAGTCAGTGCTTCATTCATATCAGCACGAGACACCTGCTTGAAATTATCACGAATATTCGTCAGTTTATTGGCGGCTTTAATTAACAATTGGCCCTCTCTTCCTCGAGGTGACACTGTCGTCTTTGCTGCATTGGCGTAAGCTTTTTGCGCATTGTTATGCATTGTCGAATAATTCCTTCTCGTAATCGATGAGCTTTCTTGCTTCCTTTAATGCTTTATAATAGTTATTGGTTAACATCTGCTTATTTATCTCTTCAATAAATATTAAAGTTGTGGGTGCAGCTGCAATAACTTCATTAACCTGTGCAAAATAATCTGTATGATTATGAGTTTCTTCTTCACTTAAATAGAACATTTGAATGGCAAAATAGATGCGTTTACAAGGGGTATCGGCGCTATCAGCGGTGAGAATATCTTTCTCACGTAAGATAACTGCGTTGCCTTTGATGTAAAAACGCGCGCGGTTTGGGCCATTGGTAATCACACTATTGCCCAGAATAATTTTTTCATTGGGTTTTAATTCGACTTTTAGTGCCATCTTGCCCTCTTTTGGTTAAAAAAAAGGCTGATGAAATAGATGGTTCCATCAGCCTTTTTATTTTTGAATTTATTGATTAGAATAAGCTCAAGACCGATTGGTCGGCCTCTGAAGCCATTGATAAAGCGGTTATTGCTAATGATTGTCGAGTTTGGAGTGCAAGTAAGTTTGCACCCTCTTCGTTGGTGTCGGCTAGGGTTAAGTTAGCTGCACCGGTTTCTAAGGTGTTCATCATTGATTTTGTGAAATCTTGGCGGGTTTGCACCACTGATAAGTTGGAGCCAAAGGTTGATGCTTGTGAGCGCAAAGTTGCCAGCGCTACATCTAATGAGGCTAGGACACCGTCAATACTGTCATTATATTGGAACGTATCTCCAGTAACCTCTTTCAATGAAAGGCCAGCTGAGCTGATATCTACGCCTTTAATTGTAAGTGAAGAGGAGCCATCTTCGTTGAAAATCACTTTAAGGTCGGTATTGGCAAGAAGGTTGTTGCCGTTAAAGCCCGCATCTTTGGTGATGTCGTCAACCTGTTTAAGCAGATCGTTAAATTCTGTTTGTAGTTTTTCTCGTACGAGAGATTTGCCATTGGTCTCAAATTTCCGCATGGTGGCTTGTGCGCCATCGCCAAGGCCCATATTGCCAAGGGCATGGCCTCTACCTTTGCCTGTGCCGATGTCATCGACACTAAAACCAGTTGTGCCATCACTGGCGGTGATTTCTATTTTCTCTTCGCCTGGCTCATCACCTGGGATGAGTCGTGCAGAAAAGCCCTCAATTTTATCAATCGCATATTCGATTTCTTCTAGCGATTGCATTTTGGTCGTATCAATGTTTATAGGTGCGCCGCCCTTGGGCGTTATTGAAAACCCGCTGGTGCCACTCTTTGGAACATCAAATGTTTCCGATCGACTTGCGCTTGTGATGGATGTTTTTTCTACGGCTGATGCAGCTTGTTGTGCTTGACGGACTGAGGCTTGGGCAGACTCAACTAATTTAGTGATGGCTTTAATACCATTATCGGCAGCTTCTAGAGTTTGCACCGCGTTATTTACACTATCGAGCAGTCGTCCTAGATCATTTGATCGACTAGATAATGACGCCGCGGTGAAGAAGTTAGTTGGATTGTCTAAAGCTGAATTGACTTTTTTACCTGTTGCTAACCGTTCCTGGGTTTTGCCCATCATAGTAGCGGTGCCTTGAAGTGATAGTAAATTTCTTCGTACCGCGCTTGATAGTGTAATATCAGACATTTTTGTCTCCAATTGCCTCTTAAAGAATTTTGGTAAGTTGGTTTTTTGATTTCTTACCGTTTGATCTATCCTAAGGACTAATTCGTTAACCTTAATGAATGGTTAAATGCTTGGTACGACAAGCAATATAATTAATAATTTGTTCATTCGGTTTAACGATAATTAACCATGATCTAATAGAAAACCACGCTATAGCATGAGTTTAGTGAGATGTGTCCATAGGTTTGATGCTGTGGATTAATTTTAGGTTAGGGAGTGTTAATGCAATATTTATACAAACGAATCAAAAATTAAGTGAAGCGGCGCTAGAAAGTTAATGCCGAGGGCAATATTTGCCTAGTGGGAATATTTTGCCGAAAAAAAAGCCCCACCAGTTTTTAATGGTGAGACTCTTTAATATTCAAATACTCAATACTAATGAAATAAATACGCAAAACTAGTGAGATAAGATACGCAGAACTAATGGGGTAAAATACGCAATACTGATAAAACGGGGGACGCAATACTAAACAATTTGTACTCAAAACAGCTCAAATTGGGATGCAATACTTGTTTGTGTTTTTGAACAGGCCGACTGCTCAGTTTCCTCATCGGCTGGATGATTTCCATAACTGGAGCCAAACGGGCTTCAATTAATTGTTTCATTTGGGGTTGAAATATTATCTTTGCCAATTGGGGCTTAGTCGAATTGAAAGGCTGTAAAGTCTCTTCAAGTTTGAAATTCTTGTATGTGTCAATTCATGTTCATTAATAAAACACATGAATTGACACAGAATTCCAAATATTATGAGAATAAGCTCAATACGGCTCGATCGGCTTGAGATGCCATTGATAAAGCAGTGGTTGATAATGACTGACGGGTTTGAAGAGCGAGCAAGTTTGCACCTTCTTCATTTGTGTCGGCCAAGGTCAAGTTGCCTGCGCCAGTTTCTAGGGTATTGATCATATTATCAGTGAAGTCTTTGCGGGCTTGCACGATTGATAAGTTTGAACCAAAGGTAGATGCGTTAGAGCGTAAAGTGATTGTGGCTGCATCAAGAGTTTTTAGTGTGGCATCAATTTGACTGTTGAATTGAAAGCTATCCGATAGGGCGGCTGCTAGACCAAGGCCTGCTGAAGTTGTATCTACGCCTTTAATGGTCAGGCTACTTAAGCCAGTTTCGTTAAAGATAACTTTTAGGTTGTCACCATCCAGGAAGTTATTGCCGTTAAAGCTCGCATCATTGGTTAATTGATCGATTTGGATGAGTAAATCGTTGAATTCTGATTCAAGACTTTTTCTGGTTGCGCTTTTTTCGGATAATGTGGCGGTATTTTCACCGGTAATGCCCAATATTTCGGCGCCAGTTCCTAATGCCTCAAAGGTTTTTATGTCATCCTCTGTATCGACATCGATGCTGAATCGGCCTTTGCCATCATCTTGAACGGTGGCCGTAAGGCCTTCGATTTCTGAGATCTTTTTGGCAATTTCGGTTAGGCTCTCTGTGCCATCTAAACCAACGGTTTTGATGGTGCCATCAATGTCAAATGATAGATGGTCAGATTGCTTTATGCCCATTACATCTGTATCGACATCTTTGACTTTGATTCTAGAGCCTTCAACTTTGGCTGTTATGATCTCGCCTTTTTCGGATTGTAGTGCCTGACGGGCTGTACCTTGTGCTGATTCAACTAATTTTGTGATGGCTTTGATGCCATTGTCGGCAGCTTCGATGGTCTGAATGGAGTTGCCCACGCTATCTTGCAGACGGCTAAGATCGGAACCACGAGAGTTAAGTGATGAAGCGGTGAAAAAATTGGTAGGATTGTCAAGGGCTGAATTAACCCGTTTACCTGTTGCTAAGCGGTTTTGGGTTGATGCCATCATTCTGGCAGTGCTTTGCATGCTCAATAGATTTTGGCGCACAGCACTTGATAAAGTGATTTCTGACATTATAAGTTCCTATTCTAGGATATGTAACAATCATTCTGATTGTCTGTTTAAATTAAAAACTCACATTCGGTGAGAGTGGATACTCAAGTTAAAAATTCAGCTCTAGAACTTTAGAGCGATACTCGGATACTGTTAATTTAATACTCACATTCTGTGAGCGGTACTCGTTTACATTAAACTTAATTCTTTATAACTAGACGGGGTTAATGCTTGGTTAAAAGTTTAAATATTTAAAATAAACCGTTATACATTATATACTTATATGCGAAAACGCCCCGCTAAATATTTATAGAGAGACGTTTGATTAGTGTTGTGGATGTGCTTTTTTAGAATTAAAATAGGCTCAATACGGCTCTATCGGCTTGAGACGCCATTGATAAAGCAGTGGTTGACAATGACTGACGCGTTTGAAGAGCTAGCAAGTTTGCACCCTCTTCATTTGTGTCGGCTAGAGTTAAGTTGGCTGCGCCAGATTCTAGGGTATTGATCATATTATCTGTGAAGTCCTTACGGGCTTGCACGATTGATAAGTTTGAACCAAAGGTAGATGCGTTTGAGCGTAGAGTGGTTGTGGCTTTATCAAGAGTTTTTAATGTATCTTCAATTGTGCTATTGAATTGGAAACTGCCTGATAGGGCGGCTGTTAAGCCAAGACCAGCTGAAGATGTGTTTACGCCTTTAATGGTCAAGCTACTTGAGCCTGTTTCGTTAAAGATAACTTTTAGATTGTCATCATCTAGGAAGTTATTGCCGTTAAAGCTTGCATCTTTGGTTAATTGATCAATTTGCTCAAGCAACTCGTTAAATTCAAATTCAAGGCTTTTTCTGGTTGCGCTGTCTACGGATATTGTGGAGTTATTTTCACCCATAATGCCGAAATCATCGCCGGCACCAGCCAATGCTTGAAAGGTTTTTACATCATCTGATGCAGTAATGTTGAGATAGAACCCCCACCCGTCCCCTTTATCATCTTCTTGAACGGTGCCTGTGGGGCCTTCAATTTGGTCGTGTCACGGTTTGATGCCGCTCCTCTAATCGCATATATTGCGTACAAGGAGAATATAAATGGGACAGAAAGTTACATCAGAGTTTAAACAAGAGGTTGTTCGTGTTGCACTGACCAGTGGTCTGACACGTAAACAAGTTGCCTCAGACTTTAAGATTGCTTTTTCGACACTAAGCCGTTGGATCAGGGATGAACGTGATAACGTCATTGAATCAGAACCACAGAGTGATTTGATTCAAGAGAATGAACGTCTACGTAAAGAAATCCGTCTACTTCGCGAGGAGAGGGAAATCCTAAAAAAGGCTACCCAGTTCTTCGCGAGGCTAAGATCATGAGGTTTAAGTTTATCGAAGAACAGCTTGGCAAGCTACCCATTAAGCGTTTGTGCCAAATTATGAATGTTAGCCCCCGTGGTTATCGTGCTTACCGTACGCGACCTATGAGCCAAAGCCAGCGAACTGACATGGTTTTGTTAGCCCATATAGGTGACCAATTTAAGTTGAGTGGCAACAGTTACGGCAGACCAAGGATGACGGAAGAATTAAAGGAACTTGGTTTGGAAGTTGGACATAGACGCATTGGTCGCTTGATGCGCCAGAACAATATATTTGTGATCAGAACCCGCAAACACAAGGTTACAACAGATAGTCATCACAAGTTCAACATTGCGCCCAACCTACTAAAACAAAACTTTACCGCAGACAAACCCAATCAGAAATGGGTGGTGGATATCAGCTATATTTGGACACGTGAAGGCTGGCTTTATTTGGCTGCTGTTCTGGATTTACATTCACGTCGTGTGATTGGTTGGTCAGTTAGCAATCGTATGAAGAAGGATTTAGCGATACGTGCGTTAGATATGGCGACTGCTTTACGCAAACCACCTAAAGGCTGCATTCATCATTCTGATCGTGGTAGCCAATATTGTTCACATGATTATCAAAAACGATTGCGTGATGTCGGTTTTGAAATATCCATGTCTGGCAAAGGAAATTGCTATGATAATGCGGCTATGGAGACATTCTTTAAGACCATAAAGGCTGAGCTGATATGGAGACACACATGGCAAACTAGACGTCAGGCAGAAATTGCTATATTTGAATAC
>NVQL02000020.1 GCA_002400495.2 Alphaproteobacteria bacterium | reverse complement strand
GGAATGGGTGCGCCGCCTGTGCCGACATATTCCATGAGATGGATGGAGGCATAGCCGCCAAGGCCGAAATAAACTGCATGACCGAATGACAGCATGCCGCCTTGGCCGAGTAGCATATTATAGGCCAATGCAAAGACTGAAGCGACGCAGATTTGGGTTAAGATTGTGAGGCCAAATTTTGTGGCTAGTAGCGGTAGAACCACTAAGATGACAGCGAAGCAGAGCCATAGAATGCGTAGGCGTTTTTTGCGGGCTATGTTTTCGGCTTTGCGAATTTGGGTAAGATTGCTCATGATTCACGTGCTCCCATTAGGCCTGTTGGGCGGAAGATAAGCATTACGACCATCATTAGATATGGGATTAGTGGTGCTACTTGTGGCATGGTGGTTGACCAAATATCATACATGAATGTTTCTTCTGTTACGATGATGCCAATAAGCGCTAGGACATCGGCTAATGAGCCATCGATGGCGATGGCGAAGGTTTGGATGAGGCCGATCATTATGGAGGCGATGAACGCACCGCCGAGTGAGCCTAAGCCGCCAAAGATAACCACGACGAACATGATGCCACCAAGGCCGCTGGCCATGCCTGGGTAAGTGCCTAATACGGGGCCAGCGATTGCGCCAGCTAGGCCAGCTAAGGCTGTGCCGACACCGAATGTGACCATGAAAATAAGCGGTACATTGTGGCCGAGCATGCCAACCACTTGCGGGTGACCGACTGCGGCGCGGATGATGAGGCCGATGCGGGTGTGTTTTAGGACTAAGAATAAGGTAATGAATATGAGCACTGAAACGATGAGCATGAACATTTTGTAGATGGGGAAATCGGCACCGAATAGGGTGAATAATGCGCCCTCTAGAATTTCTGGTTTGTTATAGGCGAGTTGATCGCGACCCCAGATGAATTGAACCACTTCTTCGAGTAGGAATGCAACGCCGAAGGTGAAAATTAGTTCGGGTACATGGCCGAATTGATGGACTTGTCGCAAGCCGTATCGTTCGACGAGGCCGCCGATGACGCCGACTAGCAATGGTGCGAGCAGAATGCCGAACCAGAAACCCATATAGAGTGAAATTGTGTAAGCAAAATATGCTGCTAGCATATAGAAACCGGCATGCGCCAGATTAAGAACCCCCATCATTGAAAAAATAAGGGTTAGCCCGCTGGCGAGCAAAAACAGAAGCAGCCCGTAGACGAGGCCGTTCAGTAAGGAAAAGATTACGGTTTCAAGCATAATTCACCTCAATAAAATTTAATATTTTTTGACAGCAACTGGATCGTATGTCAACACACGATCCAGCTAAGGCACTGTCAGGCCCACCTACTCATTATGAAGGACGTTGCATTTCACATGATGTTTCGAGCGTGTTGTTTTCTAGCGGAATGGATGATGTTGTAATCACACCAAAGCCAGATTGATCGAAATCATATTTCAAGCCATCTTTGGCATGAGCCATCACTTGCAATGGCATTTGCATTTGATGATCTTTACCGCGCATAACCACTTTATCACCACTTATCGTTGTGAATTCTAGGTCTTCAAGTGCGAAGGCCACTTTAAGTGGATCGGTGCTGCCTGCTTTAACGAAGGCTTCGCCTAGCATTTGAACGCCATAAACTGTGCGTTCATTGCTCATATCGTTGCCTGGATGTTTGGCAAGGAATTCATCGGTATAAGCTGCCCATTCTGGTGTGTTTGGTGGGTTGATATGACCTTGGGTTACGATTGATAGTTTGCCGATGCCACTTTCGCCAACAACTGCACTTACGCCTGGACCATAGGCATAAATGCCATAGATGTTAGCTTCTGTGCCGATTTCTTTTACAGATTTGGCAAGGTTAATCATGTCTGCGCCCCAGTTGCCTGTCATGACGACATCAGCTTTTGAGCGTAATATTTTTTGTGCGTATGGAGTGAAATCTTTAACTTTACCAATTGGGTGCAATTGATCGCCAACGATTTCAATGTCTGGGCGTTTGTCGGCTAGATATTTTTTGGCTGCAGCAGAGAATGCTTTGCCGAATGAATAATCTTGGCCAATGATAAAGGCTTTTTTGACAGATTTATCTTTGGCGATTTCGTCAACCAAAGCGCTAACTTTCATATCAACATTAGCATCGATCATGAAATGCCAGAAGCTACATTTTGAGCCTGTTAATGCAGGGTCAATCGCGCCGTAGTTAAGATAAAGTACGCGGTTATCTGGGTTACGTTTGTTATGTTTGTTGATGGCACCGACAAGTGCATGACCAACGCTTGAACCACTATTGTGGAAAATATATTTGGCGCCTTGGCTGATGGCATTTTGCAATTGAACCAATGATTCTTTTGGATTGATCTTACCGTCAAGCTCTAAGAATTCCACTTCAAGTTTTTCGCCAGCAACTTCTTTGCCATTTAGGAACTTTTCAACTGCATGCTTAAGTTCTCTACCACTGCCGAGACCTGTCGCGGCGAATGGACCTGAAAGCGCATCAATGAAAGCGATTGTTAGGTTCTCTGCTTGCACGGTTGCAGCTGGCAGCGCAGCGCTTAACATGAGTGAGCTCGCCCCTAGCAACATCAATTTGAATTTATTCATCTTTTCCTCCCTTTGTGGCCTTTACGACCATTCTTACAATGAAAACAGCTCATCGTTGAATTTGGAGTATAGTTTTATAAAGATATTAATCAAGGAAAATCTTCAAATTACGACTAAATGGCTAATATGGCCTCGTAAATACGCTGAATTTACCTAACGCCAATTAACTGTTGAATATGAAGTATAGTTTTATTGATAATTAAAACAACACCATCGCTTATGGTCGTTCTGGGCTCTGCCTCACGGGCAATATTACATTTGGCGATTCATTTGTTTGGATTGAAGCTGTGGGAATCTATGGCGGTTTGGGATGTTGGGAGACTGATAACAGGGTAGAAAACTGCGAACCGATGAGGGTTCGCAGTTTGGAATCGGTTATTTTGGCTCAATGCCTGCGTTTTTCATAATCGCACCATTACTGGTGTAGCTGTCTTGCATTTCTTTATAAGAAGCATCGACGTCAAAATACATGATTGGTACATTGGCTGTGGCGACAATCTTTTTGAAGCCTTCATCTGTTTCGGCAGCCTTTAGCGCGTTTGCTAGCGTGTCAAGAATATCGCGCGGCGCACCTTTGGGCAAGATTAACACTGTGCGTGTGTCCATGCCTATTGGGTAGCCATTTTCTCCAATGGTGTTCACGTCTGGAGCTGAAGGATGTCTGAACGTGGTTAGGGCTGAAATCATTTTCATTTCATCGGGGTAATTATTATGAATCCCGCCTGATAGTGCCAAAACAACTTGCTTGCCAAGGATGGCATTAATCATATCACCACCGCCTTTTAGAGGCACAATGTTAACGTCTAAGCCTTCTTTTTGCGAAATCTGATCCATTGTCATACGTGAAGCGGGGCTAAGCGAGCCATAGCTAAAACCCGGATTGGCCTTCGCCCATGTCACAAACTCTTCGAGATTGTCAAATGGGGCATCTTTTTGGGTTACCAAACCAGCTTGATAGGCGGTGATCATGCCTGCATATTCAAAATCTTCGGGTTTGAAAGTGACGCGTTTCATGAGAAATGGTGCGGTGTTAATGACGCTGTTGGCGTGGAACATGATGGTATAGCCATCAGCATCTTCGCGCTGAAGACCTGCTGCTGCGACAGCGCCGCCTGCCCCGGGTTTGTTGACCACATTGATGGGCACACCCAATTGTTCGGACATCACGCGGGCTGTGGCGCGGCCGACAAGGTCGGTTTGGCCGCCTGCTTTATAACCGATCAGCATGGTGATTGGTTTTGTTGGATAATCTGCAGCCATGGCGGGCATTAGACCTGTCCAGCCGACGGCTAGTGCCACCATAGTACCCATTAGTGAGCGTTTCATTGATAAGGACATTATGTCTCTCCTTCTTTGTTGATTTTCGTTTACTTGTCCACTTCGGCTGCTTTTGCAGCTCTTTTTGAACTCCCGCTACCGCGGGCGATCCAGACCACCGTCACCATTGTTAGGATGATGAAGATGATCGCGATGGGGTGATAGATTAGATTTATTGCCTGTTGATCGAGGATTTGAATGGCCTGTCTGAAGGTTAATTCGAGATTGGGGCCGATGACAAAACCGATGAGGAATGTAACGAATGAAAAATCTAATTTACGGGCGATGAAGCCGATGACGGTGAAAAACAGCATCACATATATTGAGAAAACGCTACTGCTATCCATATAAGCGCCGATGCAGCATAAGAACATAACCCCTGGGATGATGAGGCGGATGGGGACGCGGATGATTTGTGAGAATAGGCGTTGGCCTGCATAGCCGACGGCTAATAATATGACGCTGGCGCATAGCATGGCGGCATAAATATCGGCAACCATTTGCGGTTGTTTTTGGAACATTTGTGGGCCTGGGGTTAGGCCGTGCAAGACAAATGCGGCGATGAGGATGGCGGCGATGACGCTACCTGGGATGCCGAGGGCGAATAGAGGGATGAAACTTGAAGGGACGACGGCATTGTCGGCGCTTTCGGCGGCGGCGATGCCTTCTATCATGCCTGTGCCGAATTTCTCTGGGGTTTTGGAGGCTTTTTTGGTGGCGCCATAGGAGAGGAAAGAGCCGACACTGGCGCCTAGACCCGGTAGGATGCCGACGATGGAGCCGATTAATGTGCCCCTGAAAATGGCAGGTAGGCTGCGCCGCCAGTCGGAAGCGGTGACGATGTTATCTTCTTTTTTTCTGCCTTTGCTATACATATTCGCGGTTTCGGCATCTAGTTTTTTCATATTACCGGCTTGGACAATCATTTCGGCGATGGCGAGCATGCCGATGGCCATTGGGACTAATGAAATGCCGCTATCTAGCTCTAGAATGTCGAATGTGAGGCGGGGAATGAAGGTTTCGGTTTCTAGGCCGACTGTGGCGAAAAACACGCCGAAGGCGGCGGCAATTAGGCCTTTGATGAGTGATTTACCTGCTAAACCGCCGATGAAAGTGAGGGAGAATAGGAGAATTGCGCATAGCTCTATTGGACCTATTAGCAAGGCGTAGCGCGCTAAGGGAGCGGCTAGGACGATGAGCACTAGGGTGGAGATGAAATCGCCAATTACTGAAGCGAACAAGCCCATTTTTAGGGCTTTTTGGGCTTTGCCTTGTCTGGCGAGTGGATAGCCATCTAAGGCGGTTGGGGCTGATGACGGCTCACCTGGTGTGTTGAGCAGGATTGCTGAAACGGCACTGCCTGCGCCGCTGCCTTTGGCAATGCCGATGAGCATGGCGATGGCGGTGACGGGTTCTAGGTAGAAAGTCATCGGGATGGCGACGGCGACCCCTGTGGCTTTGCCAAGACCCGGCAATGCGCCGAGTACATAGCCTAACGTGACCCCGACCGTGACCCATAGGAGGGTACTGGGGGTGAGAACGTGATAAAAGCCAGTGATTAAATAGTCCATAAAATACTCATACGATTGCCGTTCCTAATAGCTTGTAAAATAGCAACCAAATTCCGAATAGAATGAGGGTTGGCATTACAATGATGATAAACGGGCGGCGCTCGCCTAATGCAACCAATGAGCCGACAATGATGGCAATGCCTGCGGCGAGTGGTGCGACCCATAAATAAAGCATTAATGCGATGGCAAATACTGAACCTAGTTTTAGAAAGGCGACAAGCTCGGCCTTTGAAATGGGGGGTGCGGCGTCTTCTTGCGTCTCTTTTGCTTTGTTGCGGATGGTGGTTATAATCAACAGGCCTGCCAAGAAAGTGATGAGAATCATCATCATATTGGGGACGAGGCTTGGGGAAACAAAACCATCTGGTGCGGTGTCTATTTGCGTGGGGATGACGATGAACAGCATCACCAGCCCGAACACAATTAGCACCATGCCTGAAATAATATCTGCGCGTCTCATATTGCGGCGCCTTTGTTTAGGCTGAATTTTGAATTTATTAGCATTTTATCTTGGCCTCCCTGCCAGACTTGTTAGATTACCTCTAACTCCTTAAGACGATTTAAATCATCTTGATTATATCCCAAGCCTTTTAGCACCGCCATTGTGTCGCCGCCTAATTCGGGCGGTGCTTCGGTGGCAGATATGACTTGGTGATTGACCTTGAAACCTAATGTTGGCATGTGAATGTCGTGTGGGTGGTTGGGTAATTTTAGCTTGGTGGTGAATTCGCGGGTTTTGGCGTGATCCTCTTGTAGGGTTTCATCTAATGATCTGACTTTGGAGGCGGGAACGCCTGCTACATCTAATGCTTGTTCCCACTCTAAAGCCGAGCGCGTTTTGAAGATTTTTATTAATTCTTGGCGTAACTCATCGGCATTTTGCTTGCGTTGTTGCGGCTCGCTCCAGCGTGGATCTGTTAGTATATCTAGGCGTTCGATGCCTTTGCATAGGTCTTTGAATTGTTTGTCATTGTTGGCGGCGATCATGAGCAAGCCATCGGTGGTTTCGAACGCGCCTGATGAGGGGCTTTGGCTCCACGCTTCGTTGCCATATTGCTTTGGCATCCAGCCGCCGTTTAGGTGATCGGTCATTAATGATGCCATGAGCAGCATGGAGGTGTCGAGCATGGCGACATCTAGGTGGATGGCCTCGCCTTTACGTTTGGTTTCGTGCAGGGCGGAGACAATGGCGAAGGCGGCATTCATGCCTGTGGCGTAATCTACATAGGGGGCGCCTACTTTTAATGGACCTGTGTCTGGGCGGCCTGTGGTTTTCATGATGCCGCACATGCCTTGAATGACATGATCATAAGCGGGGCGTTTGCTCATTTCGCCATCTTGGCCGAAGGCTGAGATTGAGCAATAGACGATTTTGGGGTTTAGCTGTTTGACCACTTCGTAGGACAGGCCAAGGCGGGTGATGACGCCCGGGCGGAAATTTTCTATGAAAACATCGGCGTCTTCGATGAGGCGTTTTAGAATTTCTAGGCCTTCTGGGGTTTTTAGGTTTAGGGTCACTGATTTTTTATTGGCGTTTTGCGTGAGGTAGGTTAAGCCCATTTGGCTTTTGTTTAGCTCTGGCAAAAACCCTTTATCGCGCGACCAATCGCCAACACCTGGTGCTTCAATTTTTATGACTTCTGCGCCTAGCAAACCAAGTTGATAAGCGGCGTAGGGGCCTGCTAATACTTGGGTTAAATCTACAACACGAATGTCGGTTAGTGGTTGAAACATAGAAACTCCATTGATAATTAAACTCACATTTTGGACAATTTGCACAACCCATGTTGCGCTTGCCTCTGGTTATTTTTTCTCGAACAATAATTTGCAGTCGCCGATATGATCGGATATTGCGGCAAGCCACAATTTTGCGGCTAAGTCATTCTGCAAATAAGCATCTAGAAACGCTAAGGACAGTTGGGTGACGGCTTGACTTTGGTTTGGGATGCCTGAATTGGGGTCATCTGGTGTCATGCCGCCTAGATAGTGATCGGCATTGTCTAGCACTGCCAAATATTTATCGCCCGCTGGTGCTTGGTGATATGGCTCGCATTTCCAGTGCCAATCTTGACCTTTTGCGCCGCCATCTAATGTGCCAGTGACGTTTAATACGGGGCCTGTCATTTGATCCCATGAGCCTTCGCGCAGGCCTTGTTGATCTCGGCCTTGGGCGCTTAGTAATATGGCGGCGGATAATCTTTTGTCTTTATATTGGCGCTTGCCTTTGTTGGGGACATCAATCTCTGCACCTGCGAAAAGCTGAGCGGTGTAAGCGCCGAAGGAATGGCCTGCAATGGCGGTGGGGATTGGCTGCTTCGGCCTGCCGCAAGTTGAAGTTAGGATGGCATCTAGGCCGTTTAGCAGTTGGCGTACGATTAGGGTTCTTTCCATCCAATATGAAGGGGAATGTAGGATTTTGAACATTTGCTCGCGCACTTTGGGTGCGTTGAGCCATGCGAAGCGGTTGTTTGCATCTAATTTTATGCCAAGATCGGGGTATGCGGCGGCGACTGCGCCGATCCAATCGGGGAAAGTTGGATGCACCACAAAATAGCCATTGGCGGCCAATTCGGTTGAAAGTTGAGCGTAATCTTGGCCGCCTGCCCCTAGGCCGTGGCAGAATATAACCACTGCTTTTGGGGGCGTGTTTTCTGGCCAGCGGCAGGTGAGAAGCAATGGGTCTTTGACAACGCCATTGAGTTTTACCTCGTGTGAAGTGGTGACGGGGCAAGTCGGGTATTGGGACTTGTAGGCTTGATTATTCATTACACTTAACTCTTGTTTTTTATGTTCACATTTACATGATGGAGGGCAGGAAAAGGCTGATCTGCGGGAATATAACGATCAGGCCGATGAGGATGAGGAAGGCGAACCAGAACGGGAAAACGCCGCGGAATACATCATACATTGTGACATCTTTGGCCATTGAGGCGATGGCAAATACGTTGACGCCAATGGGTGGGGTGACAACGCCTAGCTCGACCATGATGACCACGATGACGCCGAACCAAACGGGATCGAAGCCTGCATTCATGGCGATGGGGAAGAATAATGGGACGGTTAGGACTAAGGCTGGTAGCGCGTTCATGAACATGCCGATGAGTACGTAGAACAGTAGGATGGCGGCTATTAATTGGTATTTGCCGAGATCCATGCCGATCACTAAATCGGCTAGTTGGGTGGTGATGCCGCTTATGGCAATGAAGCGGCTGAAGGCGGTGGCGAACATGAAAATGACGATGATGCCTGCGGTTATGTGCAGGGTTTGTATGATGGATTGCCAGAATGCTGACCACGTTAATCTTCTGGTCAAGGTTGAGATGACGAGTGCGCCGAAAACGCCTAGCCCGCCTGCTTCATTGGGGGTGACTAGGCCGCTATAGATGCCGCCTAAGACGAGTATCATGAGGAGTAGAACAGGCCAGATTTTTAGGCTTGAATTGAAGCGTTCATTCCACGTGCTTTTTTCGCCGCGGGGGGCGAGTGCGGGGTTGAGCATGGCTCTTATGGTGATGAGTGAGATTAGGATGATGGCGAAGAGTATGCCTGGGAGGATGCCTGCCATGAATAGTTTGCCGATTGAAACTTCGGTAATCATGCCATATACGATGAAGGCTAGGCTTGGTGGCACCATGACGCCGATGGTGGCGGCGCAGGCGATGGAGGCGGTGGCTAGTTTCATGTCGTAGCCGTATTTGCGCATTTGTGGCAGGGCGATGGCGCCCATGCTGTAAACGCCAGATAATGTATCGCCGACGATTGAGGATAGGCCAGCGCAGGCGACTGTGCTGGCTGATGCTAGACCGCCCGGGAGGTGGCCGATCCATTTATTTGCGGCGCGGAAAAGGTCTTCGGCAAAGCCTGAGGCGACGATGATGAGACCCATCCATGTGAAGAGTGGGATGACGCTCCAGACGGGGTCGCTTACGACATCGATTGTGGTGGTGCCGAGGCTGGTGAGGCTGGCGCCTGAGCTGATGAGTAGGCTGATGCCAATTAACGAGGTTACTGCCATGGCTGCGGCGACGTGGACGCCTAGGAAAATGAGGATAAAACATAGGAGAATGCTGCAGACGCCGCGTAGGTTGCGGGACATTTCGAATGGTAATGATTTTGGGTAGAAGGATAGGGTGAAAATTGCGACTATGACCAATATCCATATGGCCAATACGAGAAGGGCTTTGGGGTCTTTTAGTTTGATGATGTCAGTTAGTGTTGTGACAAAATTGGTGAGTAGGCCGATGGCGAAAAGGATGACGAAAAAGGCTGCTAGCAGCACAAATGGCCATTCGGATATGCGCAATACGCCTGTGACTATGTTATTTACCCAGAGATAATCGGCTTGTTTTAGGATTTGGACGGACACCACGATCATTAACGTGGATGTGAGTAGAAGGCCGCCTGCAATCATCGCGAGGTGGATGTTTTTGGGCATCATGGTGAGGAGCATATCGACTTGGATATGTTTGTTTTTCATTTCGACCACGAGCAATGTCGATAGGGCGACAATGATCATCAGCAGGCCTGTTAACTCGATGCCGCCTGGGACAATGATGGAGAATAGGTTGCGCAGGACGACGTCGGCAACGGTGAGAGCCATTAAGCCAATGAGTGCCGCGCCGCCTGCATATTCGGTGATGCGGTTTAGGTGCGTGACCGCGGACTTTATTTGGGTTTTTGAATTGTTAACTTGCAATGCTACCTCATTCCTCGCGTGTAAAGCTCATGTTATTGGGAGCTTTACACGTGGTTTATGTTGTTAAACAGTGGTTTAGTTTTGATCGTATAGTTTGAGCAAACGCACTGTTTCATCCAAAATTTCTTGACCCGGCATGCCGAGAACATTGGCTTTTTCTACCCATTCTGCCCATGATGGCTGCATTTTTTCGGCCAATTCGGCTTGGTCGGCTTCTGAAAGGGTGAAGATGTTTTCTGCGGGGATATCCTTGGTTGCCGCAGCAGCACTATCGGTGGTGTTGTACAAATAATACATGGGCAACATGCTGGTGAGGCGGTTTTGTTCGTCATCAGTGAGTGTGTTGAATGTATCTTTATTCATAACTGTGCTGTAGGTGCCCGGGTTCATATTTAGCAATGTGTGGTATGTTGTAACCTCGTTTAGTTTGAAGTTATTGACCCAACCCCACGCTGCGAGTACGCCATCAATGGCGCCGCGTTGTAGTGCTAGATAGGCATCGGGGCCGATCATGACACTTGAGCTTGCGCCGAGTTTTTGCAGCACGGCGACACCAGCGGCATCGGAGGCGGCGATGACTTTGCCTTTTAGATCTGAAAGCTCATCGATCGGGTCTTTGCTGTGCAAATGAGAGCCCATGGCTACGAATGTGGCGAGTTCGACAACGTTGTCACGCTCGGTATATAGGTTGCCCATTTGTGGATATTGTTCTCTGAGGCGCCAATATACGGTGCTGGCGATGGTTTGGTTTTTGGTTAGACCCGGCAAGCTTAGAAGCTCCATTTGCGGGAATTTACCCGCTAGGATTGGATGCCATGCAAAACCGATGTCTAGCAAGCCTGCGCCTGTGGCTTGTAGCCAGTCTTTGAATGGAATGACTGAGTTTGGTGGGAAAAACAGCACTTCGGCGCGGCCACCTAATATGTCTTCCAATTCTTTGGCAAAACGGCGATCCATTTTATTCCACGGTGTGCCATCTGGTGAGGCGAACTGCATTTTTAGCTCTAGCTCTGCCGCCATAACGGGTTGAATGGTCAGTTGTGAGGTGAACCCCATAAACAGAGCCATGCCGCCCATAATTAATTTGTTAAACTTTTTCATTTTCTTCCTCCCATTGATGCGATGCAGGTAGATGAGTGTGACCTCGTTATGCTCGCGATTGTGAATTAAAAGCACTTCCCTTAGTGCTGTTGGAGCTTGTTTGAAACAAGCTACCGTTGGTGATTTTATTTTAGAAACAGCATTAGGAGAACTTATTTCTACTAATGCCAGCTCTAATGATTGCTTAAGGCTGATGCGCTGTGAGGCGCTGCCATTGTTCTTCGGTTCGTTGTAATTCCTCTATGAAATATTGGTAGAATAATTTTGATGTTCTGGATATCGGGCTCTTGGTTGGAAAGATGAGCGCGACATCTACTTGCATAAATGGCTGGGCAATTGGATTGATGGTGATTTTTTTATTGTCTAGCTCTTTGAGGCAAATCCAATATGGCAAAATTGCTGACCAGTCGGCTTGGGCGATGAATTCTATGCCTGCGGCGAGGCTATCAATCGAGATTCTTCGATCTAAAAGAATTTCGCCATGGCGGATGGCATCTTCTATTTTGGGTTTTAGGCTGTTTATAGCTGACGGAACGAAAAGTTTAAGCGGCGGTATTTTGGCTAGATTTAATGGTTTCATTGGCTCAAAGCCTAGGCCTGCGCCTGAAATTAGCCCAACGGGGTAGCGGCCAATCGGCACGGCGGTGAGGCCAATTTGTGGTTCGATGAATTGGCCTACATAAAAATCTAATGTTCCGTTGGATGTGGCGGCGACGAGCGCATCTGCGGTGCCGCTGGCAATATCGATATCGACTTGGGGGAATTGTTTGGTGAAGCGTGTTAAGGCTTGGGGTAATATGGATTTTGCCACACCTGGGGCGAAGCCGACAGATAGGGAGCCGTATATGCCGCCTTTGAAATCTTCAATTTCGTTTTCGGCTTCTCGGACGGTTTTTAATATGATTAGGCAGCGGTCGTAGAAACGCCTACCTGCATCGGTTGGGGTGACGCCGCGCGAGGTACGGTCGAACAGGATGACACCTAGCCTTGTTTCTAGGCCGCTCATTTGTTGGCTCATGCCGGGGCCTGTGCAATTGAGGCGCACAGCGGCGGCGGCGAGTGAGCCTTCTTCGCACACGGCAACAAAATATTGGATTTGCTTTAAATTCATTTAAAGCGCCTCGCTTGTTGGCTGGGCATCGGCAACGAGGAAGCAGCTTGCGACACCACCGCCTTTGACGGAAAATGGTGTGGGGGCTTGGGTTTGGCATTTTGGCAAAACTTGGGCGCAGCGGTTTTTATAGGGGCAGCCGACTTGGGCATCGCGCGGTGTGTCATAAGCTGGTTGGGCTTTACGGGCGGCGCGGCGGGCGCGTTGTTTGGCGGGGTCGAGCAGTGGCACGGCCTCTAATAAGGCTTTTGTATAGGGATGAGCTGGGTTTTTATAGACGCGATCTGCGGGGCCTTCTTCGACAATGTGGCCGAGATACATGACGGCGATTCGGTCTGAAATGTGATGCACCAATGCTAAATCATGCGCGATTAGCATATATGCTATGCCTAAAGCATCGCGGCGTTCGTATAATAGATTGATGATTTGGTTTTGGGTTGATACGTCTAAGGCGCTTACGGGTTCATCCAAAACTAGTAATTTGGGTTGTAGTGCTAGGGCTGAGGCGATGGCGATGCGTTGGCGTTGGCCGCCTGAGAATTCGTGGGGGTGGCGTTTTAGATGGTCTTTTGATAGCGAGACTAATTCTAGGAGTTCGACCACTAGGTCGCGGCGTTGGTCATTGCTCATTTTGGTGTGTACGCGCAGTGGTTCGCTGATGATGTCTTCGACTGTCATTGATGGGTTTAGTGATGAGAATGGGTCTTGGAATACGGCTTGTATTTGTTTGCGCACGGCTGCGGGGTATCGGGTTTTCATGGCTGATAATTCATGTTGATCGAAGCG
The DNA here is from genome assembly GCA_002400495.2 of Alphaproteobacteria bacterium. Taxonomy (GTDB): domain Bacteria; phylum Pseudomonadota; class Alphaproteobacteria; order Rhizobiales; family OSC116; genus OCS116. Next base: position 41,596 of record NVQL02000020.1, on the reverse strand, counting down.
TATTGTGCCAGATTCGACTGGCACTAAACCCAGCACGGCATTGGCGAGGGAGGATTTTCCTGAGCCAGATTCGCCGACTATACCTAATGTTTGGCCAGCTTTGATGGATAGTGACACGCCTTTGACGGCATGGAATGGTTTGCTGCGCAGTTGAAAAGCTGAACGCGCCCAATATGTGACCCATAAATCGTTTATTTCAATTAGTGGTTTATCGCCCATTATATAGATGCCCCCAAGTTAATTTCGTTGGCGCGTATGCAGCGCACCTGAGAGGTGGTTCCTGTTAAGGTGATCAATTGCTCGCAGGCCTTTTGGCTATAATCGCAACGTTCGGAAAAGCGGCAGCCTGTTGGCCATAATTTTGGCACTGGTACTGTGCCTTTAATGGTTGGCAGTGGCGGTTTTCGGTCTGAGGCGTGGGGCATGGCTGATAGCAGGCCTGCTGTGTAAGGGTGGCGCGGGGTGGCGAATAGCTCATCTATATTGGCCATTTCGACCAGTTCGCCTGCATACATGACGCAAACGCGGTCGCAAATATCTGCGGCCACTGCTAAATCGTGGGTGACGAATAAGATGGCCATGCCGAACTCGTCTTGAAGGTCGCGAAACAGGTCTAGAATTTCTTGCTGGATTGTGACGTCTAGGGCTGTGGTTGGTTCATCGGCGATTAGTAATTTGGGGTTGCAGGATAGAGCGCGGGCGATGGCGATGCGTTGTGCCATGCCGCCCGATAATTCGTGTGGGTAGGCCTTGGCGCGCTCGGCTGGTCTGGTGATGCCAACACGATCGATTAGCTCGACCGCCCTCGCCCATGCTTGTTTTTTGGTCATGCCTTGTTTGACGCGCAACACTTCGGCAATTTGATCACCCACAGTGAAAGCTGGGTTGAGGCTAGTGGTGGGGTCTTGGAATACCATTGCCACCTCGTCGCCGCGAATTTGCTCCATTTGTTGGGTGGAAAATGCGGTTAGTTCGGTATTGTTGAGGTTTATGGTACCGTGGGTTACGCGGCCTCCTGTGCCGATTAGGCCTAGAATTGACAAGCCTGTGATGGTTTTGCCGCAGCCTGATTCGCCGACTAGGCCGAGGGTTTCGCCCTTTTTGATGCTGAATGATAGATCGGTGATGACGGGGAATTCGCTGCCATCTTTTGAGTTGACTACGACTTGTAGGCCTTGGATGTGCAGAATGTCATCGGCATTGGGTTGCGACGTGGTGGTGGTGCTTTCGGCGAATTTTGCTGTGGGTGTGGTGGGTTTTACGCTGACGGCAATGCCGCGGCCGACTGAATCGCGGAGGACATCGCCGAGTAGATTGACTGACAATACTGTGATGACAATGGCTAAGCCTGGGGGGACGGCTAAGAAGGCGTTTAGTGCCATATAGGTGGCGGCGGTGTTGAGCATTGTGCCCCAGCTTGCACCTGGGGGTTGCACGCCTAGGCCGACGAAGCTTAAGCCTGCTTCGGCTAGCAGAACTGCGCCTATGGTTAGGGTGACTTGGATGATTAATGGGGGAGCGATGTTGGGTAGGATGTGGCGGAGGAGGATGCGGTTTGAGGATGCGCCGATGACGCGGGCGGCTTTGACATAGACTTCCTCGCGCTCGGCCAACACGACACTGCGGGCTAGGCGTAGGAAGGCGGTTGAATATAGAATGCCTAGGGCGATCATGGCGCGGTGTAGGCCTGGGCCTAGAATGGCGATGATGACAATGGCGACCATGATGCCCGGTATGGAGACCACGGCTTCGACCAAACGCATCACCGCCCAATCCCACCATCCGCCGCGATAGCCGATGAATAGGCCGAGTGGCACGCCTAAGACAACAGCTATTAGGGTGGCTTCGAGGGATGAAATTAGGGCGATGCGGCCGCCGAAAATGAGGCGGCTTAGAACATCGCGGCCTAGATTATCTGTGCCGAGCCAATGGACTGACGATGGGCTTTGCAGGGCTTCGCGTAAGGATTGTTTTAGCGGATCATAGGGGGCTATCCACTCGGCGCCGATTGAGACAATGACGAGCAGAATCAAAATTGTTGAGGCGGGAATGGCGACGGCCAGCATGGACGCGTTATAGGGGTTTTTTGTTGCTGTTTTCATGAAGGCCGTGCTTTGGGGTTGAGGAAGCCGTAAATCATATCGGTGGTCAGTTGAATGGCCACGACGATGAAGACTGAGACGAGAACGATGCCTTGAATCATCGGAATATCTTGTTGGCGCACTGCGGAAATGGCGAGAGAACCTAGGCCGTTAATGGCGAATACTTGTTCTACGATTAATGCACCACCGAGTAGAATGGTGATTTGGAATGATAGGACTGCAACCACGGGGATTAATGCGTTTTTAAGCACATGCTTGAAGACCACGCGGCGCCGTGACAAGCCTTGAGCGCGGGCGGCGCGGATGTAATCTTGCTGAAGAACCCCGACCATGGCCGAGCGCACTTGGCGGGCAATGGCGGCGCTGGAGCTTAAGCCTAATGCGAGGGCTGGCAAGGTGACGCTGCGCAGCCACTCCCATGGGGAAGTTGATAGCGGGGTGAAACCTGTCGCGGGGAACCAACGCAGGGAGACGGCGAAAAACGCCACTAGTAATATGCCGAACCAGAAATTTGGGATGGCTTGGCCGAGCGTAGCGCCAAAAGTGGCGAGGCGATCGATCCAAGAACGGGGATTTAGAGCCGCCGCGATGCCCGCCGCCATACCTACAATCACCGCGATGAGGGCCGAAACTGCGGTGAGAGATATGGTGACAGGTAACCGTTGCATAACGGCATCCATAACGGGCACACTATTAAAGAATGATGTGCCTAAATCGCCTTGTGCCGCACGGCCTAACCATTGGAAATAGCGTGAAACGATGGGGACATTCATGCCCAATCGCTCACGCACCATTTCGTACTGCTCTGCAGTGCCTTCATCGCCAATGATCAGATCTACAGGATCACCTGGGAGGAGTGCGGTGAAGGAAAAAGTCAGCACCGATACGATGAATAATAGCGGAATGAGCGCGATTAGTCTTTGCCCAATAAGTCTAAGCATATAATGATACCAACCTTAGTCTTATTCGCTCATGCGCAAACCGCGCCAATATGGTGATGACTCGCCTGCCCTGAAGTTTACCGTTGGGTTATTGGCGACCTCGTCCGTCGTGCCGACCAATAGAGGGGTTGCGGTGATGTAGATCAGGTATGATCCATCGGCCAGTTGCTCGAACACTTGTGAATAAATCGGTGCGCGCTGATCGATTTCTTTGGCGGCTAAACCATCGACAACCAATTTTGACAGTTTGTCACTTGGTTTGACTTTAAACGGGTTGAAAATGCCGCTTTCGCCGATGTAATAGGTGGTCAAAAGTGAGGGATCGGCTAGATGACGCCATACTAGGTTTGTCGCGGCATAATCTGTCGTGCGGCTGCGGCGTGCTAGCGTGCCCGGTTCGATCGGGTCGATATTCATGGTGATGCCGACATCTTGAAAGAAGCCTGCAACTGCCTCGAGCCGCGCTGAAAACACGGGAATGCTGGGCATGGTGAAAGTGAAACCATCGGCGTAGCCAGCTTCGGCCAGTAACTCACGGGCTTTATCTGGGTTGTAGGCAAAGCGACCATCTACGGCTGTATTATATGACCAATGGCCTGAATCTACTGGTTGGAATGCGGGGACGGACAGGCCGAATTGCACTGCGGCAGCGAATGCTTCGCGGTCGATGGCATAATTCATGGCTTGGCGCACGCGTTTATCGGCAAAAGCGGGGACTTTTGTGCCTTCACGATCTGAGATGACTAGGTGATAGGTTGAGCCGCCTGGGCGTTTGATTAATGTGAGGCCTGGTGTTTTGTCTAGAATTACGGCTTGGGGGCTGGATAGCCATTTGCCGATATCGACTTGGCCAGTTGTGATGGCGTTTAGGCGGGCGGTGTTATCGGGGATTTCCCAAATTTCAATGCTTTCTAGGCCGATTTGTGCGGGTTCCCAATAATTTGGGTTTGGGGTGTAAATGCGGACTTCGCCTTCGCGTGACATTTCGGCATTATAGACGTAAGGGCCAGTGCCGACCGGGTTGCGATCTAGGGCTGGGGCTTGTAGAGCGATGGGGCTGACCATCATGCCTGAATTGCCTGTTAGGTCTAAGAGTAGAGAAGGTGATGGGGCTTTTAGGGTGATTAGGACTTTAAAATCGCCGACGGCTTCGGCTTTTTCGACTGGTTTTAGGCCTGCTAGAACGCCGAGTTCAATGCCGCGGGTGATGTTTGCGACCACAGCTTTGGCGTTAAATGGCTCTCCATCACTGAATTTTACGTCTTCGCGCAGTGTGATTTCTAGGGTCATGCCCTCGAGCTTATAACTTGTTGCGAGCAGTGGCTCTATGCGCGCATCTGGTGTGCGGTAGAATAATGTTTCGTAAACGGGGCGTAAATATGAAAGCCCGCCGCCTGTATGATTGTGCGGGTCGAGCGTGATGAGTTTGACCTCCTCCGCCATTCTAAATTTACCTAATGGTGTGTCTGCTGCAATTGCAAAACTGCTGCTAAATCCTATAGTTATACCTACTGATAGAATTGTGCCTTTAATCCATTTATTCATCTCGGCCTCCCTGCCAAAATTGCCAAACATGAGGTTGACATTGTTACAATTTTTATGAAATGTTTATTATTTTTCTCGTTTTTAGTGCATTGTGATTATATTCTAGTACTTTAGCATATTTAATACTAATGTGAAGTGAAATTTTTAATACTTGTCGAGATAGCGATTGAATGCGATAAGAAATGAAACCAATTTGGTGTATGGAAGATGGCCTTTGACAAGCGAGACCGAAACTAAACGACAATTCCGCAAAGACGGAACCCCATATTATGTGCAGCTTGCGGCAATCATTCGGCGGCAAATAGCTGATGGAAGCTGGGACATTGGCGATAAATTACCGACTTTAAAACAAATGGTTGCGACATTTGGTGTGTCACCCATGACAGTGCGCCAAGCGATTGCAGGGTTAAAACAAGAAGGCCTGATTGACCCGACACGTGGGCGCGGCACATTTGTAATTGCCAAACCTGAGACTCTGGCCTCTATACCTTATAACCTTAACCGTTCTGCTGGCGCTGAAGATGGTGCATTTAGTTTTCGGATGGTCGCATTGAGGTCTGCAAATAATGAATTGCGAATCACCGCTGAAGACGGCACGGCGCTGGATGATTACCAATATATGAAACGAACTTTTGCCTCGGATGATCGGCAATATCTTGTCGCTGAATATATGATTGCGGGTGAGGTTTTTGGGAAAATACCCGAAAGTGCTTGGGCAAAAGGGCTGATAAGTGAGCTGCTTTATGATACGGAAGATGTTGGTTTAAGCCATGTGCACCAAAAATTTAGAGTTATATCTTCAATGCCGCAAGAAGCCGCTGAGCTTAAAATTCAAACCCATGACCCGGTGATTCAAGTGCGGCGTATTTTCTTAAACGCGAAAAAAGAAATATTGTGTTTGGCGCAATTGGTTTACCGCACTGATGGGGTGGTGTTTGATATGAATATCGACCTAAATAATCGGGATCAATTGTTTGAATTGGGTGGATTCCCTGTTTCTTAGATGATGTTTATCAGTCTATAATATTGACGCCCAATTCGGCATTAACTAGGCCGCCATCTACTGTGAGGGTGTGGCCGACAACATAATCACCTGATCTTGCGGCAAGATAAATGGCTGCTGCGGCCATATCTTCATCATAACCGACACGTTTTGAGGGAATGGCTTTGGCTACATTTTCGGCTTGGTCTAGTGCGACGCGGTTTAGCTTTGTTGGAAAAGCGCCTGGTGCGATGGCGGTGACATTGATGTGATCAACCACCAAACGTGCTGCCATGCGTTTGGTTAAATATAGGATGGCGGCTTTGGATGCTTGGTAGCTATAAGTTTCCCATTGGCTGATGCGCATGCCATCGATTGAGCCAATATTAATGACTTTGGCGGGGCTTTGCGGCGTGCCGCTGGCTTTGAGCATGGGGTATAGTTTTTGGGTTAGAAAAAACGGGGTTTTTACATTTAAATCCATCACTTTATCCCATCCCGCTTCGGGGAAATCTGCAAATTCTGCGCCCCATGCTGCGCCTGCGTTGTTGACCAAGATATCGAGTGATTGTTCTTTTTCGGCCAGCATACTGGCCAAAGCTTCGCAGCCCGCAACGGTCGAAATATCGACTGGCAAGGCAATGCAATTGCCGCCCAGCTCTGCGACTGTTTCATCGCAAGCTTCTTGGCTGCGCGAACTGATATAAACTTTGGCGCCTTGGGCAATATATCCTTCGGCAATCATTTTACCAATGCCTCTTGAGCCGCCTGTGACCAGTGCGACTTTGCCTTGGAGGGAAAAAATATCGTTTATATTCATGTCATATCCTTTGGTTCGACCGCTTAATTTGTGGCTTCATACATAGGTGAATATAGCATTGATTGTCAATTTTTTATTTATGTGTACTGATTTTAAATTTTACCCGATGTAACCAGTGAGTTTAAAACATTTGAAAATTCTTTGCGCACTTGTGCCAAGTCTTGACTTGCTGAACCAAGACCAACAATTCTGATGAGTTTGCCTATATATATGGCTTGAATGAGAAATGCGTCTAACGGTGTGGAATTGGCGTTAAAAACACTTAGAATGCGATGCCAAGCCTGCGCTTGGTCATTAATGGCTGTCCAGATCAGTGGCCGCAGCTCTGAGGTGCGGGAGGCTTCTAGCCAAATGCCGTAATTGGCAAAGTTAAGTGCACCAGATTCAGTGGATTCGCGGGAGAAAACGGTTGTGGTCAGGTCAATAAGGTTTTCGATTTGCAAATTGTGATAATCTACCGTGCCCATGGCATCACGATAGCGGGTTTTGGAGCGTTCGAATAATTCGGTTTGTGCCTCGCGCAGTAATGCACGCGGTGATGAAAAATAGTAAGAAGGTGCGGCGGGGGTTAATTGGGCGCGTTTGGCAATTAAACGAAAGTTCACGGCAGATGCGCCCTGCTCGATGAGGATGGATATGGTTTCATCTAAAATTCGGCGGCGGGTGAGCTTGGCTTTGGGGGTTATGCGGCGTTTTGGGTTTTCGTCTAGCTGCCCAGCTGGTTCTGGTCGTGCCCATTGGTGGAAGGGATCGGCATGTTCATAGAAAACGGCGACCACATCTTGCTCAGTGAGCTCAAGTGCCAGAATCATCAACGAAAAACCGACTGTCATATCTATTTCGGATCGCGCGGCTTCATCGGGTTTTTCATCGTTATAAAAATGGGTGACCTCGCTCCAGACCTGTTCAATGCGTTGCGCCCATTGGCGGGTTAGCTGCCGGTTATTGTTATGATGGGCTTGGTTTAACAAAATTTCCATCCAAGCGATATTTGAGGTGCGTTTGGACTTTGTGGCGCGTTGAAGAAGCCTGAATGCAAACCAATGCGGCCTAGATTTAGAGACATCATAGCGATGCATACGTTGGTTGGTTTTGCTGAACATTTCAACATAGCCATTATTCAAGGTGTTTGAAACGTCAGCAATTATATCGGATTTTGTTTTATAATAATATGTTGTTGCGGCCAAGGAAACGCCCGCGCGCTGTGCCACCACGCGATGGGTTAAGCCTGCGATACCTTGCTGTGCGGCAATATCGATTGCGGCAGCCACAATTTTGCGCTGTGTGTTGATGGATCTTTGTTGGGTGGCTTTACGCCCATATACTGGTAAAATCGGTAGATTTTCGTTCATTTTCAACCTCTGAACTACCTTAAAGCCATATAACTTTATGCGCAACTTAATGCATCAAAATATAAAATGGCGTATAGCCAGCCAATGAATAACCATAAAGAGACGAGAAGGAATTTTATTCCCATCATTTATATGAATATTGCCTATAATAAATTTTTGTTCAATTGTACTCTTTCTAATCTATAATAAATATATTATAAAGCACCATAAGCAACAACCCTATTGGCAGGATATTATGTTTGGAAATTTTAACTTGAGAATGAGCAAATATATTACCTTCTCTTCGGAAACGCTGGCTGAAATATTTTTTTTGGGGCGGCGCAAGCGGATGGGGGCTCGCGTGATGGATGCCAAAGCGCAGGCCATTGGGAGTTATTTGCAACAAGTTGCGCAAAGAGTGCCTGTGCCGAGCGTTAAGCAAAGTCGGTTGAATAGTTTGGCGGGTACGGCGTTATTTGATGAGCCCTGCCCTGAGTTGGTGCGTAAAGAAAACATTAGCATTATGGGGGCTGAAGGTGTGCTGAATGCCCGCCTTTATAGTGACGCACCACACGGCGAAAGCAATTTGCCTGTGTTGCTATATTTTCATGGTGGTGGGTTTATGCAAGGCGACTTGGATACGCATGATGGCATATGTGGGAAATTGGCTAAATGGGGTGGCTGTATCGTTGTGGCGGTTGAGTATAGGCTTGCGCCCGAAAATAAATTTCCTGCTGGTATTGAAGACGCCATTGCGGCGTTTAATGATGCCTGTAAAAATGCGGCATCTTGGGGTGGTGACGCGCTGCGTATCGGCGTGTGTGGCGATAGTGCTGGTGGTAACTTATCGGCGGTTGTATGCCAGCAGCAGGCAATATCTGGTGGTGTTTTGCCGTATTTGCAGGTCTTGATATATCCTGGGTTGGACAGTACGCTTTCGACAGAATCGGCGGCTGAATTGACTGATGCTTATGTGGTGCCTGCGCCGCGGTTGAATTATTTTATTGATAAATATATCGACAGCACAGCAGATTTATCTGACATTCGGCTTTCGCCGCTGAACAATAAGGCGCTATCTGGCCAGCCGAAAGCTTATATTATATCGGCTGGGTTTGACCCGCTGCGTGATGAAGCTGAGCAATATGCCCAGCAGCTTAAGCAATGCGGTGTTGCTGTTGAATATAAGGAATATGCGGGGGAAATCCATGCCTTTGTGAATTTTTGCAAAATCATTCCGCAAGGCAATATGTGCATTCGTGGAATCTCTAGGTGGCTGAAATTAAATTGGTCGGACGCAGTTTAATTACAAAAACTTGACAGTGGCTATACGGTTTCAGTTGTTGTTATTTGATGAATTTCAATTGTTGCATCTCCTTCAATCATATTGGGGAATTCATTTGCAAACGACATAAAATATGGTTTGTCAAAATGTAAGGCAATGTCTTTGCGCGATCTCCAACGTTCAAAAAACAGGAAATGGCCTTCGCGGGCTTTATCTTCCAGAAAGCTGTATGAGATGCAGCCTGCTTCTTGCATAGAGAGCGGAATGAGCTTTAGTGACATTTCTATGAGCGTTTGGCGGTATTCGGCCTTCACTTTAAACTCACCACTAATGATGTATTTTGTTTCGTTTTCCATAAAATTTAGTTCCCTTTTATATGTGTTAGGAGGCTTCGTGGTTGATACCCACGAAGCTTCTTATTGTATTATTGTGGTAAATCAAACAGCAAAATTTCAGATTGCGTGTGTGATTTTACGGTTATTTTATCTTCACCAGAAAAAGCAAAACCATCGCCTGCTCTGGCTTCTTCGCCATTCACTTCGGCAATGCCTTGTGCCATTTGCAGCCAATATTTACGTTCTGGTTTTGCATCAAACACCACTTTGACATCTTCATCCAATTTACCAACAAGCATGCGAGCATCTTGTTTAATCACTAGTGAGCCATTCTCTCCATCTGGTGATACTACAACCCGAAATGTGTTATTTAGCTCATCGACATTAAAGCTTTTTTCTTGGTAATCTGGGTCGGTGTTTTCTTGGTTTGGCATTATCCAAATTTGCAAGAAATGCACCTCTTCATTGTCAGAGCCATTGAATTCGCTATGAGACACGCCGCTGCCTGCGCTCATGAGCTGAATGTCACCAGGTTTGATGCTAGAGCCGTTGCCCATACTGTCTTTATGAGCGAGTTCGCCACGCAATACATAGGAAATAATTTCCATATTGGCATGTGAATGCGTGCCAAAGCCAGCACCAGGAATGACCCGATCATCGTTAATCACTCGCAGTGGACCAAAACCCATGTGATCAGGGTCATGATATTGGCCGAAAGAAAAGCTATGCATGCTTTTTAGCCAGCCAGCGTCTGTGGGACCACGATCATCTCTATATCTTTTAATCATCATTTTCATTCTCCTTTATCTTATGTAACTTTCTGATAAACACAACCTAGATTATTTTCATAAAGATGATAATGTAGATAATTGGAACATAACTATTCGAATTATGAGAACAATGGATAAATTAGCAAACATGCAGGCTTTTGCCGCAGTCGGACAAACGGGCAGCTTTGCCGAAGCTGCTCGCAAACTCAACCTTGCCAACTCTGTGGTTAGCAAACGGGTGAAGGATTTAGAGGATTATTTGCAAACACAGCTGTTTACCCGCACCACCCGAAAGGTAAGCCTCACTGATAATGGGTATAGCTATCTTGAATATGTGCGCAAGTTTTTAGATGAACTTGAAGAAGTGGAAACAAGACTTCGCAAAAACACTGAAACACCTATTGGAACGATAAGATTGGCTGCGCCCCTCACCTTTGGCGTACAATATCTTGGCCGTTCACTTGCTCGTTTTCTAAACGAATATCCAGAGGTTGAAATTAAAACATTTTTGTCTGATCGACAAATCGACTTGATTGATGAAGGTTACGACCTTGCCATCCGCGCGGGACCACTTAAAGATTCAAGCCTAATTACCAAAAAATTAATTGATTGCCGACGGGTTGTATGTGCGACGCCCGCTTATTTTGCCAAACACGGCAAGCCCGAGACTCCGAAAGATTTAAAAAACCACAATTGCCTGAGTTATTTAAATATGGCGGATGGAAAAGTATGGCCATTTTTAGTGAATGGCAATAGAACATGGCAAGCCGTGTCGGGCAATTTCTCGGCAAATAATGGCGATTTGCTGCATGAATCTGCGTTATCTGGCTGCGGCATTACATTATTGCCAACATTTATTGTTGGTGACTCCTTAGTGGATGGCAAACTTGAAACAGCTCTTGAAGACTATGAAGAAACTGATTTCAACATCTATGCTATCTACCAGCATAACCGACATTTATCGATAAAAACACGAAGCTTGATTGACCATTTAGCGCAATATTTTCGAGATATAAATGCGGTGAATTAAACAAAAAACCTCTCGTAATTTCAAAGGCGGTTTAAGACATTGTTTGCAAACGTCTGGTGATGGCCTCTTTGTAGGAATTACTAAACACTACTGACATATTTTGACAGTAGGTTCTGCTAATAATAAAGCAAATGCGTGGTTGAAACGGCAAAATAATCCGATGAAAATGGAATTAGCAAAATGCCGAAAGTAACCTTCATTTTGACCAACGGGCACACGAAGCCCCACCTCATACTCTGTTAAGCGTATGAGATATTAAATTATGAAAGATATTAAATTATGAAAATGAGCTATTCCGTTCTTGGAACGAACAACATGGAAGCTTCGGTTAAATTCTATGATTCGCTTTTCGAACAAACTGAACTTAAACAAGTTTTATAGACTGAAAGAATGACCTTTTGGCAGGGTGAAGACTTTGCATTTGCAATCGCTATAAGGTCGCTGACGAGTCCCCATATACAGTGTGCGCATGAAATCAAACGCTGCCAAGATTCTCGATTTTCAAAACCCTTGGCACTGGCCGTTCGGGGCGTATAAGCAGCTACTTAAATTTGTTTCCTAACCAATATTCAATTTTCATCCAAAAAGTTGGTGATTAGATTTACAACGAATTGTGGCTTTTCTATTTGAGGAAAATGGCCGACACCACTCAATATTTCGAAAGAATAACCGCCAGGGAATGCAGGTTCCGCCACCTTAAACCAATTAAGATCTGTCGTGCCGTCACTATCACCTGCAATTACCAATGTTGGAACTGAAATTTTTGAATCTGGTTGAATCGCCGCATTCGCCGCGCCATTTTCAGCAACGGCGTGGTAGTAACCTAGTGGTCCGGCAATACCGTCAGGCGTTTGAAAAGTGTTTCGAATGTCCTCAAACTCTTCTTCGGGCATGTTAAAATTTGGTGACCATGTTTTGAAAATGCTTCGAATGTGTTCAAAACCATCACTCCATATAAGTCGTTCTGAGGTTGGCAATTGATAATAGAGGAAATGAAATGCGCGGCTAAATAAGTCAAAGCTCGGCTGGGTTCCAAGTGGATGCGGTATCGAAATCGCCACTAAATGCGATATTTTTTCTGGCGATGTAAAGGCTGCTTCGTAGGCAGCACTCGCCCCCCAATCATGTCCGATGACAATGGCTTTATCTTCTCCAAGAGCATCAATCAGTGCGACAACGTCTTCGCCCAAGCTACGTACAGAATAATCTGCGGCTGAAGAGGTGGGTGCATAACCACGCATAAAAACAGCGACAGCTCGATACCCCTTAGCCGCTAAACCTTTTTGTACCTTATGCCATGACCGCGCCGTTTCTGGGTAGCCATGAAGCAGCAAGATCAGAGGTCCCTGCCCCTTCTCTATATAAGCAAACTTCAATGAGTTAGCCTCAATAAACTGGACATCTTTGTTCAATTTCATCAAGTCACTTGTAAAGTTCGGTTTAGAGCCAAGGTCATGCAAACGTGAGAATTGAAAGCCTGCAATGAGACACAACCCTATAAATCCATAACCTATAAGCTTGAATACGCGACGTATTGGTGAACGGGGTGGTGTTTGAGCCATAATTCTTTACAACCGTTCTCGGTTGCCCTTTCGTGATCGCCGCAAGGTAAAACCTACGACTTGAAACCTAACAATTAAATCGCTATTATACGGTTCTAAATCACTGCGTCAATTTTAAATACCGATCGGTACTTTAATGGAAACCAAAAACACACAACGCGGCAGAGGTCGCCCCAAAACATTTGATCGAGATTATATATTGGATGTTGCGATGCGGTGTTACTGGTCCGAGGGCGTAGAGGCCATATCATTAAATGAAATCTGCAGACGTGCAAAAGTGTCCAAACCCGCACTTTATCGTGAATTTGGCAACGAAGATGGCCTAACGAAAGCGGCTCTATCACGCTATTATGAGCAAGTTCTGGCGCAGCTCCACCAAATATTTAACAGCGACAAAAGCTATCATGAAACTTTAGATCTGTTGATCGAACTTGGGTTAGAAGCCTCTTCAAATCTGGGGTATCCTAAAGGATGTTTGTTTGTTGGTATGCGTAATTCTGCCAAACAAGTAGGCTCAAACACCCTAAATGAAATTGAACAAACCAACATAAAAATTCTAAATACCTATCAAAATTGGTTTGAACAATCAAAAAACAATCTTGAATTCACATCGAAAATCACCGCTCAATTCGCAGCTATTTATCTTCACTCACAATTGTCTAATGCGATGAACCAACAAGCGGCCGGCGAGAATGCCGATACGACAAAAAATGTTTTACGTTTGGCGGTATCGGTCCTTCGATAAACCAGATCACCGCTTCAAAATCTTATCCTCTTTAACTTTATTCCACGTTTTTTCTAAAAAGTGCGGCTTGCAGTATTCGGTGCAAGCTGGATTGCCATATGATATTCAATACCTGCGTCTTCTGCCCTACCAAGCCTAGCCAACATACTGGCACGCGCGGCATGCCAAGGTTGAAAATTGGACAATTCTTCATGAAGACTGTGAATTGGCATGCAAAAGTGATCCACTTAGATGGGTAATTGGCCTTTGGAATTGGGCCACCTCTTTATGCAATAATGCACACATATATGTACGGAAAGCCACTCGTCAGTTGCCCCTCTTCTCCAGTGCAGGTGGGGCAATTTAAAACGCCAAGGATGGATCACTTTTACATGTCAATTCACACATCAGAACCAAGACAAGCGCAAATTGAACTAATTAGTCCATAACCGTTTCTCGTAATTACTGAAACTGTTTTACATATAAGTAACTGGTTGCAAGTGGTGATATTCGAATCATCAGTAACGCGTTGATTTAACTATAGTTTTCAATCTAACAAGGATTCCCAAACCCCACTCGATTATCAACGAGAAGGGTAACAAATTGAATTTTCACGCTTTTTGTTTTTTTTACGTTTATTTTATACCGTCAGAAATACCGTCAATAAAAAGTGGTGAAAGTCGATCATCAATGGCATATACCTTGTTGATAATGTACCACAAATTGTCAATGCAAGCAATCTGGTTTATGATGGGTTTAATTATATTATAAGTTTTTCATTCACTCAAGTGTTAATTCAAGAGTTTTTAAACTGAATATGGAACCGTGGCTTAGGTATTTTCGAAACAATATTTAAGGGCCTAAATTAAGTTTCAATGAGTATTTAAAATTGACCAACCTGCATCGAAAAATCTGGCTAACTGACGAGCGGCTCTCATCCTTTGAATACGACAGGTCAAATTTAAACGTCAATACTGAGCCAATTCACAGGATATTGGAAATCCATTTCAGACACCTAACTCTTCATGTTCGAATGCTGAACTCATATTCTTTATTTCTGCTGCTGGAGCGCCGCGTGCATGGGCATATTCCTTCCATCGCTTAACGACCTCTCTACATTGTTTGATAATCTCGTCTGCGTCCTTGATAGAAACAAAAAATTCAGCAACTGATCGCAGTAACTCTATTGATGCGGTCGCATCATCATAATCAATACGCGTCGACAAAATGCGGGGGCTATTTGGCGTTGGATTCAAGTCATATGCGGGGCTCAATCGCCAGCCCTTTTTGCCGCTCCACAAAAAGCCATGATTTCTAAAATGATCATCAGTGTTAGAAATCAAGATGGTAAAAGCCATCCTACGAAACAATTCGGCGCGATCTCGTTCAGGATCCGATCCTCGTGCGTTAATGGCGTCGACAATTTCGAGATAGCTACATGTATCATCTCCGTCATTATGTTCGGTAACTGCCATAGCAGACATGAAGGGAATACGTTGATCTCCCTCACCTTCAACACGAATTCTATCAAACCGACGTGACATAAAGATTGTGTGTCCTGCCGCTTGAATAAGCTGATGTTCTGCGACCTCAATGCCAGCAGCCTTTGCCATATCCATGACAATGGCTTCCCACCGTTCCACTGAATATTGATCCCGCTCCTTGGGGAATTTTGCAATCGATAAATTGCCATGTTGATCATAGATAGAAGCTTTGGGGCGGGCACCACCTAGTGATGACCCTGGAGCAAAAATCATCCGCAGATCTTCATCTGTTTCTTCGCCTCGTTCAATGCGTTGTGCAGCTTGGAGCAAATCCCCTAATGCAACAGTTGAAGGAACGCTTTTCTCCTGAGGAGTTTGAAAAACGCCATCTACAGAGAAACGAATGGCTCCCAGTCGTGTTTCATCCGAAACGCCGAGAAGGTAATCCGTTTCTTGCAGTGTGCGCGGTTTTCTGCCTTCTAGCTCGGCTGTGCGATTTTCACGCCTTCGCATGAGGCTACGCCCCCATGTGTCGGGTGCGCTGTCGCCTAATGTCCCGAACATAACTTTGTTTGCTCCTGGGTGTAATGTTCCTCGTCTAAGAGGCAATGTTGGATCAAATTGGAAAGATTCTGGCAATTTCAACCATTCGACATCATGCTCATAAGTGACACGCTCGTGCCCTGCCCCAGAATGTCGGCGCAAAACACCTACCTTGCGACATTCTCCGTACGCTTCGATGTAAACCTCAATTGTCATGACGTTTCCTTAGGCGCGCGTTTTCGCAACTGTTCTTCGGCTAACTCTTCTCCTAGGCTATCTGTAATATTGCCCCAGCCTTCTAACAGACCAAGAGCCTGCATCACCATAGCGTAAGCACCGACACTTACCCTCGCGTCACCTTTTTCAATTCGACCAATGGTGTCCGTACTCACTGAAGCACGCTCCGCTATCAGCGACTGCGGTAATTCACGACGCAATCGTGCCTCTCTTAGCTTTGTCCCAAGGATACGCAGCTCTCGTTTCGTGGCTGGGGTAATTGTGATTTTTGACTTCATAATATCGACTTTATGCGGTTTATATAATCACAAGATAGCATAAAAACGGAATTATGCAAGTTTTAACTTGGAAATAAGAACCAGAGAAACGAAATAAATTCCTGCGGAGCAAGGTAAAACTCTATAGTAGGCGTGAAGCATTAACATTTTAAATGCACTTACCATCACCAGACATAGCATCAAAAGCGGGGGCCATATAGCTGAACTTTTATACCCAACGTTTGCAGCACTGTCAGAACCTTTGCGAGCTGGCAGGTCGGTTTACCTTTCTCAAGGTCAACAATGAACCGCAGCCTTGATTGTGGTCATTGTATTCAGCAGGAAATGCCTGAAGAAACAAATCAAGTGATTTTAAAGTGACTGGAGAAGAAGGCGGTCGTTTAGTGTCAACAGCGCCAAAGTAGGCCTGCCCTCCGACTTTATCGGAGGGCAGGTTGAGACACCCAAGAAGCCGAATAAATACCAGACAGTATTTCCCTGACTGAGAACTGAGCTGGTTACTAAGCATGGAGTCTAAAGGATGGCAGAATTGATTTTCTTTACAAAACAGGAAAGCTTTAGCGCCTGGCTGAAAGTACATGGCGAAGCGCGCGAAGTTTAGGTGGGCTAATCGTGTTTCATAGCAATTGGAACAATAAGCCGCTTGGCTTTTGAACAAATCGCTGCTTGAATGGATACACGGAGCGGCACGAAAGCGGGACATGACCATTGTCAATGCGATTCCTATTAATCGTAAATATTTGTTGCCATCCATTAATATATTTGATATTTTAATAACTAATATTATAACTTATTACTGATTATTTAGCTTGGAGATTATATTTTGTCAGATAAAAATAGCAATGCGAAGGCTAAAGGCTTGCAGCGTCGTAGTTCAAAACGCGTTACAATGACTGATATTGCACGCGAAGCTGGTTGCTCCCAAGCGACAGTCTCATTTGTTCTCAATCAGTCATCGACTGTAAAGCTCTCTACAAAAACCAAGGAACGGATTTTACAGGCAGTCCAGAAACTCGGTTATGTCTCCAGTTCCAAGAAAGCCACCACAACACCCATTAGAAGCAAATCTATTGGGTTTATTGTCGATCAGTTAGCTACAAGTCCCGAAGCAATAAACGCAATAGAAGGCGTTTGTCACGCTGCGCAAGCCAATGGATTTCTTGTTTTGGTTTCTCAGACTTTGGGTAGCACCGAAACAGAGGCAGAAACCATTCAAGCAATGGTTGCCCAAGGCGTATCTATGCTGGTTTTCATGACCATTTTCACCAGAAAAATTGAATTAAGCTCTAAGGTTTATGAACTCGATATTCCTGTGCTTTTGCTAAACTGCTATTCGGCCTCCAAGACATTACCAACCGTGATTCCAAGTGAAGTAGCTGGCGGCCAACGAAGCACTCAACACCTAATCAAAAAGGGGCATCGTCGCATCGCAATAATAACGGGTGAATTGTGGATGGAGGCAGCTCAAGACCGTTTAAAAGGCTATCGCCGTGCATTAGCAACCGCAGACATTCCTTTTGATTCCTCCTTAGTGGTTGAGGGAGATTGGTCAGCAAGTTCCGGCTACGAAGCAACCAATAAACTTTTGGGGCTTAAAAACATTCCCACCGCAATTTTTTGTCAAAATGACCGCACTGCTATTGGTTGTTACGAGGCGTTAAAGGAAGCTGGCTTAAATATACCACGCGACATGTCAGTCATCGGCTTTGATGATGAAGATATTTCACGTCATTTGCACCCGCAACTAACCACATCAATTCTCCCTCATCGAGCAATGGGTCAATGGGCTGTTGAGCAGTTTGAAAACTTATTGAACTCAGATCAAAGTCACCACGCAATCGTCAAGATAGAATGCTCTTTAATCGAACGTGAATCAGTTGCGAAACCACGCAATACCTGAAGCTAAACCTTTGGTGGCGCGATGGAGTCTCTATCAACAATCTCGCATTCAATTTTTATTTTTTGTTTTCGCAAATCTTGGTCTGCAGCATCATAGCCGTCAAGCAGTTGAGCGACTGACCAACGCGCCATTTCCTCATGCGGCAATTGCATAGTGGAGAGGCGAGGATCAAGATAGCCTGACAATTCGTCATTATCAAACCCGATCACAGAAAGTTCTTCGGGGATGGAAATGCCAAGCGTGCGCGCGGCTTCATAACAGCCGATTGCCATTCGATCATTAAAGCAAAAAATAGCCGTAGGTCTAGTCTCCAGCGACAGCAATGCCAAGGCTCTCTCGCGACCACCATGCAATGTCCAGCCACCTGGTGAAATAAATTTTTCTTCCACCGGAACCTGCCATTCTGCCATCGCTTGTCGAAAACCTTTTTCTCGATCAATTGATGCCTCTATGACATTTTCTCCTGCGAGGTGAGCAATACGGCGATGCCCAGCTTTTAATAATATTTCGGTGGCTGCATATCCGCCCACAATATCCCCAGGCACAACCGATGGATAGCGCAATTTACCTTCGTAACAATTAAGCAAAACTAAAGGCAACTTAGAAAAGCTATCTGGCACACTAACTTGTCTTGTTATCAGTGAAGTATAAATGATACCTATGGTTTTTTGTGCAACCAGCAAGTCAATTGCTGCTTTCTCTAAAGCTGGGTCAGAACGCGTACAAAAAGTAGCGACAGCGACATCTTGTAACGCCGCTTCATCGCGAGCGCCTTCAATGAATGGCCCCGCAAAAGGTGTTGTGGAAACTTCATCGATAATCAATCCAATAACACGATTACGCCCCTCAGGCACCGCATGGGCTTTACCTTTCCTGTACTCAAGAGTATCCGCCGCTTCAAATATACGCGTTTGGGTCGATTTCGAAACGCGGGCATTCTGAACACCGTTCAAGACAAGCGAAACTGTGGCCTGAGACACTCCAGCTAACTCTGCCACATCTAGCATGGTTGCATGTTTCTTCACCAAAGCTTCATCCTCTCTTAGTTTATCATTTACGCATCAGTCAATTACCTAAGGTCTATCCAAGCAAACCTATTTCAAAAAAAAATGCATGATCAATTTTTAAATCCCTAATTTTCATACCGCATTCGTTAGATATTGCCAAGTATTGATTGATGCTTTTTTGATTTACAAAAGTTGATCCGAATATGAAAAGGTGTGTTTTTGCCATCAATCTCATCGTAAATAATATTTACCAAATCGGTTCTAATAAAGTGCTCTTGAAAAACCATTCAGTCGCAACTCAACAGCGAAGATATAATATTTTTTAAATCCATTACGAGAAAGACAAGTAACCTGCGTCTCTCAAGATTATGGCAATAGCTAATACACAAGTGCTTATCTTTTTGCTTGCTATTTCATTTCACCGTGAATATGCTAATATTATAACTAATATTAATAATATTGATAAAAAAGAAAACTAATGAACTCAGAAAAAATCATCGAATTGAAAACTTCATCACCAACACGTCGGAGTCTATCACTCGATGGCATTTGGCACTTCCGATACGAAAACGATTCGTGGCGGGATGCTAAAGTCCCGGCACCCTGGCAATCGCTATTCCCTGAACTCGTCAACTCGAGTGGCGCAGCGACATATAAGCGCAGTTTTTCCCTCCCTGAAAGCTGGGGTGCCGAGGAAATTGTTATAAAATTCTGTGCCGTCAGCTATTTTTGTGAAGTTTTGCTCAATGGGCAATCAATTGGCAGTCACGAAGGCGCCTTTTTACCATTTGAATTTATCCTACCATCATCATTGCTACGCGCTCAAAATGAGATTGAAGTCCGTGTTATCGCCCCTTCGGCAGATAATTCTAAATATCCAGAATTCCCATTTGACGAGATACCTCATGGCAAACTCAGTTGGTATGGCCAAATTGGTGGTCTATGGCAATCAGTTAGCTTGGAAGCACGAGATCCAAGACATATCAAACAAGTTATGATCGACGCAGATGCAGATGGCGTGATGGCGATCGAACTTGCCTTTACTGATACCGCCACAGACCTAAACGCCACAATCGAAGTGACCGATGCCGATGGCAATATTGTTGCAGAAACCACTGTTAATGCACAACCAAAGGTATCTGCCACACTCAGCGTACCTAATGCCAAACTTTGGTCGCCAGATCAGCCAAACCTTTATACTGTAAGCGTTAATTTAGGCGATGGTATCGATATGATTGTCGAGACAGCGGGCTTTCGAACCATTAAAACCCTTAATGGACAAATATTATTGAACGGCGAACCTTTATATATGCGTGGCGCGCTCGATCAAGATTATTATCCTGACACCATATATACAACACCTTCACTAGAATTTCTTGAAGATCAAGCGCGCAAAGCCAAGCATCTTGGTCTCAATTTATTACGCTGTCATATCAAAATACCAGACACTCGTTATTATGATGTAGCTGACCGTTTTGGCCTTTTGGTCTGGACTGAAATTCCTAATGTTGCTAATTTCACCACCCGTTCCGCGGAGCGCATACGCGAAACGATGCAGGGAATTCTGGATCGTGATCGTAATCATCCATCAATTATTGCATGGACTATAATTAACGAGGATTGGGGCACACGCCTCGTCGAAAATTCAGAGCACAGAGCTTGGCTCAAAGACACCTTTGATTGGTTAAAAGCAGAAGACCCGACACGTCTAGTTGTTGACAATTCAGCTTGTTTCCCCAATTTTCATCTTAAAACCGACATCAATGATTATCATTATTACCGCTCGATACCCGAACGTCGGCAAGAATGGGACGACATCACCGAACAATTTGCAAATGGCGCTGATTGGACATTTTCAGGCTTAGGCGACGCCGAACGGACAGGTGACGAACCTCTAATCGTCTCAGAATTTGGCGTCTGGGGGTTGCCAGACCCAGCTAAATTGCGCAACGAAGATGGCCGTGAACCTCACTGGTTCGAGCAAGGTAGTTTCTGGGGCGATGGAGTTACCCTGCCCCATGGCATCGAAAATCGTTTTGACGAACTTGACATGAAACAGACTTTTGGCTCTTTCGATAAGTTTATAGAAGCCACACAATGGTATCAATATGACAATCTGCGCTACGAGATTGAAACGATGCGCTTGCACCCATCTATTATGGGTTATGTGATCACTGAGCTTACCGATGTACATTGGGAGGCCAACGGCTTACTCGATATGAAGCGCAACCCACGGGTATTTCACGATGTATTCGCTCAGATCAATGCTGATATTGTCATCGTTCCACGCCCAACAAGATACGCGGCTTATAGTGGTGAAAACCTCAAAATCACCATCACTCTTGCAACAGGTGGCCTCACCATCCCAGAAGGCGCAATGCTCAGCTGGAGCGGAGATGTTACTGGATCGGCATCAATTTCTGCAGTCGGCAAAACCTCAACAGTTACGCTAGACACTGAATGGTTTAAAATGCCGCAAGTTTCAAAAAACCGCACAGCGGTTATTGACTTCACTCTAGAGGCAGATGGCAAAATATTAGCAAAAAATATCTGCGAAATTGCCTTATACGCCAACCGCAAAACCGACAAGCTACCAACCTTGTCAACGGCAGATACAGAATTGGCAAAATATGCGCGAGGCTTAGGCTATCAAATCACCTCCGCAGAACAAGCAGACATACATCTTTGCCACGCGGTAAATAGCGCCGATTTAGAGACGATAAAGGCAGGCGGACGTTGTTTGATTTTGGCAGATGGATCAGTTGAAACAAATAATAACCTGAGAACCGATATGCCTGATGGTGAGGCACTGCATCGAAACATGATTGTCGGCGGGGAAAAAATGCAACCAAGCGTTGATCAACATTTACCCGGAATAACCCTAATTGAACGCACAGGTACAATCTGGCGCGGCGATTGGATCGCTGGTTTCAGCTGGATTCGCCGAGAGAACGCCTTTGCTGAGATTCCAGGTGGCCCCCTATTCGATTTATCCTTTTCCAACGTCGTACCTCATTACCTATTAGAGGGATTTAAACCATGGGAATTTGGTTCAAATGTTTGGGCTGGCATGGTCGTGGGGTGGGTACATAAACCTGCAACCATCATTGGTCAAAAGCGCGTGGGCCGAGGCAACGTTGTTGCCACCACATTGCGCTTAACGGGTGAAGCACCTTTGGCCGATCCAGTGGCCACGGCTTTGTTCGATGCCTTGATAAAAACTGCGAAGGAGCACCCCATTGACTCAGCATAAGCAGAACAATAATGATAACCATTCGACAGCCAATCAAAGCGGTATTAATCTATCCAATGTTTGCAAAAACTTCGGTAACATCAAGATATTAGAGAACATATCTCTACATATTAATTCAGGTGAATTTATCGTTTTTTTGGGCCCGTCTGGCTGTGGTAAATCAACCTTGCTACGTATGATTGCTGGCCTTGAAGATATTGATGAGGGACAAATTCATATTGGTGATCGTCGGGTCGATCAATTGGCGCCAAACAAACGGGGAATCGCCATGGTTTTCCAAAATTATGCCCTCTACCCTCATATGACCGTGCGCCAAAACATGTCCTTTGGGCTCACAAATATCGGTACAGATAAAAAGGAAATCATTCGCCGCGTTGATGAAGCAGCCAGCACGTTAGAAATCACTCAACTTCTTGATCGACGGCCGGCCGAGCTGTCAGGAGGCCAACGTCAACGCGTCGCCATCGGCAGGGCAATTGTACGAGAGCCAATCGCCTTTTTACTCGATGAACCATTGTCCAATCTCGATGCAGCATTACGTGGAAGAACCCGGATCGAACTCGCGCAGCTGCATCAACGCATCAAAGCAACCATGGTCTATGTAACTCATGACCAAACCGAAGCCATGACTTTGGCCAACCGCATTGTAATTATGAATAATCGTAAGATTGAGCAAGTTGGCACCCCAATGGAAATATATTCCAAGCCAGTGTCTCGTTTCGTCGCTGGCTTCATTGGGTCTCCAGCAATGAATTTCATGCCAATCACGCAATTCACTAATAAAGATGGCAAAGCCAACATATCTATTGGAACCACCAATATAAATACAGACATTAACGTCACTGATCTAACGACTGATCATTCACTTACATTCGGCGTGAGGCCAGATGCATTGAGCGTTGCTGAAAATGGAAAAGGCCAACTGTCAGGCACGGTGGAAATTGTAGAACGCCTTGGTGACCGCACTTTGCTTCATGTTCGGCTTTCAGACAATACAATCATCGTCGCCGAAGACATCGGCAAAAGTCGCCTCGAACCAAATAGCGCCGTTTCCTTGAATATCAACCTCAGCGAAACTCACATTTTTGATAAGCAGGGGAAAGCTTATCATGTCAGCTGACAAATAATAAAGTTTTATTTATATCAGGTTAGTGCAGCTTATAAGCCCTATGCAGCTCACCACCTGTTGCAGGTATTTTACCTGATCAACTTAACGCATGGGGCAATTTTGGGAGGATAGAAGATGAAATCTCTATTTCGTTTAGCGCTCGTTTCGAGCACCGTTTTAGCAATGAGTGTGAACGCATTCGCACAAGAAACCGTAGTATGGTGGGATTTTTTGGGCGGCGGCGACGGCGTCCGTATGAAAGCACTGATTGAAGAATTTAACACTGAGCATGAAGGTGACATTCAAATTGACGGCACCACTTTAGAATGGGGCAGCCCGTTTTATAGCAAGCTACAAACCTCAGCCGCAGTTGGCCAAGGTCCAGACGTAGCGACATACCATTTGTCTCGCATTCCACTTGCAGTCAGCAGTGGCACTTTGGCCGAGATTACTGATGCGGACTTACAAACGGCAGGTCTTGCCGATAGCGATTACTCCGCTGCGGCCATCTCTGCTAGTAAAGTAGATGGCGCCCGTTACGCCATCCCATTTGATGTGCATGCCTATATTCTTTATTATAACAGAGAATTGCTAGGCGAAGCAGGCATGTTGGGTGATGATGGTCTGCCAACTGGCTTAGATGGTTTAGAAAATTTCGAAGCTGCTCTTGCCAAATTTACCAATGGCGACATGTTTGGTATTTCCTTTCCCACTCCCGATCGTTTCCGCCTAGTCTACAGCTATTTCGGTCAAATGGGCGGCACAATGTACGATCCAAAAGACGGCTTTTTCCCGGGTGACAATGTCGACAAGTTAACCACCGCAACCGCAACAATTGCTAGGTGGAGCGAAAACGGCTGGACACCAACCCAAATTGAATATGCTGCCTCACTTGCCATGTTTGTATCGAAGAAAACGCCTTTCCACATTAATGGTAACTGGGAAGTGCCAACATTCACTGACCTTAAATCCAAAGGTGAATTGTTCGAATGGGGCGCAATCCAGCTTCCTGTGTTGTTTGACCAACCCGCATCTTGGTCAGACTCGCACGCTTTCGTCATTCCGCAAAATGCGGGAGTTGAGCAAACTGCTGAAAAACGCGCAGCTGTCCTCAAGGTCATTGGTTGGATGAACCAACATTCACTCGCTTGGGCAGATGCTGGTCATCTTCCTGCTTTCAACGAAGTACGTGAAAGCGAAGGCTTTGCAGCTCTTAAGCCTCAGTCCGATTATGCTAGCCTCGCGGCAACAGCTATATTTGATCCTCGCACAATACTTGCAGGGCCTGCCGCCCCGCTTGGCGACGCTTGGACCAATTATATCGTACCGGGCACCACTGGCGAATTGACGCCAGAAGAAGCCGCTACAGAAATGCGCGATGATCTGAACGACCAACTTTAAGTTGTGTTTACAACCGCCACCTTTTCGGTGGCGGTTGATTTTTTACTTCTTCTTAGGAGATGACTTAATGCTGAAAGACAAGCGCGCCGATTATCTAACCGCACTTATTCTTGGTGGCCCATTCTTACTTATTTATGGCGCACTCTTTCTCTGGCCAACCATCCAGATGGTTATAATCAGCTTCACCGATGCCCCGCTTATTGGCGATGGTGAATGGGTGGGCTTCAAAAACTATATTAAAGTTCTCAAGGGTCGTCTATTCAGCAAAGCCGTATGGAATACCGGTTATTTTGTAGTACTCACTGTTATACCCAGCACACTCATCTCTTTGGCTGTTGCCATGGCTGTAAGTCGTTTAAAAGGCTGGAAACAAGCTTTGGTTATGGCTGCATTCTTCCTACCATATATTTTACCCGTTTCAGTAGTTTTTCTAACTTGGAACTGGATGATTGACATGCAATATGGCATGATTCAATATGTCGTGCGCTTATTCAATGATGGCGAAGCCATCGCCCTCACCCGAAATCTCCCCTTCTTCATGCCGACAGTTGCTGTGGTTACCATTTGGTGGACATTGGGTTTCAACGTTCTGTTATTCATCGCTGGACTTGGCAACATCTCTCCAGAAATTTACGAAGCGGCGGCACTTGATAACGCCTCTCGATGGCGCCAATTCACCCGCATCACTTGGCCTTTAATTTGGCCAATCACCGCCCTAGTGCTCACCCTCCAGCTAATCGCTCAGCTTAAGATTTTTGATCAGGTGTTTTTATTTTCGCTTGGTGGCCGTCAAGATGCGACAATGGTTCTTGTTCAATATATTTACAAGCTGGCTTTTCAACAAAATAAAGGCGGCATGGCTGCAACCGTCGCCGTACTGCTATTCGCCATGATCATTATTCTTTCCGTTCTACAATACCAATTATTACGCTCACGAGGTAAAAAATGAACCACAACCAAACCTCTCAATCGACAACCAAACCAAATCATACTCAGCGTGACCGCTTCATCGATATTGGTGGTTTAATTCTGTCTTTAGTCACTATTGTTGGCGCCATCATTTGGGCTTTCCCAATCTATTGGACACTTATAACCTCCTTCAAGCCTGAAACAGAAGTGATCGTCGAGGGCATTTCTTTATTCCCCAAAAACTTCACCTTAGAGGCTTATACTTTTATTTGGGAAAACACAAACATCGCCGGCTGGTATCTGAATTCGTTTATAACCTCTTCTTTCATCACATTTGGCGTCATCATCAGCTCGGCCGGTTGCGCCTATATCATCTCTCAACTCAACTTTCCAGGACGACGCCTCCTCTACATCCTTATTTTAGGTAGTTTCATGGTGCCTATTCAAGCGCTTATAGTGAACCATTTCATCCTGATGGCGCAGTTCAAATTACTCAACACTTGGGCTGGTATCATACTGCCTCAACTCATTGTTCCCGTGGTTGTCATCGTCTACAAACAATTTTTTGACGCCGTTCCCAAGGAATTCAAAGAAGCAGCGCAATTAGACAATGCCAGCCACTTCAAAATTCTATTCAAAATCTATTTACCCATGAATTGGGGTGTGACCAGCGCACTCGCCATTGTCACTTTCATTGGCGCGTGGAATGCATTCCTATGGCCATTCCTAGCGGCAACAGGAGAAGCCACAATGACCGTTCCTGTTGGCATCACCCAAGTCAAAAACTCCTTCGGAATCGTGTATGCACGTACTATGGCGTCTGCTGTATTAGCAGGTCTACCCATTGCCGTTGTCTACTTATTGTTTCAACGCAGAATAACCAAAGCCATCATGCTTTCAGCAGGTGTAAAAGGATAAAGTCACTCGAGAAATGTGTTTTATGAAACCAAACTAATAGTTATGGAGAAGCCAACGCAATTTATTAGCTACAATTTATCACTGTGCGCGCTTGCAAGCGAAGAAGCTGAAGCTCATGTAATAAAATCAGATGTAAAACTATCAAGGACACAGTACAATCACGTTATTTGATATGATATTTTGGATGTACGAGTAAGAAAACAAAAAAGCCCAGACAAAACAAATAAATATTCCAAAGCAACAGTGATTTTAGAGCAGCTATGAGCACTTTACTCTCAAATACACAGGAAAGAATCTACAAGTCAAACGGCAAACTGTTCTGCGACACAGGAGAAATACGTTCTAGAAATGACGAAAAACATATATTTTTATCAATTCCGGAAGGTGGTCAAGACGAAGGAAACCGAATTGTCTGTGACATTATGAGGATTGCTAATCGAACTGGAGTAGCAGTTCGTATCCTTTCTGTTCCAACAAATCTTAGGGGAGAGTATGTCTTTTTAAATCTTGGCGAAACAAGTATTGACGGGCATTTCAAAAGCCATAATCGGTGTTAGTTTATTCATGGTTACTCTCCTTAAGATCGCAATTATATATCGGTTAAATGGAGCAATAAGAACGAGTAAGTAAATCTTGACTACCCCACAGACACGCCAATTTATTTATTTGTAATTGATAATATATTTTCCACCTCATACGGATCATTTCAATTCTTATCGCAAACTTAAACCAAACTAATTAATAACCTAGACCGGGTTCCCTGCCATTCATATTGGAGTGAAATTTTGCATAAACACCGATAAAATTGGCTAAAAATTAATTGACATTTTTCTATATTCTACTTAGTTTTATATTTAGTATTTCCACGAATATATCGGTATCTAAATGTGACAGAATCCATCAAAGATAAACTAACGAAAGCTATTTCAACAGCCTCAAGGTCAGACAAAGCAATTGCAAACTATATGTTGGCAACGCTGGCAACTTTACCTTTTGAAACAGCTGCAAGTATTGCTCAAAAAGTTGAAGTTAGTGAACCCACTGTTGGACGCTTTTGCAGATCAATCGGTTTTAGCAGCTTTAAAGGTTTGAAAGATCAACTCAAAGAAGATGTGGGTGATCGTCCTTGGTTAATAAGCGATAGGCTAACTGATTTACGAGCCCGTGCTAAAGCAGGCGAAGACCAGTTAACTAGGGGGCTTGAGCTTGAAATCGCAGCTCTCGTGGCTGTTTATGAAGCCGCTCAAACTCCAGAATGGAGCCGCGTAGTTAAACGACTTGCCCAGACAAAACGAGTATTCGCTGCAGGCTTTCAAACCGAACGTGGCATGGCTCAAATATTTGTCAACCAATTGCAGTATTTGCGCGATGGCGTCCAATTGATTGATTTAGCATCTGGAAATTTCGCGGAAGTGTTGTTGTCGAATGAAGATACTTGTCTTGTCATATTCGAGGCACGCCGATATTCACTGCATGCTGAAAAACTGGCACAAGAAGCGAAGGCCGAAGGAATTCCTGTGACATTGGTTGTTGACGCTTTTTGTGACTGGGGACATGAGTTGGCGGATGAAATATTTGTTGTGCCTACAGAGTTTAACTTGTTTTGGGAATCAACAGCACAAATGGCAACTTTGGCCAATTTATTAGTCAATGGTGTGTTTATTGAACTTGGACCAAAAGTTGAGAAACGCATGAATAAGATTGCACGGCTTTATGGTCGTTTTACCGGCCATGTGGGCGACACCACAAGTTCAACCTATGAAAACCCACTTCCAGAGATTCCTGAAACTTAATTATCTAAAGGGTAAATTGGTCTTGGAACAGCTTGGTATGGCAAGCGCGCGTAATCTAATGTACACAATGCACCGCTATCGCAAACGATAATACGACCCGCAATTGTGGTGAAAGCAGCCCGAAAATGTTGCATAGACTTCAACGCCACAATTTTATATTCATGTGGATTAATGCCAAATGTTTCGAACTGACTAAGATCAAGAAGCTGTTGTGGTGCACTTATAATCAGGATGTCTATGCCTTCAACACGAAGCACCACGGTTGCGCCCATACTGCGGTGTTGCCCCCCAAGAATGGGGCCGTTTCCAACAAATCCCCCCTCACCCCGCCATTGGATGGTTCCTGACACTTTAATCGGTTTTCCGCCAAATTCAGGAGCAATTTTTCCACCCAACAGTAGAGTAACAGAATCACCTACTGAATTGGTTTGGAGTTGAGATGCAACAGCAGGATCAATCATGGGACCAAAACATGTATCTGTAATCCTAGCATCCAACAAACCAGATAGTAATGCTGTAGAATCGCCATAAGCCCCTGACCCTGGATTGTCTGCGTAATCGGCGATAACAAGTGGCCCTGCGCCAGATTTCCATGCCTTGGCGGCGGCAACGACTTCGTCTACCGTCAAATAGGTGTTTAATTGTTCGGTGCGTCGCGCCCAAATGTCATCAGAAATGTCTTCTATGATGTCGCGTGCGCCGATCGTTTGGACTTCACATGTGATCAACACTGTGGGACCCACTTCAGCGATGTCAGCGCACGGAAAGGCCGCATTGATGCTAATGGCATAAATATCTTTTCGCGCTTCATAAGCGCGCGCCATTGCGTGTCTGTCTATCATTGGGCCAATATCCGTTCGTCCACCACTGGCTTCTTCCAACATCGGACGATGCGCACGCAGAGTCACTGGATGAATATCTCCAATAATTGTACGATGTAGTAATTCTGCTGTGCGTATACCTGTCGCACGCATATCTACATGTGGATAGGTGGTGAAAGACACCAGTATCTGCGCCAAGTCGCACATTGCCGCGCTTACATTCGCATGAGGATCAAGGGTGACTGCGATCGGTAGCTTTGGCCCGACCACTGCCCGAAGTCGGTGAAGGATTTCTCCCTCAGCATCATCGTGGGATACGCTGACCATTGCGCCGTGCAATATCAAAAGGACACCGTCCCATTCTCCTTCGCGAGCCGCTCTCAAAAGCGGTGCACATAGATGATCGAAAGCTTCGTCAGTGACACGCCCACCAGGACCTGCTGAGGCGCTTATAACATGGTTTAGCTCCCAGCCATGATTACGACTAACATCAAGCACGCCAGAAAGTTCGGTGTTATTTTCACCACGCTCAGCGCAGGCAGTAGAACCATCAAATAAAAAACGATCCCTAAAATCTTGAATTTCTGTGGGATGGATATTGAATGTATTGGTCTCGTGTGAGATTTCTGCAGATAGAATACGAAGAGGCAAAATAAATCCTTTAAATCGGGTTGTGACACGCGACTAAATGGCCACTATGTTTGGAAAGTTCTGGTGTTTCAGCGCGACAAATCTCACTTACCTGCGGGCATCGGTCAGCAAAAGCGCACCCAGGCTTTAAATCAAATGGGCTCGGCACTTCACCTTCAAGCGGTCTAATGACGCGCCGATGCTTCGGATCGGGAACAAAGGTGCTATTCATCAATGTAATAGTATAAGGGTGGCATGCTTGGCCATTCGTATCTGGCAGCACTTCCACGACACGCCCTAAATACATCACCAAAATCTCATCACAGAAATATCGCACAAGGCTGAGATCATGACTTATGAAAAGATAGGTGAGACCCAATTCATCTCGTAATTGTTCTAACAAGCCGATAATTTGCGCCTGTACAGATACATCAAGTGAAGCAGTAGGTTCATCAAGCACCAAAAGCGAAGGTCGCAATGCGAGGGCGCGGGCAATCCCGACACGCTGTTTTTGCCCGCCAGAGAGCTGATGTGGAAATCTATCAGCGAGGCCAGGATTGAGACCGACCATATTGAGCAAGGCTTCTACCTGTGCAGCTGCACCATCAATTGGCTTGACGCCTTGTACAAGAAAAGGTTCCAACACCGCGCGCTCTATTGTATAGCGAGGATCAATAGCTGAATAAGGATCTTGAAACACCATCTGCATATGAGCACGAAGATCGCGCATCTGAGCGGGTGTCTTTGCCCGAAGATCCTCACCATTAAAATGTAACGTTCCCGCGCTTGGTTCTATCAACCTCAATATGAGGCGGGCTAATGTGGATTTGCCACAGCCGCTTTCGCCAACGACACCAATCACCCTGCCCTCGGGCAAATCGAAAGAAACGTCGTTGACGGCGTGCATTGTCCGCGCCTTACGGAAAGCCCCCCCTGAACTAGTGAATTTTTTAGCTAAATTGCGAACTTCCAGAAGATTGCTCATATTGAGGCCCCCGCAAAATGACAAGCAACGGCACTATCACCATTGCGATCGAGTTCGGGTTGAACGGTGGTACAGATGTTTTGCGCACGAGTGCAGCGCGGGTGAAATTTGCAGCCTTCAGGATAATTAAGCACCGTTGGCACAGTGCCCGGTATGGAAGTTAGTTTTTCGCCATCCTTTAGATCACGAGGTATACAACCAACTAAGGCCTGTGTGTAAGGGTGCTGTGGGTTATCAAAGATATCTAACACTGGCCCTTGTTCAATGGCTCGGCCAGCATACATGACCACGACCCTATCGCAGGTTTGGGCAACGACACTCATGTCATGGGTGATCAACAACAAAGCCAGACCACGCTGTTTAACCAAATCATCAAGCAGGCGGATGATTTGTGCTTGCACAGTTACATCCAGTGCTGTCGTTGGCTCATCTGCAATTAGTAGATCGGGATCTGCTGCCAGCGCCATGGCGATCACAATGCGTTGTTTCATACCACCCGACATTTGATGCGGATAACGTTCGCAAATGAGTGCTGGTTCGGGAATGCGTAATGTATGTAGAATGTCTACAGTATTTGCCCGCGCTTTTTTCTTGGCCATACCGAGATGCAATATAGCAACTGCATCCACTTGGGTGCCAATTTTTTTAAGCGGATCGAGCGAAGTCATAGGGTTTTGGGTAATCAAGCCAATCCGTCCTCCACGCAGCTTGCAATAGTCAGATTCATTCAAAGTCGTCAATTCTTGACCATCAAACACGATCGAACCCGAAGTTACCCTTCCATCTGACATTGGTAGCAAACCCATTATACTCATTGCCGTGAGCGATTTTCCTGAACCGCTCTCACCAACAATGCCAAGTGTTTCGCCTTTGGCCAGTGAAAAAGTCACGCCTGACAAAGGGGCTATTGAACCGAAGGCAACTGCAAGATCTTTAACTTCCAACATATTCAAGCCTCCTTTAGCCGGTCACGAATGTCTAACGCACGGATTAATTCATCGCCAAACAAATTCACAGCAATAACCGTGGCAGCCACTGCCATGCCTGGAAAGATGATAACCCAAGGGCTGAGGAAAAGTTGAGCCGTACCGCTCGACATCATTGCACCCCAGCTTGGGGTTGGAGGTTGAGCACCAAGACCGAAAAAGCCAAGTGTCGCTTCTAGAACAATTCCATCTCCAACAGCAAGCATTCCTATGACAATGACTGGCGTGATTGCATTCGGTATGAGATGTCGGAGCAAAATGTGACGGGGCTTTCCGCCTAAATTTATAGAAGCTTCAATAAATGTCTCTTGCTTCAACCTAACGATCTGTGCGCGGGTCAACCGCGTAAATTGAGCCAAATAAGCTATGGCTATTGCAAAAATGGTAGATGTGAGTCCAGGGCCAATGATCGCCACAAATATCAACGCAATTAAGATGTCTGGAAAAGACCAAGTCAGATCAACAATAGTCATCACAACACGCTCAAAGATACCGCCAAAATAGCCCGCAGCGGCCCCTAAAGTCATACCAGCAACTATTGAAATCGAGATAGCCGTAACGCTGACTGATAACGAAGTTCGGGCACCGTATATAACCCGACTAAACACATCGCGCCCAAATTGATCTGTGCCCAAAAGATGTGGCCAAGCCGGAGGAGCATTGCCATTCATTAGGTTTTGTGCCGCATAATCAAATGGTGTTATCCATGGCGCGAAGATTGCTGTAAGTAGCAAAAGCACCAGAAATCCACCTGCAATTTTACCGAGCCAAGAGTTAAAAGCCTTAGCTAACGGAGATCGGCGGAGCCACGAAATTGCACCTATTTTTTTACCTATAATATTTATCATGTCTTAGCCTCTCGAATGCGTGGGTCCATTGCAGCTTGTGCCACATCGCCAATTAATGTGCCGAGCATCACCGCTAAGGCGAGCATCAGCAGGCAGCCCTGTACGACGGGATAATCTCTTTGTCCAAGCGCCCGTATCAGCAACGAACCAAGGCCGGGGCGACCAAAAACAAATTCAACTGTGACGGCACCACCGAGAATCCAGCCAATGCGTAAGGCCAAAATCGTCACGACGGGCAGCATCGCATGCGGAATTAAATGACGGAATAAAATGGTTCCAGAAGATAAGCCTTTGGCGTGTAGTAAGGTCACAAAATCTTCACGCCGTGCATCCATTAACGCCACACGGGTGACCCTCGCCACCAGAGCCACACCACCAAATCCAATTGTCAGGACGGGTAAAACAAGCGAATCCCAACCCTTTGCGCCAGAAACAGGGAATATTTGCAACTGTACAGCGAAAAATAAAATCATGAGGAGCGCCAGCCAAAATCCCGGCACGGTAGAACCCATAAGAATAAAGCCGCGCACAAATTGCTCCACCAGCGCCGACCTCGTGGTGGCAGATATTGTGCCAAGAATAATACCAACGACACTTGAAAAAGCAAAAGCCATTGCGCCAAGGCTCAGGCTGAAAGGTAAATTATATGAGATTAAATCAGCGACAGGACGCCGCAAAACAATGGCCTCGCCAAAATCGCCTTGAAACATAGCGCCGACCCAGCGGAAATATTGGACAAACAGTGGCTGGTCTAAACCATATTTGGTGACTAACAATGCGCGGTCACCGGGTGATGAACCAATGCGGATCAAATTATCTATTGGATCTCCAGGCAGCAAATGCACAATCATGAAGATGACCACAGAAATCGAAATCGAAACGGGAATCAGCATTAGGACTCGAAAGAAGATATATCGCAACAGCATTCACATGCCTTCCTGTTGTGGGGAGTTGCCCACCCCTGGGAATGGGGTGAGCAAAACAGTGTCGGGTTGGTTTACTCGACAATCGTCATATCAAGCACAGTTTGAGAACGCAAACGCGTGCCACGTATTTTCTCTGGCACATTCAACCGATCTGAGTTGTATGCAATATTCTTTGTCGGCTGATAAATAGGCACAAAGAGATGTTGTGATAGGACATATTCGTGATACATTTTGAAATTTGCAATACGCTCATTAGAGTTTTTGCTTTCTTCCATAGCCACATCATTCAAACGCTGCCCTTCAACATCTTTCCACATGGAAACGTTAGGATAGCCGATGCGTTCTCCAGAGAAAAACCAATCCAAAATATCCGAATTATTCCAGTCATAACCGCGAACCGCTAGTTGATGTCTGTTGGCTTTATACTCATCACGAATGGTAGAGCTATCAAACACAGTGATAATGGCTTCCATTCCAATGGCCGCTAATTGCGCTTGCACCACTTGAGTGAGGGTTGTGAATTCAGATCCATTTTGGGTGAAAAGTTTCACCGTCAGCGCGACTCCATCCTTCATCCGCACGTCTCCGTCACCCATAACCCAACCAGCTTCGTCTAACAGCTTTTTGGCTTTCTCAAGATCGTATGAAACATTCAATGATGGATCAACATTTGCCTCTGGCAGTGCTGAGATTAGGAAATTATGCGCGGGAGCACCGACACCGTTATAGATCGAAGCAACAATAGCTTCTTGATTTATCGCAAGCCCCGTGGCCTCACGTACCTTAATGTCATCAAAAGGAGCCACTGTGACGTTTATTGGCATATAGTGAATGCCCGTTCCTGGCATTTGTATGACCGTGACATTGCTTTCTGCTTCCAGTATTTTTAGGAAAGCGGTTGGAACACCCAGAAGCAAATCAACCCCACCCGTTTTTAATTCTAAAAAGGCGGTAGATTGATCAGGAATTTCACGAAATGTGATGCTATCAATCTTGGCTGCGCCCTGATTTGTAGATAGATCAGATGCCCATGCATAATCGTCATTACGCACCAATACCGTTTCAAGCCCAATGTCAAACTTAGACAACTTGAAAGGTCCCGTGCCGACAGCAGCTGTCACACCAAAATCATCACCCAATGCATCGTACGAGGAAGCGCCTGGCACCCCCATAAAAGTTGAAGAAAGATTGTAGAGGAAATTAGGTTCTGGTCTGGACATGACGAAACGAACGGTCAGGTTGTCGACCACTTCAATTGAAGCAACAGCACCAACTAGATAGGCATTGTCTGTACCAGCAAAGTCAGGAATCCAATCAGCAATCGACTGAGCATTAAAGGCCGTGCCATCATGGAATGTAACGCCTTCTTTCAGCTTAAATGTCCATGACATACCGTCGGGACTTTCCTCCCAAGAGGTGGCCAGATGCGGATGATATGATTGATCAGCGTCTTGCTCAACAAGCCTATCAAAAATCAACGATGCAGCAGAGTTGAGATTGCTCGATGTAATGGGATTGTAAGATGTGGCACCCAATTCATCCGCAGAGAAGGCAATCGTTAAATCTTGAGCAAGGGCAACATTTGTCATAAAACAGGCTGCAACAATTGCCGCCCCTGACATAAGTTTTTTCTTGGTTTCGTAACGCATTTATTTTATCCTTTTATGTTAAATTAACTCATTCGGTTTTATATTTTATTGGTTATTTATTTTGCAAGCTTACTATTTATGTGATTGATAAGGAGGCCTGAACACGTTGGCCATGCCAGCCAAAACTGACCAGAGTTCACTAAAATTAGATTTATGAGCCATCGCAAAATACTGTCGTTTAGCTATTGACATAAACTCCCTCCCACAGGTAATAAATGAATTAAGTCATATAACTTACATTTAGTCAACAAATTTAATTAAACTTACAAAAACGCTTTACTTATGTCTATAAAAAAGCAATATAGAGTTTAATGAGTTGATGTAGAAAGGTGCGTTTTGTGATTTATGATTTCATTGTGATTGGTGCTGGTATAGCTGGTGCTTCTGCTGCATACGAACTTTCCGAACATAGCAAAGTATTGATAATTGAGGCCGAAAGTCAGTCTGGGTACCACAGCACAGGCCGTTCAGCCGCGCTTTTTACCCGCAACTACGGCACACCACTTGTACGTAAAATCAATGCTTTAAGTGAGCCTTTTTTTAACGCGCCGCCAGAGTATTTTACTGACAACCCCTTACTCAGTCCTAGAGGCGCATTAACAATATCCAATCCGGGTGAAGAGGCCAAGCTTGATGCTACGCTTCGTCTATCGACAAAACAGAACCCGATTATCGAAATGAATGTTCAAACTGCAATTGCCATGGTGCCATTCTTACGTGTTGATCGCATTGGACGAGCAATTTTTGAGGCTGGCGTTACAGATATTCAAGTTGCAGCTCTTTTGCAATCTTATTTGAAAGGTACAAAAAATAGGGGCACTAATATTGTCACCAATGAACCAGTAATCGCTCTAAACCATATGAATGACATTTGGACAGTAACCACAGGAAAAAACACCTATCAAACAAAAACAATCATTAACGCTGCTGGTGCTTGGGCAGACGAAATTGGTGCGCTTGCTGGTGCGTTCCAAATAGGTCTTGTGGCCAAGCGTCGAACTGCAATAATAGTTGACGCTCCCCCAGATTGTGATACTGACGGATTGCCATGTATAGATTTTGTCAGTAATGAAGCTTATATTAAACCTGAAGCAGGCAAGCTAATGATCTCACCTGGAGATGCCACCCCAATACCACCTCAAGATGTACAACCAGATGAAATGGATGTGGCTATCCTTGCTGACTGGATTCAACATGAAACACACATACCCATCCGGCGCATCTCGCACAGTTGGGCAGGATTAAGGTCTTTTGTTGCCGATGAAAACCCTGTCGTAGGTTACGACACCGTGGTGCCCGATTTTGTTTGGCACGCAGGACAAGGTGGTTTTGGAATTATGATGGCGCCAGCACTCGCTAGGGCACTCGCAGCAATTTGTTTTGAGCACAAGCTACCAGCAGATTTTGAGGCAAGCGGAATAATCGTTACCGATCTCGGCATTTCAAGGCTAACTTAATTTATTAAAAATAAAACAGTTGCTATATAGTTATTAAATTAGCTCAGTTTAAGCATGTCTTTTATGTTTAAAGTGATGTTTTATATTTTTGCAATAAACTTTTGAAATGCTTCTGTTTTTGGATTCTTAAACATCTCATCTGGTGTACCTTGCTCTGCAATTTTACCTTCGTTAAAAAATACAACCTTTGAAGATACATCACGCGCGAAAGCCATTTCGTGAGTGACGACAATCATAGTGCGGCCTTCGGCGGCTAAAGATTGCATCACCTTAAGCACCTCGCCGACTAATTCGGGATCAAGTGCAGATGTCGGCTCATCAAATAAAATTGCATCGGGCTCCATCGCCAAAGCCCGCGCAATTGCCACACGTTGTTGCTGACCACCCGATAGTTGCGATGGATACATGTGCATTCTGTCTTCTAAACCGACGCGTTCAAGTAAACTTTCGGCTTTCTCCCTCGCTAGGTTCTTAGCCATTTTTTTTACATATATCAGCGCTTCCATTACATTTTCTATAGCCGTCCGATGTGTCCATAAATTGAATTGTTGAAAAACCATGCCCAAACGGCTTCTAATGGCCTCTATATGTTTTGGGTTTGTGGGCTTTCCATTTGCAATATTAACGGGCTCGCCATGAACTGCAATCGTACCAGAAGTAGGTATTTCTAAAAAATTCAAACATCTTAAAAATGTACTTTTACCAGAACCAGATGCCCCCAAAATTGAAATAACTTCATGGTTTTTGGCTTCTAATGAAATGCCCTTTAATACCTCAACATTGCCAAATGATTTATAAATATCATTGGCTTCAAGAATTACATCTGGTTTACTCATCTCTAAGCCTCTTTACTGTTGTCGACTGAAACGAGTCATCAGCCGAA
Organism: Alphaproteobacteria bacterium; assembly: GCA_002400495.2. Lineage (GTDB taxonomy): Bacteria > Pseudomonadota > Alphaproteobacteria > Rhizobiales > OSC116 > OCS116. The sequence continues at coordinate 4,156 of NVQL02000020.1, read as the reverse complement.
ATTAAATGATCAGAAGGCAATATATGTTTATTTAATCTCAACTCGGCTTGTCGCCATATCAGCACAAATATTGCGGTGATGCATATATATAAAATCGCGGCCCATAAATAAATTGAAAAATCGAATGTGCGCGAGAAAATTTGCCTTGTGCGGCCCAAAATATCAAAAATTGTCACCACACTTGCTAAGGCGCTTGCCTTCATCATCAATATGATTTCATTACCCAATGCAGGCCACGCAATGCGATAAGCATGCGGAAAGACTATCCGTTGTAAAATTCGCATTTTATTCATGCCCAAAGCTTTTCCAGCTTCAATTTCGCCGAGGTTTACACCCATGATACCGCCGCGTAGAATTTCTGTCTGGTAGGCCGTTGTGTTTAAAATAAAGGTCAGCAAAGCGCAATTAAATGGGTCGCGAAAAAAACTCCACAAGCCCCATTCTTGCAATAGCGGTCGAAATTGACCGGACCCATAATAAATCAGAAACAACTGTGCCAATATTGGCGTTCCCCGGATAAAAGAAATATATAAACGTAATGGTGCTTGGGCTATTGGTGACGCATTCACACGAAACAAAGCTAGACATGGTGAAATGATGGCCGCGGCCAGTGTGCATAAAAATGTTAACTTAAGAGTGATCAAAGCGCCATCAAGCAATTTTGGCCAATATTCTATAATGATCTCAAACGGCTCCATTTCACACTCTCCTTATACCGCGATTGGCATTCTTTTCCATTTTTGCCAATATCATTTCGGAAAGTAAACTCATCAGCCAATAAATCAAACAAGCCACTAAGTAAAAAGTGAAGGGCTGTTTGGTAAACGCCACAGCGACCTTAGTCATACGCATTAAATCATTAAGTGCAATTATGGATACCAAAGAAGTGTCTTTCAGCATGTTAATCCAAAGGTTACCAAGCCCTGGCAATGCAAACCGCCAAATTTGTGGCAATTTAATGCGCCAGAAGATTACCTTTGGGCTCATACCAACGGCGCGCCCCGCCTCAACCTGACCTTCATCAAGTGCATTAAACGCGCCGCGCAATACTTCGGCCGAAAAAGCGCCAAATACCATGGCCAACGCAATGACGCCTGCAATGAACGGGCTAAAATCTATCGGTTCCGCACCTACACTCCACCATTTTATGAGTGCATTTAACAACAAACCCGCGCCATTATAGACAACAAATAAAGTCAAAATTTCTGGCAGGCCGCGCATTAAAGTTGTATAGCCATAGCCAATGGCTCTGAGTGGTTTATTTTTGGACATTGCGGCAAAAGCAACAATAAAGCCAATGAACAGCCCAACAGGCAGCGTGGCTATGGCCAATTGCGCGGTGATTGCCACCCCGTCAAGAATTTCATCCCCCCAACCGTTTTCGCCAAATGATAAAAGCTCAAACATGTATCCAATACTTTCGGTTGGAGGGTTGGTTATTATTTCATTGTGTATACGTTGAGATCAAAATATTTATCATTGATCTTTTTATAAGTACCATCTGCTAGAATTTCGACAATGGCGTTATTCAACCGCTCACGTAGTTCGTCATCTTCTTGACGTAGCGCAATGCCAACACCATCACCAACAAATGCAGGGTCTGTGATTGGGTCACCTCGTAATTCACAACATTCACCATCTTTGGTTTTGGTTGCCCAATCGAGTAATGGCAGTACATCGCCAACCATAACATCAAGACGACCAGAAGCCATATCTAAGCTCGCTTCATCTTGTGTGGGGTATAAACGAATGTCTGCATCTGGGTAGGACTTTTCAATAAAATCAGATTGAGTTGTACCAGATTGTGCACCAATCACTTTACCCTTCATACTTTCCGAGGTAAATTCGATGATTTTTGAATCTTTTGCAACCAAATGGGTCATCGCTGCCAAATAATATGGATCCGTAAAATCCACTATCTTCTTACGTTCTTCAGTTATGAACATTGACGCGATAACAAAGTCATATTTGTTGGCGATTAGACCTGGAATGATGCCATCCCAATCTTGTGCGACTATGCTGCATTCAGCTTTAATCCGTTTGCAAAGCTCCAGCCCGATTTCAACGTCAAAACCAACAATTTCGCCGCTAGAGTTGATTGAGTTAAATGGAGGGTAAGCACCTTCTGTTGCCACTCGCAGCTTCTCAGCAGCAGCCGAACTAACCATTATTGGCAACGACATAACCACCACCATACACATCTTTGCTATGTGGCTTTTACTAAACAATTTATTCATTTTTTTCTCCCTTGGTTTTATGAGTCTGTTTAATCTTAGTCTTATAATATGTCTCTTTGCTAATATGATCTGTAAATCAGCTAGCAAATTGCGAAAGGTTATTTGATCTTTAAATATCAAACAAAACACTAGGGTATTTACTTTCAACAGAAGCTATTAAACACATCTCTAAACCCCAACTCGCAATTCATTTCAGGTTATTCATTATGTAAAAAATGCAATAAAACTTTCATAGTGTCAAGTATTTAATATTTCTTGCAATTCACACCATTTCTGTGCCAACATAATATGAATTGTGATTTAAGTAATTAGGCGTGCGAAAAAATGAAAAGCAATAGTTTTTTTGATTACGAATGTGACATATCTAATATTTCTAAGGCCTATGAATTAGCTGGTTTTGGTACAGTTTTAATGCTTTACACCTACGTTGTTGCCAATGACCTGTCACTAATCAGATATTCAATCTAACACTCAGTTCATTTAATATAGAATGGCCAATTTATGCAAAATATTCCACAAATCAGTGCTAGAGATGTAAATAAAAAATTAAACTGGACCTTAATTGCGAATGCTATAGAAGCTGGTCACCACATGAAAAAGGCAATTATTGGCGATACATTTATAAACCGAGGTGCAGATACTTTGCTTAGTAGGTCGGCTTGGATTGATGGTGTTGGATTTGGTGTAAAATCCGTTTCCGTCATGCCGAATAACGCACAATATGATCTTCCTTCCATTCATGGTGCAATGTTGATATTCGATGATAAGACAGGTATCCCAATTGCATTGATAGACAGTGATCTGGTTACAAAATGGAAAACAGCGGGCGATTCAGTTTTAGGCGCGCGCATGCTTGCGCGCCCTGACAGCAAAAGCCTTTTAATTGTTGGCGCTGGCAGTGTGGCTGAGAATCTAATTCTTGCCTATTCTGAGATATTCCCTTATTTGAGGCATATTAGCATTTGGAACCGAACCCAATCGCATGCCGAACAGCTAGCCCATAATCTAAAGCGACAAGGTTTTAATATAAAAATTGAAGTCGATCTGCCCAAAGCGGTTTCAAATGCAGATATTATCAGTACAGCTACTATGGCACATGAACCTATTTTATTTGGTGACTGGGTCAAGGCTGGCACTCATATTGACTTGATCGGTGCATTTAAAGCCGATATGCGAGAAGCTGATGACGACTTACTAAAAAAAGCTCGTATTTTTGTCGATAGCCGAGACACAACAATTGAACATATTGGTGAGCTAATGATACCTTTGCGCAATTGTATAATTAGTAAAAATGATATTTTAGGTGATTTTTACGACTTGGTAAAAAATACAAATGGCCGCCTAAGTTCAACTGACATTACCCTATTTAAAAATGGCGGCGGTGCACATTTAGATTTAATGACGGCAATGACCATACTTGATAACCTAGTATGATGTCACAAATCTAAAATAACCACTTCACTTAACATTGTAAATTAGCATGCAAAAGTGACGCACTTAGGTGGGTAATTGGCGTTTAAAAGTGACCCATCTATTTATGTTATCATCCGCACATTTATGTGCGGAGAACTAATAGGTGTTATTAATGGAAAGTGTAATTAAGATCCTTCATGCCGTCCTTCGCAACAAGGAAAGCATTCGCTCAGTCAGTCGTAGAACTGGCCTATTTCGCAATACAATTCGAAAGTATCTTCTAGATCCAAGTCCTCCGAGCTATCAACGATCAGCTTGTCCTATCCTTCATAAGTTGAGCCGCTTTGAACCTCGTTTACGGGATTTGGAGGAATAATTTAACTCTGAACAACATAAGGCCAACTGACGGACTTGCTTGTGGGGAGCCGCTCGTCAGTTGGCCTTATTCTTTGATGTAGGTGGGTCACTTTTAAACGCCAATGGTGGGTAATTGGCGTTTAAAAGTG
>NVQL02000070.1 GCA_002400495.2 Alphaproteobacteria bacterium | reverse complement strand
GAGGTTTTATGAACTCTATCATTGTAATTTGCGAATATTTTCATCCGATGACCAATACGCGCGCCATGCAAGCCAATAGAATGGCAACAGTATTGGCAAAAAACTTTAATGTAGAGGTAATTACGACGGACTACGCGGGTGAATTTATAGAGTTTTCAAACCCCAACATTAAGGTGACGCGGGTAAAAAGTCTCAAAAATTCTTGGCTTTTGAAACCGTATATTGTGCAGAAAATTAACGAGTATTTTGTGCCTTTTATCGGCTATTTTTGGGCAAAATCTGTCTTTAAACAACTTGAATCGCGCAACCAAAAATCAACTATAATATTGACCATTTCTCACCCAATTGGTGCGCATTTTGTCGGATTGTTTGCCAAACGAAGTACAATAACAGAAAACTGGGTCGCCTTTTTTAGTGATCCTTGGCCTTCCAGCATTTTAGCGGGTAAAGCGCGGCGTTATGTGCCGATATCTGCTTGGTTGCAGGAAAATATAATGCGAAAATTTTTGTCAGAATGTGATGATATTCTGCTGACAAATCTAAACGCCACGAAATATTTAGAGAATAAGTTGAGCGTTGATATTGAGCATAAAACCCATATCGTTCCGCATTTATTGCCGAATGACCGGCCGGCAAAAGCTGATGTCAAAATCAAAAAAACCTTGTTTCACGCGGGGCAAATGAATGCTGAACGGGTGAGCGTTGATTTCTTGAAAGCCTTCAAGCTGTTTTCAGAAATGCCGGTATATAAGGACTATAAAATTGCAACGGCGGGTTTCGTCTGTTCGAATTTTATGCACGAGGTTGAAAAATTACAATTGACTGACAAATTTGAATTTTTAGGAAAACTAGACTTTGAACAGGTGATTGAAATCGGCAGAACAAGCACGGCACAATTATTGTTTGAATCCAACTCAGCGGACAACCCGTTTATTTTAAGCAAATTAACCGATGTTGATGCCATTCAAAGGCCAGTATTGAGTGTCACAAATAAAAATAGTGCTATGGATATATTTTTTGCAAAATCGGATTTCTGCGCATTGTTATATCATGAAGAAAATGTCGAAAAAATGCTGTTAAAACTTGTCACCTTCATAAAAAAGGTAGAAAACTCTACGGTAGATTTTGTAGATTTCTATGAGTTTTACGATGATGATATAATCGCCAAAACCATATCAAAAATAGTAAGTGAAGGCACTCATGGCCGTTCACAATAAACTGTTTATCTATAGCTGTTTTTTCGTTCTGTTGTATTTTGAAACGGCGGTGGTTTTTGGAATGAAAATCTCTTTGGCGTGGAAGTTTCTACTAATTGTCGGGTTGGCCGGTTACATTTCAATGCGAAAAGTCGAGGCCCCGTGGTTTGTTATTCTAAGTTATATCTACCTAATCAAATCGGTTTTGGTGGTCGGAATTATCGAATATCCGGTCAAAACAATTTTGCCAATTATCGGCGGGCTTACCTTGCCAATAATCTATCAAGGCTTGCAAACCTATTTAATAAGCAAGCCGTTACCGGAGCTGAATGGCCGCTATCATAAGCTAAACTATAGTCGGTTAAATGCGGTTGAAAAAAACTTCAAATATCTAGTTATATTTTTGGCATTGTCATGCTTGCCGTTTTGGCTGGGGTTAGAGCCTTTGGTTATGGTCAAAACACTGAACTCGTTTGGTTTTGAAGCGCAGCGGTTTGTCGGCCTGTTTCAAAATATTCACAATGCAGCCGGTGGGCTGGCGGTGGCGGCTGTTTCCCTTCTATATTTGGCTAAATTTGAAACCAAAAAATCAGTTAAGTATCTTTTATATATATGCTTTTTCATCGCCACGATTGGCATGTTGCAAACCTTTGTACGTACCGGCTTGTTAATGTTTGTCGTCGGCATGCTGGTTATAAATTTTGCTGAAATGAAAAGAAATTTCGGGCGCGTGTTGTTTTTATCAGGTCTGCTAGTCGTTGTTTTATGGCTTGGCGTGTTCAATAGCGATGAGTATATGGCGCGTATATTTGATACCCGAACAATTGCGGGGTTTGGCGATTATCGCGATATAGGTTCTGGCCGTTTTCTCATTTGGGAAACCAATTTAAGAACCATTTTTTCGCAAGATTTATGGGGAGTTTTGATCGGGTTAGGCATCGGCCTTTCAGGCACAATCATGTATCAGGAAATTGGCCTTGAAGTGTTTTCGCATAACGGGTTTGTCGATGCGCTGGTGCAATCTGGGGTGATTGGGCTTTTTCTATTCATATTATATTTGAGCAGTATATTTAAGTATATAAATCGCTTTCGGGGCAATAAATATTACACATTATCCATTTCCTATTTCTGCATGTATATTGCTTTTCAACTGGTGCAGGGGAGTAATCAGTTTTTGGTGATGAGCCTGTTTTCGTTTTTACTGATTTTATTAAAATACACGCCGCAACTAGCCCATCACAATTCAATGCCAATGTCAGGAAAATGAGTGAAAAACCGCATCAACATAACCGTCGCAACTGATATAAATACCCAAGGTGGCATTGGTACAGTTTTGCAGGTTTTAAAACAGCAGGGTTTTTTTAAACAAACCAATAATATTCTTATCACTAGCCACAAAATCAGCCCAAAATTCAAACGCCTGAATATGATGTTGACCTTCGCTGGCTGCCTATTGCGCATAGTCTATTACGGCCTATTTTTTAAAATTAACATTACACACATTCACCTGTCTTCGCGTGGGAGCTATAGCCGCAAATCTATTGTGGTGAAATTGGCAAAGTTTTTTAACGCCAGGATCATCATCCATCTGCATGGTTCGGAATTTGTTGAATTTTATCGTGATGAATCAAGTAAGCGTAAACAGAAAAAAATCAGGGCAACACTTAACTCAGCAGATAAGTTGATTGTGCTTTCCAAAAGTTGGAAAATATGGGCTGAAACATTAATCGATGACCCGCAAAAACTGATGATTGTCTATAATATGATGGCCAAATCAAAGATAGAACGCCAAGCCCAACCACAACAAAATATACTATTTTTAGGTAGATTAGGCCATCGTAAGGGTGTTGGTGATCTTATAAAAGCTTATCATCAAATTATTGTAGATTTCCCCAATAGCTGCTTACAATTGGGTGGTGATGGTGATGTTGAAAAATACCAACATCAAGTGAGCGAATTGGATATGAGCGCAAATGTCGAATTTTTAGGTTGGGTGAGTGGTGCGGATAAATTCGATTATTTATCAAACGCTTATATGTATATATTGCCCAGCTATAATGAAGGTTTTCCGATGGGGGTGATTGAAGCCATGTCCGTAGGTTTGCCCATTTTGGCATCTACAGCCGGTGGCATCCCCGATGCGATCACAGACGGCAAACAAGGCCTATTAATAGAGGCTGGCAATGTCGATGCTCTGGCAAATGGGCTCTCGGATTTATTGCAAAACACCGCCAAGGCAGCAAGGTTGGGGCAGGCGGCAAAGCTGAAATTTGAAAATAATTTCAGCCCCGACATTATAATCCCACAATTACTGGCAATTTACGATGAATTGAGTGAATGAAGTGCTTATTGGTATTTTTGCTTGCAATTTTTGCTCAAATTTATACCGTATTGATCATTAGTTGCATAAACAATTGAAACGATAGGACCTGAATTTGAGAATTAGTATTTTTGGTTTGGGTTATGTGGGCGTCGTCTCAGCCGGTTGTTTGGCAAAGGCTGGGCACACAATAATTGGTGTCGACATTCACCCGCAAAAAATTGAGCAAGTGAATGGCGGAAAATCCCCGATCATTGAGGCGCAATTGGGTGAATTGCTACGCGATGGTGTAGAAAATAACCGAATAAGCGCCACGGCTGATTGTAATGAGGCAATTTTTAACACAGATCTTTCTCTGATATGTGTCGGCACGCCGAGCCAAGCCAATGGCAATTTAGACATTGCTGCCATTCGCCATGTTTGCACACAAATTGGTGCGGCCATCAAGGCCAAAAACCAACAACATATGGTGGTGATTCGATCGACCATTCTGCCGGGCACGACCGCCAATGTCATCATCCCAATTTTGGAAGCCGAAACCGGCGGAAAAGTGGATGAGGCATTTAACCTTGCATATAACCCAGAATTTTTGCGCGAAGGCACGGCGGTGGATGACTTCTTCAGCCCGCCCAAAACCGTCATCGGTGTGTTGAATGATAAAGCCGCCCAACAAGTGACGAAACTCTATGATGGTATTGACGCACCGTTAATCGTCACCACCATTGATATATCTGAAATGGTTAAATATGCCGACAATGTATGGCATGGGCTGAAAGTTTGTTTCGGCAATGAGATTGGTAACATTTGCCAAGCGCAAGGTATAGACAGCCACAAGGTGATGGATATTTTTTGTCAAGATACCAAGCTCAATCTATCGCCCAATTATCTAAAGCCGGGCTTTGCTTTTGGTGGGTCGTGCCTGCCCAAAGACACCAGAGCTTTAACCTATCAGGCCAAACAATTGGGTTTGAATTTGCCACTTATTGAGAGCATTTTAACCAGCAATCAGCAGCAAATTCAACGCGCTATTTCCATCATCAGTTCCAAAAATAAAACCAAAATTACCGTTCTGGGTTTTACCTTCAAAGCCGGCACAGATGATTTGCGCGAAAGCCCGCTGGTTGAGCTGATTGAGCGGCTGATAGCCCAAGGTTATGAGCTTAAATTATTTGACAAAAACGTGTCTCTGGACTCGCTCATCGGCTTGAATAAACAATATATCTTAAATGCCATTCCGCATATCGATAGATTGATGGTGGATACAATTGATGAGGCGATAAAAGGCGCTGAAATTGTCATAGTCGGCAATAATGCCCAAGAATTTGCTGACATTCCTTCTAAAATAAAATCCGATCAATGTCTTGTTGATTTTGTGCGGCTGGAAAATACAACACATTTGAAAGACCGTTATATAGGCATCAATTGGATCAAGGATACGCAAACCAATGTCTAATGCAAAACGGGTGCTGATCATTGTCGAAAACCTGCCTGTGCCGTTTGACCGGCGGGTCTGGTCCGAGGCCACAACTTTGCAAAAAGCCGGCTATCAGGTTTGCGTCATCTGCCCCAAAGGCCCGCATGCTCAAGAATCTTACGAACTGCTTGAAGGGGTACATATATACCGCCATCCTTTGCCGGTTGAGGCGCGTGGCATGATGGCTTACCCGCTCGAATATGCCACGGCTTTAATGTTCGAGTTTTATCTGACCTGTAAAATATTCTTTACCCGCGGTTTTGATATTATTCATGCCTGCAATCCACCCGATACGATTTTCATCATTGCAGCCTTTTTCAGACTGTTTAATAAGCAATTTATATTTGATCATCATGATATCAATCCTGAACTTTACATCGCAAAATTCAAACGCAAAGATTTCTTTCATCGGGTTTTATTGCGGCTTGAAAAATGGACGTTTAAATGTGCCGATATTTCCATCGCCACCAATGAATCTTATAAAAAAATAGCCATAGAACGCGGTAAAATGTCGCCCGAAAAGGTGTTTATTGTACGCTCTGGACCAAAAATTGAACGACTTAAAATTCAACCCACCCAACAAAAATTAAAAAAAGGCCGGCAATATTTGGTTGGTTATGTCGGGGTGATCGGCCAGCAAGAAGGCATCGATCTACTGCTCGAATCGGTAGATTATATAGTTCATAACCTGCACCGAATCGACATTCATTTTGGCATTGTCGGCGGTGGCCCAGCTTTAGACGATATGAAGCGGCTTGCCCATAAACTTAACATTGATGACTATATAACCTTTACTGGGCGCGTGCCCGATCAAGACCTATTAGACATGCTCAATACTGCCGATATTTGTGTGAACCCAGACCGGGTCAATGAAATGAATGACAAGTCGACCATGAATAAAATCATGGAATATATGGCGTTGAAAAAACCAATTGTTCAGTTTGATTTAACGGAGGGAAAAGTTTCGGCAGGTGCGGCGTCGCTTTATGCCAAGGCCAATGACATAGTGGATTTTGCCGAAAAAATATTGGAACTCTTGGCCGACCCAAAACGCAGCCAGCAGATGGGTGAAATCGGTTTTGAGCGCATCCACAAACAACTTGCTTGGCAATATGAAGCGCCTAAACTTTTGGCAGCTTATGATGCGCTTGCCTTGTTAAAACCGAGAAATTTTCTGTCAAACCCACTATGGCTGTGGCATCGATTGCAATCTATGCAAGCTGGAGAGATTAAACATCGCTTATATGAAAATTCCAAACGCTATTTTTCCAAATGTTTTACCCCGAAACCACCGGATATAACTGCGGGGGCTTTGCCGCGTATACCGATTGACATTCCATTTGCCATTGACAAAGAATTGCAAAATGGTTGGATGGATTTATCTAACCTGTCTCAACAAGGAAAATATAGGCTTTTGAGTACAGATTGGCCACAAGCTACCGGCGCAGAAAAATGGCATCTCGATCCGATAACTCAAAAATTTTGGCCAAATGAAGCATATTGTTTTGATATTTCTTATCGTCATGAGCGAGAATTAGGCGATATTAAATATGTGTGGGAATTGAACCGATTGCAATTTCTTCAGCCGATAGCGGCTTTGGCGGCACAAAACAAAGACGCACAACTTGCCCAATTTTGCGCCGCCGAAATAGAAAGTTGGATAGACGCCAACCCACCTTATAAAGGCGTGAATTGGGCTTCAACGATTGAATTGTCTTTGCGCATTGTGAGCATGCTCACCGTAATTGGCTTGATCGGCGAGGCGGCATTCAGCCCCGCACAAAATAAAAAAATCCGCCAAAGCCTATATGCGCACGCCTATTGGATTGAGCGTTACCCATCTAAATTTTCTTCGGCCAACAATCATCTCATCGCCGAGGCAGCAGCTTTGTTTGTTTTGGGCGCATTGACGCCGGATTTGCCCAATACTCAACATTTTGAGGCTGTCGGGCGGCAAACCATTATTGAGCAAGCCTCAAAACAAATTCATCCAGATGGTGTGGGGGCAGAGCAGTCGCCAACCTATACCGCTTTCACTTTGGAATGGTTATTGCTGTGCTGTAAAGTGGCTGACGAAATTCAAAAACCTTTACCGAATGTGGTCACTGAACGCATGAAGCACGCCGCCAAACATTTGCGGTTTTTAACCGACGATGGCAATCATCAACCGCGTATAGGTGATGATGATGAAGGTCGAGTTTTTTATGGTCAGGAAAGTGATTATACCTCGTCTATTCTTGCTAGTTTGTCAGCTTATTTTGATGATCCGAATATTGCCCCACCCATCATCCGGCCGCATTTGCGTGATTTTATTTTTGGTGTGGCCAAAGTAAATCACCAGGCTATGAACGGCTTGCGCTCCTATAAAGGCGGTGGCTATACAATCCTGCGCGAAACCATCAATCAGCATCAACTTATGCTGGTGCTCGATCATGGGCCGCTGGGTTATCTATCCATTGCGGCACATGGTCATGCTGATGCGTTGGCCATTTGGCTGCACATTGATGATCGGCCAATTTTTATAGATGCCGGCACATACCTCTACCATTCTGGCGGCCAATACAGAGATTATTTTCGCGGCACAATGGCTCACAATACGCTGACCATCAATCAAAAAAACCAAAGCATCATTACGGGACCATTTAACTGGTCACACCGTGCAAGATCAAAACTTAATCACGCAATTTATAATGCGGGGCAATGGTCGATAGACGCGCAACATGATGGTTATCAAAAGGCTTTTGGCGTCATTCACCGGCGCAAAATCAGCAAAGATGTGAATTCAAAAATTGT
>NVQL02000002.1 GCA_002400495.2 Alphaproteobacteria bacterium | reverse complement strand
CTATTCAGCAGCCACCCCACCCTTACGCGGCATAGCCTTTTTACGCTTCCCATCAGCCCCAACAACAACCGCCGGCTTCACATCACCAGCATCACCATCGCCAGTTATTGCATCAGATGATTTGTCACCATCACCAGTGGTGGCATCAGAGGATTTTTCATCGCCGGCGGTTTCATCCGCTAATTTTTCATCATCACCGTCATCAACCGGCTCATTGCGCATATCAGCGATTTCATTGGTCAGCTTCTCATTTTCAGCAAGCAACTCATTAATCCGCTCGGTATCACCGATTTTAATCCCAGTCATTCCCGTCAAATCTTCGGTCAATCGCACATTTTCAATTGCTAATTCGTCACGAGCTGCTGTAACCACCAAGATAGTTTCGGTTAATTCTGCATTGGCCGAATCTTTTTCAGAAATAGCATCATTAAATTTCATTTCAATATCTGAAACCACTTTAGCATGGCCATCAATAACCGATTTATCATGCACCACTTGTTTTTTTAGCTCAGACACAATCAATTTTTGCTGTGCAACTTGCGTTGGTTTTTCCGCCCACCCAGCAGCAATAAATTCATCAGCCGTGGCTTTGGAAACCTCAACCACTTCATTCGGGCGGTAATTGTAACCGCCAGCCACAACAATCGATTGTAGCATCACAATGGTAACTTTAGACATTTTATATAATCCCATAAAAAAGAGGCTTAGAAAAATCTAAGCCCCATATCATCACTTCAAGTTTTGCAAAATTACGCGGGCAATTGCAAAGCCACAATTGAACCCTCAGGCGCAAGTAATTGACCATCAGCGTGCTTATCGATCTGAAAACCAATTTGGCCGTTACCAGCAAACTTTTCGGTATAACGGATAATTTCCATTTCACCCACATCACGCACAGTATATTTTGACAAGTCACCATAAATGCAAGGCCGCAAACCACCATTTGCAGCATCAAAACCATCCATCGCATCATTAATGTAAATACGGTCACCATCAAAACGGTCGCCAGCTTCTTCTGAAATTGAAGGTTTAAACATCGGGCGATTATCACCATCAACCATTTCGGTCAACAATTCATAAGTGCTATCATTCGCCACAAACCCGCGAGTTTTTGCGACCCGCCGCGCACGATGATTAATCTTAAATTTCAAACGATGAAATTCTTTCCAATCCAAAGCGGTTTTGGATGCAGCAATAACGCCTAACGTTGCAGCGGTCACAATGCCTTTCGGCTCATCAACGCCAGTACCAAGCGTAAAGCGTTGCGCTTCGTCTTCATATAAACTTTCACTTAAAAAGTCGATAATTTCAGCTTGAATATCAACATCAGAATCGCGAATAAGCTCCTTCGGCACTGGCACCGCGCCAGATGTAAAGCCATACGAGCCAAGTGAAATGAAACTCCAAATAGGGTCAATTGCCGTACCACGCGCCGCATTTTGAGCCACAATTTTAGCCTGAGTATTTTTATTGTTAAGCACAGGCCATTTAATTATATTACCAGTAGCGGTTCTGAGAACAGTCGAAAACTCGCGTACACCACCATAGCTTTCAAGCTTCTTAAGCACACGAGCCTTAAATCGAGCTGGCACAAATACACCACCTTCACTTTCAGTGCCGGTACTTAGCGCATTAATCAAATCATGCTTTTCAATTAACTTGGTTTGCGCTTCGTTAAAAGCTGGCTTAATTTTGGTAATATAACCAACCACCAACAAATCAGCAATCTTGTCACAAGCCGCCGCCTCATCAATAGATGTACCCAAATTCTCAGCAGTACCACCCAGAATTTCAGCATCCACAGATTCAAGCGCCAACAGGTCGTTAAGCACCTTCATTTGCCCATCAATATTTTTCATATCTTTGCGCAAATTGTCAAATTCGTTTTTAACCGATTCATCGGCAAAAGTGCCGTCTTTTTCAGCTTCGGTCATTAGCGCATCATAACGGTTAGCCATTTTTAACCGTTTTTCGCGCAATTCTTCAAGTTTCTTGCTCATTTCTGAACCTTTCACATAAAAAAACCGCCCAGAAAAAGGCGGTTTAAGTCAAGTTTATGAGCATAACGCTCGGTTTAATAAGCAGCGTTATGCGCTTAATTTCAAAAATTCATGCTCAGCCTGCCGCCGTGCTTTTTCATAGTCATTTTCGTTAACGATATTGGGGTTAGTTTTATTTTCAGGCTCACCACCCTCACCGCCTTTTTCATTGGAAATATCATCGACAAAACCGTAATCTTTAGCCTCAGTCGCAGTCATATAGGTTTCATCGGCCATCAAGTCAGTAATTTTATTAAGCGATAAATCAGTAATTTTTGCCACATAATCCCGTGCAATTTCATGGGTAATTTTTTCCACTAAATCTGCCGTTTTGCGCATATCATTATGATCACCAAACGCAACGCCGGTGGCATTATGTATCATAAAAATTCCGCCGTCCTGCATAGTCACATTCTCACATGTCATAGCAATCCAAGTCGCACTACTGGCACAAATGCCATCAATTTCAGCATCAACAGTATTATCATACCCTTTAATGGCAGCACAAATCGCCCGCGCTTCAAACACTTCCCCACCAAAACAATTTATATGCAGCTTAACGGGTTTGTTCTCACAAAGGCCAAACGCATCAACCATATCTTGCGCCCGTACCCCCCAATAGCCAATGTCGTCATAAATATAAATATGAGCAACATCATCAGAGTTTTGAACCTTTAGCGCAAAATCTTTAGCGCGGTTTTTAAGCTTTTCAGCCCGATAATCACTCTTATTTAAAGCTTCAATTTTAGATTTTAGTGTCTTATTTTTCATCAATTTCGCTTTCAATATCGTTATTATCAGCAGTCAACGGCCTGTAAAGCTGGTTACTTTGCTCATCAGGCATCGGTTTTAATTTTTCTTTTTTGCGTATTTCATTTGGCGTCATATAGCCCGCCATTTGGTTGCCACCAAGCGCCGCAGAATAATATGTTGCCCGCGCTTCAATATCACCCACTAACAACACATCAAGGTCAAACCGCATAACGTAGCGACTTCTTCGCCCAAACACTTTGTTAGATGTAGCGCCCTGTACCTTTACTGCCAACGGTCGCAACGTAGTATTAACAAACGCTCTAAATTGCTCAGCAACACTTTTACCAAAAGCGGTTTGCTTTTCACTTTCACCGATCAAAAACGGAAAAACACCATAAGCCCGGGCAATGTCAGTCACCCGCCATTTCATTGCTTCAATTATTTGGGCATCAGCGGCGCTAATTTTCAGCGCATCCATTTTACCGCCCTGGTCTAAAATCAGCGCACTACCCGCACCATTCATGCCCGTATTATTCTCTTTAAACCGCTGGTAAAAATCATCCTTGGTTTCTTGTGCAATTTTCTCAGCATAAGAAACCACATAACCAAGCGTACCACCCTTGGTATAATATTTATCCGAAAACTCATTTTCCGTCAGGCCAGCATTAATCGTACCCGCAGCAAATTGAATGGGTGTATCGCCCATATACCCATTGCTGCCGATGTAACGCAAATGAACAACGTCATCTTGCGGAGCAATTTTAAAACGCCCGTCCCGCTCAATTAATTTATAGATTAATTTTTTCTTGCCTTTGTCACTATATTTAATCTCTACAGAGCTAGGCGCATAACGCTCAAACCCCAAAACTTCACCACTTTTATTGCGGTCAATATAAAAAAATCCGTCCCCCTCAAGCAACATATCCCGGATAACTTGCTCCCAAAACTCAGGAGCAGAAAGCAAATCATTCGGCGCACGATCAAACAGGTAATGTAATTCATGGTCATCAACCACCGAATCGTCAGAGGTATCAATAATTTGAATCGGCACAGTACTAATCATCTGGCTAAGCAACCGCACACAAGCCGCAACAGCAGTATGTTGCATCGCCCGCGTCGGTGTCAAACCAGCACCAAGCCCAAACTCACCCAAAAAATCACTCATCCCAATATTGTTAATACTGGTTATTCGGGGCTCAATTCTATCAACCGTTTCAGGCTGCTTTTTGCTTAGAAACTTAAATTTCCACATATCCAAACTTTCTAAACGTTAATAAACGAACCAATGTCAGTAACCGGCGCAGCAACGTCGGGCAACTCAGCACACAACCGAGTGTTGCCATGAATAATTGCATCCATGCCATCAATCTTGTTGTGGCTGTCTTGGTCTTCTTTTTTAGCCAATATCGAGCCGTCAATTTTTCTAGTCACATGCACATTACCGGCTTGCCACTCCAATATAGGGCAACCGTCATGCTCAAATTCACCGGCGATAATTCTATCTTCAAGGTCGCTGGTAGATGTGCCAACATTATGCGTATTTTTCTTAAACACATAAGATTCAACGCCGGCAGATTCTAAATATTTTTTCTCTATTTTCGCAGCCAATTGGTCGCCGCCACCGTAAAAGTCAAAAACAACCTCACTAGGCTTAACGCTTTCAATCAAATCAAAAACAAAATCTTCTAAATCATCGGTCGATATTCTCGCACCGTCAATTTCATTCAAATACCCCTCATGCCGCCAGATCATATACTGGTTATGGTTCGGGTTCTTATTGTCTTCAATCGTCGCCTTTGGTAAAAAATGGTACACAATGGCACATAATTTATTCAGTTCATTGCGCCAACAAACAGCAATCGCCGTCATATCTTTCAATGATGACAAATCAATGCCAATCTTAACAATCCCCTTATTGTCGACATGATTAATTAGCTGCTCCAACAAATTCTCGTTAGCGCAAGCCCGCCACTCATCCATATTCAACCAGCAAGCACTACCACCAATAAACACATTCATATGTTTGGTTTTATACTCAGCAAGGTTTGCCTCATTATCTTGCGCCGATTTTGCCATCAAACGCATATTGCTAAGCGGTATCGCAACACCTAAAAGCGGGTTAGCCTTGCGCCAAACCTTCTCATCAAAAATGTCGTCACCTTCATCAATGGTATAAACCATGACGAAATACTCATCATTTTCACTCTCACCGCTCAAAATCTTTAAGCACATTTTAAATTCAGCGTAACATGCACTAATCAGGTCATGGCCGGCCGTGGTGATGATCAACATCATCCAGTTTTTTCTTGCACCAAAAGCCGATTTTATAACGTCAAACAAATCACGTTTTCTATGCGCATGAAACTCATCCAATATCGCAAAATGCGGGTTCAATCCGTCTTGCGTTTTCGCATCGTTCGATAGCGCCTTAACCACGCCGCCAACTTTGCGGCAATATATTTTCTTCTTATCAATCTTGAGCCCAAATGCCCGACACATTGAGGGCGAGGCCAAAGCCATGCGCCGCATCATATCAAGTACAATTTCAGCTTGTTCGGTTTTTGTGGCCGCAGTTACAATTTGCGCGCCGTTTTCATTTTCCTTACATAAAGCATAAAGCCCCAAAATCGCCGCATCGGTAGATTTCGCGTTTTTCCGCGCAAACCCCAAATAAGCTTGCTTATACCGCTTAATCCGCCAGTCGGTTTTATGTCGCCAGCCAATCAAGCTGCCAAATATAAAAACCTGCGTTTCGTGCAATACAATGGTTGGAATGTCCCAATTACCATCTACATGCTTAATTTTTTCAGCAAATTTACAAACATCAAACACAAACCAAGCATCGAAATAATACGGAAAATCATCACTTTTCGATTTTTCTATATCATTCAAATGCCGTTGGCATGCTTGGCGCTCGGCAATGCCGTACTCTTTGCCATTTACATCAGCAATAATTTTTTTAACATAAGCGTCAAATATGGCGACAAAGTCCTTACTTTGCTTTGCCTCCATTTGAACTGACATTTAAAAACTACCATTCGTTTTCCGGAAACAATTCCTTTTGATCAGGGTTTTTAAGTCGCAACTCACTAACCGCATCAAGCCCAAAAGCCGATACAAAACTTGTAATTTCCTTATTCATCGCCGTAATTGTTGGTATCAACGCATGCGGTTTTTTTTGATTCCCATTGCGACCCTTCGTGCCGGTTTCCCAAGTCAGACCCTCGTCACCAACTTGCCGCACCGCCCGCCGAAAAATAACAATAATTGGCACAATGCATTTTATCCGCAGCAAATTCTTTTCGGCCAACAAGCCAACCTGATTGACCATGCTGGCAATCTCAAGCCAAACATTTTGCTCATAAGGTTCAAACTCAGCCGGGCAAATGTCTTTAATCTCATTTTCACTTAGCTTTTCAAATTCCTCAACCGCCGGCTCATCTCCAACCATCCGTTGCGAAGGATGCAAAGGAGTAACATTATTCGGGTTACGCCCAGCCATTTTAAATACTCCTAATTACTACCCTATTGTTTCAAATGGGTTTTCAATTTCTATTAACCCGCTCCCCAACATATTTCGATTACCCCGTCGGTCTAGGCGGAGAGGCCGTTTAGACTTTTACCCCCGCCCCCCCTTTGGTTGAATTCCATGCCGGGAATATGCACCGACCCCATCAGCGACTAAACCGGCATGGAAATCTTAACGCCGATACCAATCAACGCCGTATCACTAAGCAAGCCCTTAAGCCATACTGTCTCAATCTTAAACTTATCCAAGTCATGGTGATGCTTGCAAAGCGGCTGCCAATTATGACGCTGCCAAAACAAATTCATATCACCCTTATGTGGCTTGATATGATCAACCACCGTCGCCTCAACAACCTTGCCAATCCGCTCACAAAATACACAAAGCGGATGCTTAGCAAGGAAGCCAAGCCGCGTCTTCTGCCATCGGCCACCATAACCACGCTTAGCCGATGACCCACGTCGATCATCATACCGTTTACTCGCCGCTGTCTGTTTCTTACCAAGCTTAGCCAGATCAATATCAGGCGTTGCACACAACCGATGATGAGCATGACCACGCACAAAATGCGGACAACCACGCTTCTTACATCGCTGAGGAGCAGCTAACATATCTTACATCATTCATAAATAAAGCTTAGAAAGCCAGCAGTTGCTTGCTTCACAAAAATAAACGCATCCATCAAATAAAAAGAATATTCGTAATCCAAAGATTTAAGAAAAGATTGCCGCGCAATAACTCATACCAAAGTTATAGCGGCGCATCGGTTCTGGGGGACCAAAAAAATGCGCCGCGTGCTATCAAAGCACCTATAGGTAACCCCACATAACAGGATTAATCAAATACACAATTTGCATAATCCATGCGAAAAACACATAAGATCACCACCAAACAGTCTGAATATATTCCGTTTCATATTCACTCCTTCGCTCATTAAAGTTACTTCGTCTCATCAAATTCAAGACCAAAAAAAAGAGCGCTGCCAAATAGCAACACTCATATATTTTTGTTTAACCCTGTTGGGGACGGGTTTTTCCCTTGCCACAGAAAGTCAAGGTTTTGGTGACAAAAGTCAATCCCAAAATTCCGGCAAAACCGGTACAATCAATTTAAACCCTTCCAAATCAGATAGTTGCGCAGTGCATAACTTCACCGCCTTAACCCAAAGCTTGTATTGCGGAATAAAATATCTCATGTCTTTAGTGGTTAATGTGCTGGTTATTCTGCAATAAGGGTAACACCTAACTTGCTTGCGCACTCCATCTTTCTTTACCCATTTGCGGCTCACACCAGCCAAAACCTCACCAGCCGCAACCTCAATCTTAGCCTCTTTGCTATCACAAGGAATCGTCTTAAGCACCGGCCGATACTGCCCTTGCCCTGCCCGCGCATTGCTAACCACAATCGCTTGCATATCCTTCGAAAGCCCCTGCACCGCAAACCCAACCCGCATAGCGTCATATGGCATCCGGTCACTGCTAACACCGCCACCACCATCAACCCGCCCGCCAATCTCACATTGCGCAATCAACGCCCCAAGCTGGCTCTTCATGCCACCAACG
>NVQL02000057.1 GCA_002400495.2 Alphaproteobacteria bacterium | reverse complement strand
ACGCGGAGGCGTGCGCCCGCAGGGGCCACTAGCCCACCGAAAGGTGGGCGTAAAAATGCAAACTTCCAGAGCTTAGGCAAGGCACTGCCCAGTGATGGTGGAAAAGTTGTGAGCTAGAAAGTTTGCGCTAGAATCTCAACCAATGAACCCGCATTTACCACTGCAAAGACATAAGAAAGTTAGCACTCCTGCCGATACTCGGGTACTTCATTTTCACGTTCGGCTTAAGCCTCACTGTTGACACTTGCGTGCGTTCGCTTTGCTCTCTTGCCTACCGCACGTTCGTCGGCAGCGGCTGCGAACGGCCGAACACGCACTCACTGAAATGGCCTTTGCGTGGAAGCGAGGGCATACGAAATGCCGAGCTTGCTGTCGGAACAAGCGGCGGATGGTTCGGGTGAGGCAGGCTGGTGGTGCAAACGCAAACTCAGAGTTTGCGGAAAAACATGTAAGCCGATTTCCGCCCATTCCGCTGTGCTTTCCGCTCATACCGCGTTGATTGCCAACCCTGCGGCGGCAACAACCAGTCCTGATCAGCCTCAGCCAACCATTCAAAGTTTGCATCATTCATCAAATGCCGCAGCGTCCAACTCACATAATCGGGAATATCCGAGGCCACAAAAAATATCGCCCCTTGTTTCAGCACCCGCGCAATTTGCGCCATATTTTCAGCGCTAACAAACCGTCGCTTATTGTGTTTGCTTTTGTGCCACGGGTCGGGATAAAGCAAAAACAGCTTATCCAAACAGCCATCGGGCAGGGCGTCCAACACCGTGCGAGCATCATCAGCATGCACTTTGATATTGTCGATGCCGTCATCCTCAACCTCAATCAACAATTTAGCCACGCCATTCTGAAACGGCTCACAGCCTATATAACCAATATCAGGATTTTCACGCGCTTGCCGAGCCAAATGCTCGCCGCCACCAAACCCAACTTCCATGCAATATTCAGCCTTAGCTTCATCAAACAAAGCCTCAATGCCTTTATCCCGAAGCAGATCAACATCCAACGCCACCTTCGGCAAAAAATCATCAAGCAAGTCAAACTGCCGCTGGCTCATGCCCTTGACAAATGTACGGCCATGCACCTTGCGGCTTTTATGCATCGGATTATCAGGGTCGTATTTATCTTCATTCATAAAAAAAGGCTCTCAATCAGTTGATTGAAAGCCTTATAATATAATTACGTCAATTCAGCAATATTATTTAACTGCCGCCTTCAACGCGTCAACAAGGTCAGTCTTTTCCCAGCTAAAACCACCATCAGCCTCAGGTTCACGGCCAAAATGGCCATAAGCTGCCGTGCGGGCGTAAATCGGCTTGTTAAGTTCCAAATGTGTACGAATGCCTTTGGGAGAAAGATCCATAACCTCAGTCACCGCCACCTCGAGCTTGGCACTATCAACATCCGATGTGCCATGGGTATCCACATAAACCGACAAAGGTTTTGCCACGCCAATGGCATATGACAATTGAATGGTGCAACGAGTGGCAAGGCCTGCAGCCACCACATTTTTGGCCAAATAACGCGCGGCATAAGCAGCGCTACGATCAACTTTGGTTGGGTCTTTGCCCGAAAATGCGCCACCACCATGCGGGGCTGAGCCGCCATAAGTATCAACAATAATTTTACGGCCAGTTAAGCCCGCGTCGCCATCAGGCCCGCCAATAATAAATTGACCTGTGGGGTTAATAAAAGTTTCGGTCTTCTCGTTAATCCAACCATCGGGCAGGGCAGCTTTAATATAAGGCATCACAATGGCGGTAACATCAGCTTGGCTTAAGCCTTCTTCATGCTGGGTGGAAAGCACCAAAGTTTCAACGCCTACTGGTTTGCCGTCTTTATAACGCACAGTAAGTTGGGTTTTCATATCAGGGCGCAGGCCTGGGGCTTTGCCAGCGTAGCGCGCTTCGGCCAAACTGCGTAAAATGGCATGGCTATAATGGATTGGGGCAGGCATCAAGCTCTCGGTTTCATCTACCGCATAACCAAACATAATGCCTTGGTCGCCAGCGCCTTCTTCTTTGTCATCACCGCTATCGACACCTTGGGCAATGTCGGCACTTTGGGCATGCACCAAAACTTCGATATCCAAATCTTGCCAATGGAAGCCATCTTGCTCATAGCCAATTTTTTTAACTGCATCACGAGCCAATTGTTCCATTTGGGCATGTGTCGGGGCGTTTTTGCTGCGCACTTCGCCCGCCAAAACAACCTTATTGGTGGTCGCCAGCGTTTCAACTGCAATGCGGCTTTCGGGGTCGGCCGCTAAAAACGCGTCAACAATGGTATCAGATATATAGTCGCAAATTTTATCTGGATGGCCTTCTGACACCGATTCACTGGTGAATAAATAGTCTTTACGAGACATAGGTGGGTCCTTTTATTTGAAGAGTCAGTAACGCTACTCAATCTAGAATTTATATAACACACAAACATATGTAGAATTCTTTATATGTTTATATTCGGCATAATATAATCAAAAATTTTAACAATTCAATAACCAATTAAAAAACAGGTCCCTTTGTAAAAGAAACCTGTTCAAATAATCTAAAATGATGATGTTTGGGCGCTAGCCTTTAGATGAAAAATCTTTATTGTCCGACAACGATCGCACCAAATCAATAATGCGCCGCCTGATTCGTACATCTTTAATTTGCGAAAAGGCTTGCCCCAGTTGAAAGCCCTCGGCGCTATTCATAAAATCATAGGCGAAGCTGTCACCACTATTTTCAGAAAAACCCATTTGTTCTTCTTCACTAGGCAGCTTTTCGAAGAAAAAATTAACCGGGACAGATAGAATTTGAGAAATTTTATACAACCGGCTGGCGCCAATTCGATTTGTGCCTTTTTCATATTTCTGCACTTGTTGAAAGGTCAGCCCCAAGCTTTCGCCAAGCTTTTCCTGACTCATACCTACAAGCATACGGCGCATGCGCAACCTACCACCAACATGAATGTCAATAGGATTTGGTTGTCTCTTATTCATATAGATTATTCCCAATCAACGAAACGTTCAAAAAACAAATTGGAATACAAATAAACACCAATATAGTGATGGCGCGTCCCCCAAACTAGTTTATTTCTGGCACATGCTTACTTAAGAATCAAGCCAATTAAACTAAAAGATAATGCCAGAACTGTTATAAAGCCAATGTATTAACCTAGTTTTGCTTTTAAAAATGCATTCAATTTCACGAATATAGTAGGCGAAATTTTTTGTGGCAAGCGGCTATCCAAAATGGCGGCTTTGCCACGCGGCAATTGCGCCACCATTCGCCCTAAGGGGTCAAAAATAGCGGTGATGCCCGAATTGGCATTACGCACCAAGGGCAACCCCTCTTCGATGGTACGCAAACGAGCTTGTGCAAGGTGTTGATAGGGCCCGATGGAACTTCCAAACCAACTGTCATTGGTCACATTCAATATCCAATCAGGGCGGTTTATGGCATCAACCACCTGACCCGAGAATATAATTTCAAAGCAAATATTGACCGCAAAGGCGGGGGTGTTTTTAAGGTAAATATTAGCCGCTTTTTGGCCCGTTTCAAAATCTTCTTGCATCGCGATTAACTTATCAATGCCGATTTTACGAAATAAATCGCTTAACGGTAAATATTCGCCAAATGGCACCAAATGATGCTTATCATATTTACCCAAGCGATTGCCAGCCGCATCAAAAGCCAAAACACTGTTAAAAAATTCGGTTTTTCCTTCAATAACTTGGCGGCGTACCGCACCCGTAATTAAATAGGCATTTTGGTTTAAAACCCGCGTGGCTTGCTGCATGAAACTGCTATTGGGAGTGAGTAAAAATGGCAAGGCAGATTCGGACCAAATTAAATGAGTGATGTCGCTTAAGCCGGTATTTTCGGCCGAGGTTTCGCGAGCGCTTAACTCTAAATAGCGATTGGCAATCACACTGCGCATTTCGGTTCGCCATTTATCTTTTTGGGCGATATTACCTTGCACCAAACGCAGTAAAATATCGTCATGATATTGTGTGGGGTGAAGGTAAAGCCGCACATTGCCAGCCCCCCACATGACAATAAGCACGCCAAAAACCCCCAGCAACACGCGGCGCATTGTAAAACCATTATTGACCATCAACGAAATACTGAGGCTGAGCAAAGTGACAATGAATGTTAAGCCGTAAATGCCCCAAATGGCGGCACTTTGTAACATGGCAGTTGAAAAATCAAACGCAAAGCCAAGTAAATTCCACGGGAAACCACTGAAAATATGACCGCGTAAAAATTCCCAAAATGTAAAGCTAATGGCCAGAATAATAACATTCCTAACCCCACCTGCCCAAAACAGCCGTGCGGTTAAGGTGGCCAAACCCCAGAATATTGCCAATAGCAACGGCAGTAAGGTGATGGCAAATGGCATCATTAAAATATGCGCTGCGACATCAACCAAAAACGCTTCGCCAATCCACAGCAGGC
The DNA here is from genome assembly GCA_002400495.2 of Alphaproteobacteria bacterium. Taxonomy (GTDB): domain Bacteria; phylum Pseudomonadota; class Alphaproteobacteria; order Rhizobiales; family OSC116; genus OCS116. The sequence continues at coordinate 51,172 of NVQL02000057.1, read as the reverse complement.
CGAAGAAAAAATAGCCAAAGCCAAAACTTAAACCAACCCAAAACGCTGATCTGGCGCCGTATATTTTTCTCCACAGCCGAAATAACCAGCTTGAATTGGCTTTTGCCTCGGTTTCTAACGAGGTTTGAACCGCACCATCAAGCAACCAAACCAAGCTGGGCATGGTGAAAAACAACACAAAAAATAAGTTTATGGGCGGCAATGCCAGCACGCTTAAACTGCCCAATGCAAAACTCAGTATGAGCTTTTTCTTGCCCCAAATGGTGATGCATTGATTTGCCCATGACTGCACATATAATTGTAACTTTTTTTCTACGTTACGCGCAGTTTTATGGGTTTTAGGCTGAGGCATATTTATAGTTTAATTTTTTTATGATCAGATTTCAGGGTGATTTTTAACTGTTTAATGCGCCTTGAATCAGCTTCCAATATCTCAAACATTGTGCCGCTACTATGCTCAATCAATTCGCCGCGTATCGGAATACGGCCAGCCAGACTAAACACCAACCCGCCCAGAGTTTCAACATCTTCATCCTGATCATCAGATAGAAAATCTACCTTTAGCTGTTGTTCAAGTGCTTCCATTGGCAAGCGGGCATCAGCGATAAAATTATGTTCATCAACCTCTTCAATCGTCGGCAAATCGGCATCATCATGTTCATCTTCAATTTCACCGACAATTTCTTCGACCAAATCTTCAATGGTAAGCAGGCCATCAGTGCCGCCATATTCATCAATCACCAGCGCCATATGAATGCGTTGTTTTTGCATATTGAGCAATAGATCGGAGGCCAGCATGCTATGCGGCACATATAAAACATCGCGTATAATGTTAAGCTCACCAATCGGTTGGTCAAAGCTCAATTGGTCTAAATCCAGTAATTTTTTATTGTGACTTGAATGGCGCACCAGCCACGTCATAATGTCCTTAAAATGCACCATGCCTACGGGTTTATCAAGATTGCCCTCATATACTGGACAGCGCGAAAAACCAGCGTTGGAAAATAACATCAAAACTTCGGACACTGGTGTGTTGATGTCAGCCGCAATCAGATCGGCACGTGGCACCATAATGTCTTCCACATCAACGTCCGAAAATTCCAAAATATTCCTGATCATTGATTTTTCTTCGGGCGAAAAGGCATTTTGGCTCTGGTCATCATTTTCAATGACATCTTCGAGGCTTTCGCGCAGCTTCAACCCTTGGGCTTTAGCAACAAGGTCTGAAAAAGGCTTGAAAAATTTCTTCAAAAATGAGTCTGAAGTTTTGGGATTGGGTTTATTTTGATTGTGATTTGACATGAGTTGGGAGATTTAAACTTTATAGGTGATTCTATTATATATTATATCAGTGATAGGGATTTTCAATAGCAATAGTCTTAAGCAAGCGAATTTCTGTATTTTCCATTTCGGCCGCATCCGCATCTTCGATATGATCATAACCCAATAAATGCAAAATAGAATGGATTAATAGATGAATGAAATGGGCCATAATTGGCTTTTTCTGATCGCTAGCTTCGCGTGTTAAAGTCTCATAAGCCATGGCAATGTCGCCAAGATATTTTGGCTCACCATCTTCAAACAAGGCATCAAATTCGTCAGCCACAGCAGGGAAAGACAAGACATTGGTAGCTTTATCTTGTTGGCGAAAATTGGCATTGAGTTTTTTAATCTCATCATCTGAAGTCAGCAACAGGCCGATTGTGCCATTGGCTTCGGCTTTTAAATTTGGTGCATTTGCCACAGTTTGAAACGCAGTATCGATCCATAAATTCAAATCATCAAACTGTTTAAACTCTTGTGTAGCAATATTCGTTTCAGCAACGAGTCTATTCATCCGAGGTGCCATCTTGCTTGTTATAGGCTTTTACAATCTTGGCCACCAATGGATGTCTTATCACGTCACCTTCGCGAAAGCGCACTTGTTTAATCTCATCGACGCCGCGCAATATATCGAGCGAGTCAACTAAGCCCGATTTCATGCCGCGCGGTAAATCGACTTGGCTTGGATCGCCTGTAATCACCATGCGGCTTTCTTCACCCAAACGGGTTAACAGCATTTTCATTTGCATGGTGGTGGTATTTTGCGCTTCATCTAAAATCACAAAGCTATTTGACAAAGTCCGCCCGCGCATAAACGCCAAAGGTGCAATTTCAATTATCTGCTCTTCAATCAGTTTTTCGACCATGGTAGGGTCCATCATATCATATAACGCGTCATATAACGGCCGTAAATATGGGTCGACCTTTTCTTTCAGATCACCTGGTAAAAAACCCAATTTTTCACCAGCTTCAACCGCCGGGCGCGACAGCACAATGCGCTGCACTTGCCCCGCTTCGAGCATGGCGCAGGCCATGGCCACGGCTAAATAGGTTTTGCCCGTACCAGCTGGGCCAATGCCAAACACCAATTCGCTGCTTTTCAGCGCTTTCATATAGGTTTCTTGCATGGGTGTGCGGGGGCTTAGGCTTTTGCGGCGTGTGATGATAAATGTATCATTATTATCGTTTTTATGATCTTTTTTGGTGGCAGTTTCCATCCGAATGGCGGCATCAACATCTGCCTTAGCCAAACTTAACCCGCTTTCACCGCGCACATAAAGCTTGCGCAAAATCATAATGGCTTGTTTGCAATTGGCTTTGCGGCCTTCGACCAATAATTTATTGCCTTTGGTTGCCAATTCAACATCCAACCGAGATTCAATAATTGCCAAATGCAGGTTATTTTGCCCATATAGCTGCGCCGCGAGGCTGTTGTCATCAAATATAATGGTATCAGAATAAGTATTATGCGATTTTTTATGACCAGTGGTTTTATTATTTGATGTTTTGCTCAAGAGGACTCCGCGTGTAAGTATTGGTTGTAGAATAGGCATCAACTGTAACAGGTTTATGAAATTGTGAAAGCAAAACTAAGACATTAGTCGGCGATTTTACCTTTTAGCGCAAAATTACCTAAGCTTTCTATATATACGGGCAATATTTGACCAATCAGCTCTTCAGGCGCATCGACATATATTGGCTGTAAATAAGGTGATTTACCAATTAGCTGCCCCGCATCACGGCCTTTGCGCTCGAACAAAATATCCAAGGTTCTACCGACGGTGTTTTGATTAAACTCACGCTGTTGATGGTTGAGCAATTCTTGCAATTGCGCCAAACGTTTGGTTTTTACATCATCATCCACCTGATTTTGCATCGTCGCGGCCGATGTGCCAGGGCGTGTTGAATATTTAAAACTATAGGCTTGGCTATAAGTCACTTGCTCAATCAAATCCATAGTGGCGGCAAAATCATCATCAGTTTCACCCGGAAAACCAACAATAAAATCGCCAGATAAAGCGATGTCGGGCCGTGCTTGGCGCAAACGCTCAATCACCTTGATATAGCTTTCGCGCGTATGTTTACGGTTCATCGCTTCCAAAATAGCATTTGAGCCAGATTGCACAGGCAGATGCAAATAAGGCATGGCCGATTTTTGTGTGGCGTGCAGATCAATCAGCATTTGATCCATATCATTGGGGTGGCTGGTGGTATAACGGATGCGGTCAAGCCCCTCTATGCCATCAAGCGCGGCCATTAAACCGCTTAAGCTAACTGCATTGCCAGCATCATCTTGGCCATGATAGGCATTGACATTCTGCCCCAGCAAAGTGATTTCGCGCACACCTGCATCAACCAGATTTTGCGCTTCATTTAAAATACGCGCGATCGAACGGCTATATTCGGCGCCCCGTGTGTAAGGCACCACGCAGAAAGTGCAAAATTTATCGCAACCCTCTTGAATGGTTAAAAATGCGCTGACCCCGCGGGCAATGGTGTTGGTCTTAGTGGCCATGGGCAAATTATCAAATTTATCTTCGGTCGGAAAATCAGTATCGACCACTTTGCGTTGGCCGCTTTCCAATTTACCCAGCATTTCGGGTAATTTATGATAACTTTGTGGACCAAACACCATGTCGACAATCGGCGCACGGCGCATAATTTCGCGCCCCTCGGCTTGTGCCACACAGCCTGCAATGGCAATAACTGGCTTGGTTTTTTGATCATCAGGTAGGTTTTTATTTTTCTTATCGACCATCACCCGCATGCGGCCAAGCTCTGAATATATTTTTTCGGCGGCTTTTTCGCGAATGTGGCAAGTGTTCAAAATCACCATATCAGCCTGATCGGCACTATCAACATTTTCATAACCTTCGGGTGCGAGTGCATCGCTCATCCGCTGGGTGTCATAGACATTCATCTGACAACCGTAGGTTTTGATGAATAATTTCTTGGTATTTTTGCCGTTAAAGGTCGGGCGCAACAACTTTTTCTTGTTGGATTTTTGCACCACTTTTGTTGCCACAGCCACGTCGGAGCCGTTGCCCGATTTATTCTGATGATCAAAAAAATGTTTAGGAATACTCGCCATGCTGCGTCTCACAAATTAAAAGATCGCCTTCAATAGCATGTTTAGGGGTAAAAAGCCTAGCTTTTTTTATCCAGCGGCACCGCATATAACTCCATGCGGTGGTCAACCAATTTATAGCCCAGCTCTTCGGCAATCTTGCGTTGTAAACGCTCAATCTCTTCATTGTGAAATTCAAGCACCACGCCGCTATTGACGTCGATCAGATGATCATGATGTTCTTCTGATATGGTTTCATAGCGCGAGCGGCCGTCTCTAAAATCATGCCGTTCTAAAATGCCAGCTTCTTCAAACAAGCGCACGGTGCGGTATATAGTGGCGATCGAAATGCGGTTATCAATTTTGGCACTGCGGCGGTATAATTCTTCAACATCGGGGTGATCTTCTGACTCAGACAGGACACGGGCGATCACACGGCGCTGCTCAGTCATCCGCATGCCTTTTTCAAGACATTGGCGCTCCAATAGGCTTGTGTCGTCACTCATGTTTTTCTCCCAATTGATTTTAGGCGTCAGTAGAATCGTTATAATAGATATAATATGCATTCGCAATCAGGTAAAGACCACAAGTCGAATTTAGTTTATAATAATTATAATCTATTTATTTAAGTTATATATTCGTAGATGTTTAAGTCAAGCATTCGCCGAGATTTAGGCTAAAAACAAGCGCATTAGCACTCTGGCCATCGGTCAATTTATAGTAATTTTTTCGCACGGCAGTTTGGCTGAAATTCTGGCCTTTATATAGTTTTATGGCGGGGATATTGGCCTCGTTAACCTCTAAATATAGTTTTGTGATGTTAAGATTTGCCAATCGATTAATCTCAAAGCTGAGCAATTGTGCCGCATGTGCCTTGCCACGTTGCGGCGGCGATATGGCGATGCTGATAATCTCCGCCTCATCTAAAACCAAAGAGCAAATGATAAAGCCAATCACTTGCCCATTAGCGAGTAACAGCGAGCCTGAATATTGGCCTTTATCAAACATATCTAGAAGTGTTTTTTCAGACCATTCATTAGCGAATGATTGCGCATGAATGGCGGCAATTTCAGGAAATTCACTATCAATATTTTTATAAGTCAGCATCATTTTTATAAGTCAGCATCATTGAGTGAATGTAATGGGGTGGCTGGCGGGCAATTTTGCATCGGCCGCGCGTAAATATAGCGGCGAGACGGGCGCGGTTTCAGCCACCCGATTTTTGACTCTGTCGCCAAATATTTTAGCTTGCGGAAAATGCATATTTGGGTTCAATTTATGCAGCTCTTGAAAGTCCTCAATTGCCTCAATTAGCAATTCACGACCTGTGCCCAATATCAATGAATCAGATTTAATCATTTCGGTAGCGCTACTAATTTCTATCGCTTCGGGGGCGAAAATTTCAGCACCCGTACCGTCATAAGACGCAAAATAAACCTGCCCACGTCGCGCGTCAATCGCGGTGTAAACTATATCGTTTCGGCTCAGACTCAAATTATTGACGGCATTAAATGCAATCGCTTCTAATGAATTAACCGCAATGATAGGAATGTCACGCGCGGCGGCAAACATCCGCGCAAAGGCCAAAGCAATGCGCGCCCCTGTGAATGTTCCAGGGCCAATGGTTACCGCAATTTGGGCAATATCTTGGGCTTTTATGCCCGCATCTTGCATTAACAATTGTGCCTGATGAGCAATAATCTCGGCATGGCCACGCTCTAAAATTTCAAACCACGCAAATCCCTTGCCACCATCTAGCAGCGGCGTTAGAGCCACACTACAGGCTTTGGTGCAACTGTCTAAACTCAGTTGGTAACGCATATATAAAACCTATACAGATTGCTCAACACTGAGCACTTCGGGAATAAAATGGCGTAGCAGGTTTTCAATCCCGCTCTTCAGCGTCATGGTTGAGCTTGGGCAACCTGCACAAGCGCCTTTCATGCGCAGAAAAACCACGCCTTCTTTAAAGCCTTTAAACACAATGTCGCCACCATCTTGCGCCACAGCAGGGCGGATTCTTGTGTCAATTAGCTCTTTAATCGCCAAAACCAAATCTTTATCATCATCTTCAAAAAATTCTTCTTCACTATAATCAGCATCGGGATTTTCGAGCAATATGGGCATATTGGCCATAAAATGATCCATAATGGCGCTCATCACCGCAGGTTGTAAATCATCCCAATTTTGGTCGGCAGTTTTGGTAACGGTGATAAAATCACTACCCAAAAATACGGTTTTAACCCCATTAATCACAAACAACCTTTGTGCCATTGGCGCATATTCGGCCTCGGCATCGCTGTTAAACTCCAGCGGTTCATAAGGCGAGATCGGTTGACCCGGTAAGAATTTAAGGGTTTCGGGGTTGGGTGTGGTTTCAGTTTGAACAAACATATTATATTCCTGACGAATTAACTCGGATATAGTTTATACCCAATATAAGTGATGAATTCAAGATAAATCAGCTTAAGGCAGAAATATCTTTATCACTTAGGTTGCCAGGTATCAACGTCACAGGAATCGGGAAAACCTCGGCCGATTGATTGGCCAATGATGCCACCAATGGCCCAGGCCCTGAACCATCAACCGCGCTGCCCAGCATTAAAATGGCAATTGCGTCATCTTGTTTAATCAGCTCGAGTATTTCTTCACGCTTGTCGCCTTGTTTGACAATAATTTCGGGCATCAGTTCAACCGCCGCTTCGACATCGCCCAATATAGCATTAATCACTTGCTCGGCATTGGCATAGGCCTCATCGCGCATAATCGCCTCAACCCCTAGCCAATGCTGAAAATCAGCATTATCAATAACATGTAAAATAGTGATCAATGCGCCAGTGGCAATGGCGCGAGAGGCGGCATATCTAAGCGCCACACGGCATTCATCTGTGTCGTCAATCACCACTAAAAATTTACGTTTCCCGTCCATGCGTGCCTCATAGATTAACCATAATAATGCTTAATCTGCCATCAAATGTTGCAAAGCGCAAGCTATACCATGAAGCCAACAATTTTCTTAACGTCTTGCACCAATGGCTCAGCCAGCACACGGGCGCGCTCAGCGCCATCTTTAAGCACTTGATTGATGTGCGCTTCGTCTTTCATCAAGCGGTTCATTTCATCACCAATCGGGCCAATTTTAGCCACGGCCAAATCAATCAACGCGGTTTTAAATTCGCGGAATTGTTGGCCACCAAATTGGTTGAGCACGGTTTGATTGTCACTATCATCTAAGGCTGCAAAAATCGACACGAGATTGCGCGCTTCTGGCCGCCCTTCAAGCCCCGCCACTTCGCTTGGCAAGGCATCGGGGTCGGTTTTGGCTTTTTTGAGCTTTTTGGCCAAGGTATCACTGTCATCATTCATATTGATGCGGGTCATATCCGACTCGGCACTAGAGCTCATTTTTTTGGTGCCATCGCGCAAATTCATCACCCGCACGGGCTTGTTGCCAAAATCAATAAGCGGTTCGGTCAGGCAGAAAAACTGCTCGCCAAAGCCCAACTCTTTAATCTCATCAGCATAATCATTATTGAATTTTTGCGCAATGTCGCGGCACAATTCTAAATGCTGCTTTTGGTCATCGCCGACCGGCACATGGGTGGCATTATACAGCAAAATATCGGCCGCCATCAGGTTGGGATAAGCATAAAGACCAACTGACATACGTTCAGAATTTTTACCCGCTTTGTCTTTAAACTGGGTCATGCGGTTCAACCAACCAAGCCGTGCTACACAGTTGAAAATCCAGCCCAATTCGGCATGCGCCGCCACGCGCGATTGGTTAAAAATAATGCTTTTTGCAGGGTCTACACCCGCAGCCAAATAAGCAGCGGTCACTTCTAACGTGCGTTCGCGCAAGATTTTGGGCTCTTGGGCAACGGTGATGGCATGCATATCCACCACGCAATAAATATTTTCAAAGCTTTCATCATCTTGCAACAATACAAATTTTTGTATCGCCCCTAGATAATTGCCCAAATGTATTTTGCCTGACGGCTGAATACCCGAAAATACGCGCTTGGTGAACTGGGTCATGACATTCCTAACTCTTTTTATCTGTTGAGCTGTTATCGCTCGAATTTTTGGCTTTTTCAAGCGGTTTGCTATTTTTATTTTTGCGCTTCACAAAGCCTTTCATTTCGCTAAAAGTCAACGCGCCCGTATAATGCAAGAATAAACCATAAGTCAGCGCCCCTTCGACCACCAATAAAAACATCAGGCCACCGCGCAATATATCATTATTACCAGCGCTTAGCCACGGGCTGAGATAGACGGCACTATAATAGACACAGGCGCCCATCAACAAGCTGGCAATCACAATCATCGGCAGAGTTTTGATGCATTTAACATCCAATTTAAAATGTCCGCGCACGTATAATGTACCTGCCAACAGCAAAAAATTCATCCACGCAGCGATGGATGTGGCGATGGCAATGCCAACATGTTGCCAATATTGGGCAAAAATAAGTGCCATAACCGTGTTGGCAATGATGGTGGCAATGCCATAATACATGGGGGTTTTGGTATCTTGGTTGGCAAAAAACCCCGGGGAAAAAACTTTAACGGCTACAAAAGCTGGCAAGCCCACAGCAAAAGCCCGCAATACAATTGCCGTCTCGACTGTGGCAGGCGCGTTAAACCGCCCACGCTCAAACAACACAGAAACCACCACTTCGGCAATGAATAAAAACGCCACCATAGCAGGCACGGTGAGCATCATCGAGAATTCTAACGCGCGGTTCTGTAAATCATTGGCCTCGGTTTTATCATGCGCGGCAAAGGCGCGTGATAAGCTAGGCAACAACACCACACCAACCGCCACACCAACCACGCCAAGCGGCAATTGATACAACCGATCGGCATAATATAAATAACCGACCGCGCCCGCATACGAGGTCGCAATGCCCGTGCCGATCACGATGTTGATTTGCGTGATGCCCCCCGCAATCATTCCAGGAATGCCGAGCTTGACCAATTCTTTAACATCTTTGTTAAAAGTTGGGCGCACGAAATGCGGTAGGTGGCCTTGTTTTTTGCAATAATGCCAGATCGCCGCCACCTGCAAAAAGCCCGCAAATGTAACTGCATAAGATAGATAACGCGCGACTAATTCTTGCTCGATTATATCGAGTAAAACCAAAATAATAATGGCAGAAACCACCACCACATTAAGTAAAACGGGCACCAAAGCGGCAATGGCAAATTTTTGAAAACTGTTCAAAATGCCCGCAATTAGCGCCATGATGGACAAAAACATCAGATAAGGAAACATGATGCGCGCTAGCTCAACTGCTAAAGCATATTTATCTGCATCAGCCTTAAACCCCCACGCAATGCCGCCCAAAAAAGTCGGCATGAAAATTTCGAACAAGGCGGTGAGAATCAGCAAAATCAACACCAAGCCACTCATCGCTTCGGAGGCAAATTTTGTCGCGGCGGCTTCGCCATCCCGCTCAATTTTTTTATTGTAAAGCGGAACAAATGCCGCGTTAAACGCCCCTTCAGCAAATATCCGCCGAAACAGGTTGGGAATGCGAAACGCCACAATAAACGCCCCAGCAATTGGCCCTGTGCCAAGCACCGCCGCCAATAACATATCGCGCACAAAGCCCAATATGCGGCTTAACATGGTCATCATGCCAACGGTGAAGGCATCTTTTGCAAATTTCATAACCCGCCCTAATTCTGCAAAATGGCCAACAAAGTGGCTTTGATATTATCTTGCCGTTCTTCACTGGTAATTTTATTCTGCATCAAATCAATAACATAAAAAGCATCAATCGCCTGCTCGCCAACCGTCGAAATATGTGCCGAGCCAATGTTTAAGTTTAATTGATATAATGCACAAGTCAGATCATAAAGCAATTTTGGCCTGTCTAAGCCTCGAATTTCAATCACTGTAAATTTTTCGGAAAGTTGGTTAGACAGTGAAACTTTGGGTTCCACATGAAAGGCATCAATATTTTGTTTGAGTGGTTTTTCTTCTAAGGTTGATGGCAAATGAATCTCGCCACGCAAGGCTTTTTCGATTGTATTGGTAATGGATTTACCGCGGCGTTTTTCATCAAGGTCATTTTCGAACTGACGTTTTATCTGCACCCTATCTACCGCCATACCATCACGTGTGGTGAAAATATGAGCCCCAACAATATCACCGCCCATTGCCGCGCAAGAGCCTGTTACAATTGACAATAAACGCGAATGATCCGCCGCGATGACGGTAATTTTGGTCATTTCTAAAAACGCATCGGTCGAAACACTGGTGGCAAGGCCATCTTTATCAGCTTTTTTGATAAGCAAGGCGTGTTTAACCTGCATTTCAACCGGCACATATATTAAATAAGTCGGATAATGCCGTTCAACAAAATGCTTCTGTTGTTTTTGAGACAATTTTTTAATCGGTAGCTTTTTAAGTTCATCAGTTAATAATGCTTTAGCAACTTTGACTCGCTCTTCGATTTTTTCGGCCGAGTTGCCACCAGTTAAAAACATTTCAGTTTGATAATAAAGATCGCGCAACAGCTGGCCTTTCCAGCCATTCCATACGCCAGGGCCAACCGCGCGAATGTCAACAACAGTCAACACCAATAACATGCGCAACCGCTCCAAAGTTTTAACTTTAGCGGCAAAATCCTCAATGGTTTTAGGGTCCATTAAATCGCGAGTTTGTGCAACTTCACTCATTTCTAAATGATCAAGCACCAACCATTCGACCAGCTCCGTTTCGGCTTTGCTCATGCCCAGTGTTGGGCATAATAATTTAGCCTCTCTAGCACCTGCAACAGAATGGCTTTCTTTGCGGCCCTTGGCAATATCATGAATAAACACCGCCATATAAAGCGCCCGCCTATTGGTAATCTCGCCAATAATTTCGGTCGCGGTGGGGTGGGCTTCACCTTCCAAGCCAGCATCAATCCGCGACAAAACACCAACAGCCCGCAATAAATGTTCATCCACCGTATAATGGTGATACATATTAAATTGCATCAGCGAAACAATTTTACCAAATGGCTTGATATAGCGGCCCAATACGCCCGCTTCATTCATTTTACGTAAATTAATTTCGGGGGCGTTTTTAGAACATAAAAGCTTTAAAAACAATATGCTAGCTTTAAGGTTAGCGCGTAAATCATCATCAATTAGCCGCAACGACCGCGTCACCAATTTCAAAGTCACAGGGTGGATAAGCAGGCTATATTTATCAATCAGATAAAACAAACCGATCAAATTGGTTGGGTCTTTGATGAAGATTTGATCATTGAGCGCCACAATACGCCCATGTTCAACTTTAAAAGCTTTGGTTTTGTTAATTTCTTCGATATTTTTACCCGCAATGAAGCGGCTTAATAAGCGCTGTGCAACATTACCTTGTTTAATTTCTTGGCTTTCAAGCACCGCACAGAATATGCGGGTTAAATCGCCCACTCGCTTGGCCATGATGAAATAATGTTTCATAAACCGCTCAACCGCACGCAAACCACCGTGCGAAGAATAGCCCAATCTTTCGGCCAATTCTTCTTGCACATCAAACGAAACCCGCTCTTCGGCGCGCCCAACTAAAAAGTGCAAGTGACAACGTACTGACCATAGAAAATCTTCGCATTTTCTAAAATTACGATATTCAACTTCGGTAAATACCCCCGCTTCAACCATTTGGCTGGCGCGTTTGAGCTGATAAATATATTTACCGATCCAAAATAATGTATGTAAATCGCGCAACCCACCCTTACCATCTTTAATATTGGGTTCGACCAGATAGCGTGATTTACCCGAGGCTTGATGGCGCAAATCACGTTCTTCGAGTTTGGCTTCAGTAAATTCTCGCCCATGACCTTTGACGATTTTTTGATCATATTCGACACCCAATTCTTTAAATAAACCTTGGTTGCCACATATGAAACGCGCCTCCAAAATAGAGGTTCGGATGGTCATATCGGTTTTTGAATGGGTGATGGATTGCTCAACATTACGCACCGCATGACCAACTTTAAAATTCAGATCCCACAAGAAATATAAAATAAATTCGATAATTTGCTCTGAACGTTCGTCAGGTTTGGCAGGCAAAAGCATCAGTAAATCAATATCCGAGTGTGGCGCTAAACTATCGCGGCCATAACCGCCAACGGCGACCACGGCGATGCGCTGGGCATGATTGGCATTGGCATCGGCAAATACATGGGTTTCAGCCAATTGCATCAGCGCCGAGATTAAACCATCTTGATAGGCCGATAGTCCGCGCGCACATTGCGTGCCTTTACCCGTTCGGGTCAACTCCAAAAATGCTTGATGGCGAACATCTTTGAGCGACAATCGGGCTTTATTGAGTAAAGCCAAGCGTGTTTCGGCTGCATTATTTGGGTAATCTCCGCCATTCTGTTGGATCACTTCAACAAAATCGCCAAAAATGGCCGCCGTAAAAATCTTGGCCATTTTGCGGCTTGAAGTGCGGTAATTCACCCGCTTACTTAGCTTATAAGGGTTTTTTTCTGTAGCAACTTCTGTCATGATATAACCTTAAACTTGGGTTTAACTGCGCGGGGTTTAAACAGTGTCATTGGCGATTTTTTTCAGCTCATAAATCAAATCCAACGCGATTTTGGGGGTCAAATCGTCTGGTATGATGGCCGACACGCGCTGTTTAAGTTGGTCTGCAGCAGGATCAGCGGCTTGGCTGAATGATTTGGGCCTTGCATGGTTAAACAATGGCAAGTCATCAACCATATTTTGTTTTATCTCATCATTTTGGTTTTTTTCCAAATATTCTAAAACTTCGGTGGCGCGATTGATAACCAAATCTGGCAAACCAGCCAATTTAGCCACATGAATGCCATAAGACCGTTCGGCCACACCTTTGCGCACCTCGTGCAAGAAACGCACCTCGCCATTCCATTCGGCCACCCGCATGGTGGCATTTCTTAAATGTTTAAGCTTGTCATTTAACCCCGTTAATTCATGATAATGGGTGGCAAATAAAGAGCGACAGCTATTTTGCTCGTGCAAATGTTCAATAGTTGCCCACGCGATAGATAGGCCATCATAAGTGGCCGTGCCGCGGCCAATTTCATCTAAAATCACTAGAGATTTCTGCGTCGCTTGATTTAAAATGGTGGCGGTTTCGACCATTTCGACCATAAAGGTCGAGCGCCCACGCGCCAAATCATCTGATGCACCCACCCGGCTGAATAATTTATCAATAATGCCAATATGTGCTGATTGCGCAGGCACGTAACAACCCATTTGTGCCAAAATAGCGATCAGCGCATTTTGTCTTAAATAGGTTGATTTACCTGCCATATTAGGGCCAGTGAGCAGCAAAATACGTGCAGAATTTTGTGCGCCCTTTTCAGCTTGGTTTAGCAGGCACCCATTGGCAATAAATGCAGGCTCATTACGGCTTTTAAGCGCTTGTTCAACCACAATGTGGCGGCCATTTTCAATGTTGAATATTTGGCTATCATCAATTTTAGGGCGGCAATAATTCTCTTCACCCGCTAACAACGCGAGCGCAGCGCCTACATCCAGCGCCGCCAAAGCCGCCGCCAGTTTATTAAGATTTGGGGCAAATTCAGTGGTCGCACTAACCAATTTTTCAAATTCTTGCAATTCAATTTCGAGCGATTTATTGCCAGCAGAAGAGATTTTCAATTCAAGCTCGCCAAGCTCAACACTGGTGAATCGCACGACGTTTTTCATGGTTTGGCGGTGGATGAAATCGGCTTTAAATTCGTTAAGTAAAACATCGCCATTTGCAGCAGAGACTTCAATAAAATAACCCAGCATATTATTATGTTTGATGCGTAGATTTTTTACATTTGTTTGCGCGCTATATTTACGCTCAAGCCCGGCAATAAACTGCCTGCCTTGGGTAGATAATTGCCGCGCCTCATCTAAATCAGGGCGCAAACCATCGCGGATAAACCCACCATCACGAGCCAGCAAAGGCACTTCATCATTCAAATTATCAATCAGCATTTGGTTGAGGTCACAATGGCTTAGATTGAGATTCTCAATGGCGATTTTCAAATCTTGCGGCCAAGTTTCGCGGTCAGATTTTAAAAACAAAGCCTCGCTTTGTTGAGCTTTTAAAAATGCCGTGCGCAGGCTGAGTAAATCGCGTGGGCCCCCACGGCCAATCGCCAGCCGTGCCAAAGCCCGTTCTATATCTGGCAGGCTTTTGATCAAATCTCTAAAATCTTGAATATAATGGCTTTGATCCAAGAACCACGCAATCATATTAAGCCGTTCGTCTATCAATTTTTGATCAGTTAATGGTGATGACAAGCGGCCAGCCAACAAACGTGCCGCTTGGCCTGTGACGGTGCGATCAATGGCATTGAGCAGGCTACCTGCCTTTTCGCCCGTTTGGGTGCGCAAAATTTCTAAGCTGGTGCGGGTGGCGGCATCAATCAGCATATTGCTGCCCATTTGGTGCTGGTCTGGCCGCTTTAAAATGGGCATTTGGCCTTTTTGGGTGTCTTCAATATAGGCATATAGGCCACCCAAGGCGCTCAATTCGGCACGGTTAAACCCGCCCAATTCAGCAATGTCGGATAGGCCAAAATAAGTTGAAAAATTGCTTTTAGCCTGTTGGCTGTCAAAGCTATCTTGCATGCATGGCGAAAGAATCGCGCCGCGTTCAGTCCATAATCCTAAATAATCAATACCAACATCGCTCTGCTTGAAAGGTTCAATGAACGCCTCAAGGCTTGACGAATAAATAATTTCCTTGGCTTCGAGCCGTGCCACCGTGGCATTAACATTGCCCAGCGCCATAGTCTCGCAGGCGAAACTACCTGTCGAAATATCCACCCAAGCCACAGCCAACATGGGCTCACCAGCTTCAGAAAGGCTGATATTGGGCACAATTGACAATAGATAATTATTCAATCGGGCATTGAGCAAGCTATCTTCGGTCAATGTGCCAGCGGTTACAATGCGCACCACACCGCGTTTGACCACTGATTTCGGCCCGCGTTTTTTAGCTTCTTTAGGGTCTTCAAGCTGGTCAACAATCGCGACTTTAAAGCCCTTTTTGGCTAGTTTTTGTAAATATTGTGTCGATGCATGCACCGGCACGCCGCACATCGGGATGTCCTCACCATTATGTTTACCGCGTTTGGTCAGGGTTATATCAAGCGCCAATGAAGCAGCGTGGGCATCATCAAAGAATAATTCGTAAAAATCGCCCATACGAAAAAACAATAATTTCCCTGGGTTGGCAATTTTAATTTCCATAAATTGCTGCATCATTGGAGTGGTTTTATGAACCGATTTGTTGGCTTTTAGGTTGGACATTCAGGCGCTATCAATTATGAATTTTGAGTTGAGTAAATAGTATAAAATTTAGACTATAAATGCAAACTCAAACCATGAAAAGCTCAAACTATAGTGGCTTTAGCCACAGTCATTCCCGCATTAGCCATTGGCCTGGTTGGCGGCAAGGACACTCTGCGCGACAAATGTCTCGATGATCTGCTTAAATTTTTTCTCATCCAATGGCTTCATTAGATAATCATCCATACCAGCATTGAGGCACATTTTCCGATCTTCTTCAAATGCATTGGCAGTCAGCGCGATGATTGGCGTCTTGGCTTTAGCCTCATTGAATAATTTTCGGATCGCCTTGGTGGCGTCTAAGCCATCCATAATTGGCATGTGAACATCCATTAAAATCAATTGGTAAAAACCAGCTGGTTTCTCGTCAAGCATTTCGACCGCGCGCTTGCCATTGGGGGCATGATGGCAGGTTATACCCAATTTTTTAAGCAGAGCTTCGGCCAGCATAACGTTTATTTGGTTATCTTCTGCCAACAAAATGTTAATTTTTTCGCCGCTATCTGTATGAGTTTCAGCTGTCTTCACTACATTTGGGAATGGCTGTTCATAATTTCCTTCCAAATCAAATGGTGGTTCTTCTGCTGCGGTTTCCACCATATGGCCAGGTGCGCGATAAGATTCAAAATCGCCTTGTTTGGCAAGTTTTTTATAGATTAAGTTGCGGTCATAATGCGGCACTTCAATGCCGTCAATTGAGATTTTTAAATGTGCGCACAAAATAATATTGAACAGCGACTCGCGCCGAATTGGTTTGATCAAGTAAAAATCAAACCCGAATTTATCCTTATATTCCTGCACCATACGCCTTTGCTTGGGCGCCAATAAAACAATGGTGCGCATCGGCGCGCCATGCCAATGCTTTTCGCAAATTTCTAACTGGCGCAAATATTCATGATCGGCCATTTCGGCATCGGCAATGACCGTAATATGTACGGCTTTGGCCTCACTGGCATCATTAACCTGTGCCAGCATATCATCGCATGAGGTGATGATTTTTGTGGTCGCCTTGGCTTGATCAAGTTGACGTTGTATCAAGCCGATTTCAATGGCTTGTTTGGACAAAATGATGAAATGATGGCCTTCTAACTGGTTGTCTTCTTGCACCACAATTCCATTTTGATCGGTGCGCAAAAGTAAATTGTAACGGAAGCACGAACCTTCGCCCAATGTGCTGGTGACGCTAATGTTCCCGCCCATCATCCCGATGATTTTTTTGGTGATCGACAAACCCAGGCCCGTGCCCTCAAATTTACGAGAATGAGTGCCATCGGCTTGTTCAAACTCGCCAAATATTTTAAGTTGATCACTTTCACTAATGCCAATGCCCGTATCTTTAATGACGAATTTAAGATCGCAAATCATATCACCAGCTTTGTCATTGGCCTCATTAGTGGCCTCAACTTCAATCGAAACGCCGCCATATTCGGTGAATTTAATGGCATTGCCCAGCAAGTTGACCAATGTTTGGCGAATGCGTTTTTCGTCGCCAACCAAAAATTGTGGCACGCTGGGGTCTATACGCGCGGCAATTTCGATATTTTTGGCTAAACTTCTGGATGACAATAATTCAGTGACATTCTCGATCAATTTATGGATGTTGAATTTATGCGGTGACAGTGAAAATTTACCGGCTTCAATTTTTGAATAGTCCAAAATTTCATTGATCAGCGACAACAGGCTTTCACCCGAAGTTTTGACCGCATCTGCATAATTTTGTTGCTCAGCGGTTAAATCAGTATCCATAAGCAAGTTAATCATGCCCAAAACGCCATTCATTGGGGTTCTAATCTCATGGCTCATGGTGGCCAAAAACATGGATTTTGCACTATTAGCAGCTTGGGCATTATCCCGTGCCACTTCAATTTGCTTTTCGGCCAATTTATAAGCGGTGATGTCACGACCGACAGATTGGATTTCGGTGATGCGTTTGTTTTTGTCGAAAATGGCTTGCTCTTCCCAGCTATACCATTTGAGACCATAGCGGGTTTGAATAAGCTGCACCCGATTGACCTTATAGGGCGGCTGGGTTACTTCAGGAAAAATAGAGCTTTGATCGCCATCCACCACAGGAATGATTTTGCGTCGATTGAGCATTTCTTCCTTACGCATATCAAATATATTGCAAAAAACACTATTCACATAAGTATATTTGCCTTGGATATTTTGCCGAATGATGATGTCGCTTTGGCTATTGACCAAGCCGCGATAGCGTCTTTCGCTTTGCTGTAAATCCCACTTTTGAACGTTTAAATGATCAACATTTTGCTCCAACCCAACCGCGATTTCGGCCATTTTCTGGGTCGATAGACGGTCAATGCGGCTTTGCTTATAGACATGACCTCGGCCATAAATATTGAGGCACATGAAAATAATTGCCTGACCGTTGCCAACTAACATCAGCGGAACAGATGAAACGGCTAAAAAATATTGTAAATAAATGCCGCTAAATAAAATAACAAGCAACGCCATTAGATTAAAAATTAAAAATTGTTTGGAGGTGATGAAATTTACAAATTTGGTAGTTGAACCTTTTATGTAGGTAGGATTTTGGTTAAATTCTTGATCACCAATTTCATCTAAGTAACTGTGATCAAAGTTAATTTTACGACCTAAATTTTCTCCAACATCAGAAGGGGTAGAAGATTGTCTTAAAAAATGATTTTGCATGAATAACTTTTCGGCTCGTAACGATCAGCATATTTATAATAGCTGACATGGATACCGATAAGCTTAAGTTAAATTAGTTATTAAACTCTTTCCATGTTCAAATTAAATATCAGTTAAGCCGCCGCCGCTTTCTGATTTGATTGCCCACGATAATTGAGCGCCTCCGCAATGTGTGCATTGCTAACAATTTCACTTATCTCAATATCAGCAATGGTACGTGACAAGCGCAACACCCGATGATATGCGCGGGCGCTTAATTTCAATTTATCCGAGGCTTTGAGCAATAGTGTTTTGGCCATAGCGTCAATCAAAATAACCTCATCAATATGTTGCGGTGAAATTTCGCTATTGGTAAGAATATTTAAATCGAATTTTTGAAATCGTGTGGCTTGTATTTTACGTGCTGCCGTCACGCGTTTGGCGACATCGGCACTGCCTTCTTTGGCGGCGGGCAAACTCAAATCTTGCGGGCTCACCGAAGGCACATGAATGTGAATGTCAATCCGATCCAGCAACGGGCCAGAAAGCCGCGCTTGATAATCATCAGCGCATTTAGCGCCGCGTTTACAAACATGCCCAACTTGCCCCGCCATGCCGCATTTGCACGGGTTCATCGCCGCGATCAGTTGAAATTTAGCCGGGTAATTAACATGGTAATTGGCACGCGAAACCAGCACTTCCCCAGTTTCTAGCGGTTGCCGCAGGCTATCCAACACCCGTGGTGCAAATTCGGGCAATTCATCTAAAAACAACACCCCACGATGCGCCAACGAAATCTCGCCCGGTTGCGGTTTGCTGCCACCGCCAATTAAAGCCGCCATGCTGGCGCTATGATGGGGAGCACGAAACGGCCGTACATTGCTTAATTGTCCGTCAGGCAGATTACCCGCAACACTGGCAATAATACTGGTCTCTAACATTTCTTTGGTTTCTAACGCTGGCAAAATACCGCTTAAGCGCGAGGCCAGCATAGATTTACCAGAACCTGGTGGCCCGACCATCAGCATATTATGCCCACCCGCAGCGGTAATTTCCAATGCGCGCTTGGCATTTTCCTGCCCGCGAATGTCACGCAAATCGGGCTGATTCTGCACCACTTTGCGCACTTGGGCAACGGGCCGTATCAGCACTTGTTCGCCCTTGATATGATTGATCAGGCTGATTAAATTCTTCGGCGCTAAAATTTCAAAATCATCACCCGCCCATGCCGCCTCACCGCCGCAACTGGCGGGACATATCAGGCTTAAACCATGCGCATTGGCAAATATAGCGGTTGGCAAGCTGCCGCTCACCCGCGCAATTGAGCCATCTAACGACAATTCGCCAATGGCGATAAATCTGCCTATATATTCTATCGGTATAATGCCCGCTGCTGCCATCAGACCCAGCGCAATTGGCAAATCAAAATGGCTGCCTTCTTTGGGCAGATCGCCAGGAGCTAAATTGACCGTAATGCGTTTGGGTGGCAAAGCCAAACCAACCGCACCCAAAGCGGCACGCACCCGCTCGCGGCTTTCGGCCACCGCTTTATCGGGCAGGCCAACAATGGTAAAAGCTGGCATGCCAGAGCTGATCTGAACCTGCACATCAACCGCGATGGCCTCGGTGCCGATAAATGTCACTGTCTTGATATGTGCAACCATTTTTTGCCCTTTTGTTGTTCCATTGCTATCTCAAAACACAAAGATAGTCAAGAACAAAAAGAGAACGGTAGCATTTTTTGCGGATTGGATTACGCCATATTTTCGCCATAAACCTCGCATAATTGATATGAGATATATGCGACG
The DNA here is from genome assembly GCA_002400495.2 of Alphaproteobacteria bacterium. GTDB lineage: Bacteria > Pseudomonadota > Alphaproteobacteria > Rhizobiales > OSC116 > OCS116. The sequence goes on along the minus strand of NVQL02000057.1, from coordinate 30,988 downwards.
GGGAACATATTATTATTTTTATAACTAACTTAAATGGTGAAAAATATGTTCAAAAAAACTGTAACCAAACCCGTCATATTGGCAGTTTTATTATCGGCTTTGTTGCCACTGCAAATTGCCAACGCAGCTGATAAAACCATCAAAAATTTTGTATTTTTTAATTTGGATCGCGAGCGAATTAATGAGCCGTCCTTTTTGAATAATGCCAATGTTATTGGCGCGCAGCTCAAATATAGATGGTCAGAATTAGAACCCAATAAAGACCAATATGAATTTGCTGACATCAAAGCCGACCTTGCCTATCTGACTCAACATAACAAACAATTATTCATTCAATTGCAGGATATATCATTCACCGAATCTGGGGTGAATGTGCCAGATTATATAATCAATGAGCCGAAGTATAATGGCGGTGTGGCCGTGCAGTACCAGCTGAAACAAGGCGATGTGATTGTTGGTGAGGATGGACGTGTTGCAAGACGTTGGGACAAAAATGTAGCCACGCGGTTTTATAAATTATTAGATGCGCTTGGTGCTGAATTCGATGGTAAAATTACGGGCATAAACTTAGCCGAAACAGCAGTGGAATTTGGCGAAACAGGCAAATTATACCCCGATGGTTTCACCCCTAAAATATATCATCAAGCCATATTGGATCAAATGGCGGCGTTAAAAGCTGCCTTTCCTAAATCTGTAGCCATGCAATATGCCAATTTCATGCCAGGCGAGTGGTTGCCATGGGAAGATAAAGGCTATCTAACCAGCCTGTATGAATTTGCTGCAAAAAATAACATTGGCATGGGTGGGCCAGATATAAAAGTATATCGCAAAGCCCAAATGAACCATAGTTACAAATTTTTAAAGCAATATGCTGGCAAAATCACGTCGGGCATGGCGGTGCAATATGGCAATTATCAGATCATCAACCCCAAAACCGACAAACAAGTGACGGTCGAAGAAATTTATAATTTTGGCCGCGATGAAGCCGCAGCAGATTATATTTTCTGGTCAACTCAGCAGCCATTTTACAGCAAAAAGGTACTGCCATTCATTGCTGGATTAAAATAAGTTGAGGATTATATATTTAGCTTTATTTGATTTTTTTCTCTACCACATCCAAAATCATATCGGCTATATTGATCCCGTCAAATCGTTCAACCTCTCTGATGCCTGTTGGAGAGGTGACGTTAATTTCGGTTAAATAATCGCCAATCACATCAATGCCGACAAAAATCAGCCCGCGAGCTTTAAGCTCGGGCTTAAGTGCCTCGCAAATTTCGCGATCCCGCGCGGTAATGCCGACAGCTTCTGGCCGCCCGCCAACATGCATGTTGGAGCGCACCTGGCCTTCAAGCGGCACGCGGTTAATCGCGCCTGCAATTTCGCCATCAATTAAAATAATGCGTTTGTCGCCAAATTTTACATCTTTTAAGAAAGGTTGAATCATCAATGGCTCGCGGTTTTTTTCGAAAAATAATTCGAGCAATGAAGCGAGGTTTGAATCATCTTTTTTAAGTCGAAACACACCCGCGCCGCCATTGCCATAAAGTGGTTTAACAATAATATCGCCATGTATTTTGCGAAAAGCTTCAATCTCACGCACCGAGCGGGTGATTAGCGTTTTGGGCATTAAATCGGGAAATTTAAGCACAAATATTTTTTCGGGCGCATTACGCACTTCGCTGGCATTATTGACAATAAGAACGTCATCGGCAATTTGATCTAAAATATGTGTGGCGGTGATATAGGCCATGTCAAATGGTGGGTCTTGGCGCATGAATAAAGCGTCAAATTGGCGCAAATCTTCACGTATCAATTCGCCCTTGGTGAAATGATTGCCAACCTCGTCACGTACGGTAATCCAATGACCATAGGCCGCCACTTGGTTATCTTGAGTTGCTAAATCATCAACATGATAGCAGAATATTGTAGCGCCGCGGCTTTGCGCACTGAGCATAATGGCAAATGTCGAATCGCCTTTAATGTCAAAGTCTTCTATCGGATCCATTTGCACAGCAATTTTTAACGCCATAGTTTAAACCTTCGGGTGTTGATTATCATTCTGCTTCAAAATAGGCTTTATCGTCTTTGATTATAAGTCTTTTCGAAAAATTATTTTTATCATTAAATGTACCGATTGAGAAATCAATTTTTTTGTTCAATTTAATTTCATATACACCTTGACCGTAGACAAATTTTTCAAATTTTTTACTTTTGCCTTTTTCGATGCTGCCACGAAATAAACGGCTCGCGCCTTCATCATTAATTGCCGACATTTCAATATGAATAGAATAAGGTTCTAAATTAACAATTTCAAATTCGCCTTTGGCATAATCGCCTTGGGTGAGAAACAGCCAAATATAGCCAATGGCAAAAACCAGCACGCTGCTGACCAGAAAATATATGAAATACCGAAATAACCTGTCCATTTAATCACTCGAAATTATTTAAAATGCATTTTTTATATGGATCGGTTTTTGCCACAATGTCAAACCAATAAAATCAAAGCGGATGTTATGTCGCACAGGGCTTCCCTGCCGCATAGGAAGCTTCTGTTGGGCAAGCCAAAATTCGGCGGCGTGCCGTATGCGTTTTTTCTGCATGGCTGTGACGCTGTGAGACAGCATATCTTTATCAGCTCGGTATTTTACTTCGCAAAAGATAAGCGTTTGACCGCGCTTAAAAATTAAATCTATTTCGCCAGCGAAACATTTATAGCGTAAAGCAATGCAGCGATAGCCTTTAAACAGCATAAAGACAATAGCAAACCGCTCGGCCATACGGCCAATAAATTCACTTTTTCTTTTGCCAGTAAAATTCATTATTTAATTTCTAATGCACGTTGGTAAAGGGTTTTTTTGGGCAATCCAAATTGTTCGGCGACAAAATTTGCGGCTTCTTTAACCCGCATTTTGGCCAAAGCTTGCGTTAAGGCCGCATCAATATCCGCTTGGCTAACTTCAACCTGTGTGGTGGCAGGGCCGATCATCAACACAATCTCGCCTCTGATGCGTTCGCGGCTTTTATATTCGGCATAAATTTCAGCCGCGGGCAGGGTGATCACTTCTTCATATATTTTAGTCAGCTCGCGCGCCACCGTGACTTGCCTGTCGGGCAGCATATCCGCAATCAGCTCGAGGCTTGCAAGCAACCGCTTGGGTGATTCAAAAAACACCAAAGTTGCATCAATATTTTTCAGCTCGTCTATAACGGCTTGTTTTTTAAGTTTTTTATTGGGCAAAAAGCCTTCAAATAAAAATCGGTTGGTCGCCAGACCCGCTACGCATAATGCAGTGATCGGCGCACTGCAGCCTGGTATGGGGATGAGTTTTAAATTACGCGCACGGCAGGCGTTGATTAATTTCATGCCGGGGTCGGATATCAAGGGTGTGCCAGCATCAGATATAAGCGCCACAGAAGCGCCAGCTTCGAGCTTGGCCAGAATTTGCGGCATTTCATCATCAGCATTATGTTCGTGATAGGCGAATAATTTGGTTTGAATGCCATAGGCTTGCAGCAAACGCACCGAAATACGCTTGTCTTCACACCAGATAAAATCAACCGATGAAAGGGTTTCTAAGGCGCGCAATGTAATGTCTTTTAAATTGCCCAAAGGCGTCGCAACCACATAAAGCCCTGTGGGTAACGGTAGTTTTTCGATATTTATCTGCACAGATTTTCCTTAAACACCAGCTTTAATATTATGGCTCATTATTGCCATATTCTACAGTTAAAAAGCAAATGAAAATATTGTGTTGCAAATTTGTGGCACAAAAAAATATTTGTAGCGCATTTAAGTGTTAATATTTACCTTGGATTAAATTATAGTCTATAGCTAAGCTAAGTGGGGGCACTGACAGCGCTAAAAATAATAGGTTGGGGCAATTGATAATGAAAAAAACGAGTATTTTCAAACTGGGTTTTATGGTTTTAATGGCCGTTGGCTTAACCTCTTGTGCAGGCGGCACAGGTTTTAATACAGGATTGTCAAACCAAACATTGGTTGGCGATGTACCAAATCGTTTGATTCAAGATGGCGCAATCAGAGTGGGCGTGGTTTTGCCGCTCGATACCAAATATGGCAAAATTATTAAAAATGCACTCGAGCTTGCAGTGATTGACAATAAAGGCGCTAAAATTCTAATGATCATTGAAAATAGCAGCTCCATTGGCCCGCGTGCAGCAGCGCGTAATGTAATCTCCAAAGGCGCAGAAGTTATTTTAGGCCCAATCACTGGTTCGGCCGTACGCGAGGTCGGCGTTGAAGCCAGCATTGTTGGCATTCCTGTGATTGCCTTTTCGCAAGACCGTACTGTGGCGGGCAATGGCGTTTATCTACAAACATTCCTGCGTGAAAAAGAAATTGACGCCGTGGTGGCTTATGCCGCCAGCCGTGGCGCTACCCGTTTTGCCTCACTCACCCCCAAAAGCGGTTTTGGCACCGTGATTGCAGCAGCCTTTCAATCGGCAGCAGGCCGCCATGGCACATTGGTTGCCTCAGGCACATATACGCGCCTAACAACCAATGCATCTAAAGCTCAATTCATTGCCGATGTTAAAGGTTTTGCCGCGCAGGCCAAATCGGCCAATGCCAATGCTTTATTGTTGCCCGAAGGTCCTAACGTCAATAAAAACATCATTAAAGTTTTGGAATCAGCCGGTTATACCGCATCTGGCGTTAAATTTTTAGGCACCAGCTTATGGAATAAAAGCGCCACGCGATCCATTGCCAAATTATCAGGCGGTTGGTTTGCCAATGCTGATGCCAACCGATTAAACCGTTTTAACTCGCGCTACGCATCTTTATTTGGCAACACACCAAGCACAGAACGTGCCGCATTGGCATATGATGCATTGAGCTTAGTGGCTACATTGGGCCGTAACGGCCCAATTGGCAATCGCTTCACCCAACCAGCCATCACCCGTATAGGCGGTTATGGCGGCGTGCTTGGTCATTATAGTTATAGCGTTGGCGGCATTTCTAACTATGCACTAAATGTGATGCAAGTCGGCAACGGTGGTTTCAGCACAGTTGGCACTGCTGGTGTGGCGAGTAACTAGGCAGCTAGAACTCAGACTGTCTTTTTGCAGCATATACGGGGCGGCATCCTGTCAAGGCTCTGGAAGTTTGCATTTTTACGTTCGCTTCGCTCTCTAGTGAGCCCCTGCGGGCGCTTGCCTCCGCAAGCTTGCTACGGGCAACCGCCCGACGGCCAGTCGGCCTTGCCTCACCCTACGGGTTCGGACTTTTTTTCCTAGAAAATCACAATGAGTAAACTATCTAGCACCTATACTCGGTGCATCTCCAAACTCTAGCTCACTAAGCATAATGAGGTTAGGTTGGGTGGTGAGTTCACCTGCGACCAGCGGCTGAGTGGCTTAGCTAGAGAGCGGAGCGAACGCACGCAGTGCCAAGCAAAAAACTTCTTCCAGAGCCTCAACGACCAGCCAACTGTCTTTTCACAGCCACTCGGGTCACTCCAACAATTTACCAATTATATAATCAGTCAGCCGTAAACCTTCCTCAGTCGTGCAAATACGCTGAGTTTCAACATCATAAACCAACAAATCCGCCTCAACCATTTTACCAATATTCCGCACACTGAGCGCCTCACCCGACAAATGCTCATACCGCGCCAGGCTAACCCCTTCACGCAGCCGTAAACACATGAGCAAATATTCAATGGCTTGGGCGCTAGGCGTCAATTCTTCAACATCAATAAACGCATGCCCCTGCGCCTCAACCGTCTCCAACCATTTTTCGGGCTGTCTTTGGTCAATGCGGGCATAGCGTATACTGGGGTCATTGCTAGATCTTAAGCGGCTATGCGCCCCGGCGCCAACCGCCGCATATTCATCGTAACGCCAATAAAGCAAGTTGTGGCGGCATTCCTCGCCTGCCTTGGCATAGTTGGATATCTCGTAATTATATAGGCCATATTCGACGCAAATATCTTGTGTCGCATCATATAGATTACGCGCATGATCATCATCAGGCATGATAATTTTGCCCAATTTATACAGATCGGCAAACCGTGTGCCGCTCTCAATCGTAAGCTGATATAAAGACAAATGATCGGTGCCCAATTCTATGGCTTGTTTTAACTCATCCATCCATTGTTGCAATGTTTGTTGCGGGCGGGCATAGATCAGATCAAATGAAATGCGATCAAATTCTCGTTGCGCCAATTTAATCGCCGCTTTTGCTTCATCGACACTATGCTGACGGCCCAATTTGCGCAAATCTTGATCATTCATCGCTTGCACGCCAATTGAAATGCGGTTGACGCCCGCCACTTTATAGGCGGCAAAATTTTGGCTGTCGATTGAAGTTGGGTTGGCCTCTAAACTAATTTCGGCATTGTCTTCATAACCCCAAAGGTTGGCAATTTTATCGATGATAGAACCAACTGCATGACCGCTCATTAATGACGGTGTGCCACCACCAAAAAACACCGAGGCAACACGGCGGTTGGGGGCAAGATTATGCATATAATCCAGCTCTTTTAAATAGCCAGCGACAAAGCGCGCCTCATCGATTGGCTCGCGCCTAACATGTGAATTAAAATCGCAATAAGGGCATTTGGCGGCACAAAATGGCCAATGCACATAAATGCCAAATTTTTCTTTTTCCACTACAATGTTTGGCATTAGATAGCTTTAAAACAAGCATCAACAAGCTGTTTAAAAGCATTGGCACGGTGAGAAATTTTTTGTTTTTCGCTGCAATTCATTTCGGCAAAAGTGCGGTCATGGCCATTGGCTTTAAAAATTGGATCATATCCAAAACCATTATCACCTTTGGGTGGCCAGATGCTCACGCCATCAACACGGCCCTCGAAAGTTTCTACATGGCCATCGGGCCAAGCCAAGGTTAAGGCGCAGATGAATGAGGCAGCGCGTTCTTCATCTTCTTGTGCGTCTTTATCTTGCAATTTGCATTCGACCATTTGCATGGCCAAAGCAAAATCTTTATGATCACCTGCCCAGCGGGCTGAATAAATGCCGGGGTCACCATTTAAAATTTTAATGCTATAACCGCTATCGTCAGCCAAAGCAGGCAGGCCTGAGGCTTTGGCGGCAGCCAAGGCTTTTAACTCGGCATTTTCAACAAATGAATCGCCAGTTTCTTCTGGTTCATCAAGCTGCAGTTCCGAGGCCGATTTTGCCAAAATGCCAAATGGCTTCAGCAGCTCATTAATTTCACGTATTTTACCTTGATTGTGGCTGGCCACAATCAGTGTTTTTTCGGTGAATTTACGGTGGGATTGTTTTTGAGATTTCTGTGGTAATTTACAGACGGCTTGGGACATGGTGGTTACTTTGAATAACTATACTTGAACGAGACTAATTCTATACTAGCCTAAAAGTTTTAAAATTATATAAACAATTTGGGTTAATCACCCCATTTATACAATATGTCTGGCAAGCCTTCCTCGTTATCCGTGCCAAATTCGGTGGCTTTAAACTCGTGTTTTTGGTAAAATTGGCAAGCAGCCTCATTACGTTCAAAGCAATATAACTGCAAAACCCCATCTGATTTTTGTTTGGCCAGCTGCATGAACTGACTGCCAATGCCTTGATTTAAATAATTTATATCGATATATAATTGGTTTATCCAATTGTCTTTTAAAGCCATAAAACCAAGTAATTTATCGTCATTTATGGCTAAATATACCGCCTCTTCAAGGCACATAACTGCGGTCAGATAATGCAGCATATCAGCAGTGCTATGCACTTCTTTATAATCGCCCAAAGCATGGCGCTTGCTAGCTCGCCATAAATTAACAATTTGAGCGGCATATTCAGGCAAATAAGTGATGATGTTCATTTCAACCCCGCTTTCAAAACCTTCATGGTTCCTTCCATAGTTTGTATATGGTATTTTTTGATTTTAGGGTGGTTAGAGCGCATTAATAGCCAAGATTGATTGGAAATATGACGCGACAGAATATAATCATCAATCAAATCTATATCAGCTTGAGTTAAACTATGTGTTTTGCCATAGGCAGTGAGTAAAATATCGCGATGTTGTTTCGGTTTTTGGCTGTTTGTAGTGACGATGGGGATGGATAAATCGTGAAAATAACTACCAATTCCGCAATCGTCAAAGTCAATTGGCAATAAATTCTCGCCCTGCCAAAGGATATTGTTAAAATGTAAATCGGCATGAATCATGCCAAATTTTTCGGGGTTTTCATGATAATGTTTTTGCAGGCGGCCCAAAGTTTGCAAACGTGCAGCTTCAAATATCTGCTTATCAAAGCCTTTTATATTTTTCAGACCAGCAAAAGAGCCGAAAATAGGAGAAGAACCAACTAAATTATCAGCCGTCCAATATTCGCGTTGACTGCTCACAATCCTATGTTTATTTTCAATCGAAAAGCTGTGCATTTTGGCCAAATAATGACCCAAAAGTTCAAAATGCCGGTCATTAATTGATTTGAACTTTTTTGTGCCAATTTGCCAACTCAAAACACTGATCATCTTGTCATCAATATGAACAATATATTCGCCATCCAAAGATTTCAAAGGTTTTTGTAAATCAAACCCATTCTCACGCAACAAAATAATATATTGTAATTCTTGCTCAATCGCTTCTGCTGTTTTGGAATGGTTGGCATGAATGCGCAATAAAAACATGCCTTCGCGCGTGGTGATTTTATAAACCGCATTTTCGGCATAGTCGATAAAATCAATACGGATATTGCTAAGTGGATATTGCGCTAATGCTTTTGTGGTAATTTTTCTAAATCTTCGCAATTCACTCAAATGGCTCATATCAATCTCGGTGTTTCTAGATCATTATAATCAATTAAAATATCGGCTTGTTGTCGTGGCTTGCATTCTGCCAAATATAATTTCTGGCCTTCATAATAGCGTTTATTTTCGGCAGCATGTGGGTTGGCAGGAGATCCATCTCGAGCGGCCATGCGGGCATATGAAACTTCAAACGCAACATCGAGGAAGATTTTAAGCTCAAAATCTTCTTTCAGCACCTCGTTAAATAGAAAAATACCATCGACCAATAAAATGGCAGGAGGTTTAGCAATTATAAATGGCATGTCGACCACACTGTCAGTCACATGATCAAAAGCCGTTGTTTTATAATGCAAGTTCCCGTCTTGACTAAGTGGTTTTAATAACAGGTTCTGAAATACCTTAAGATCAAAACTATCATGATAAAAACCTTCTGCCGAATTTTTGCCTTTGGCATATCGAATGGCGCGCGGATTGTGAAAACCATCAATCGATGCACGAATGACATTAACGCCTTCAGCGCGCAATAAGGGCGTTAATTCATCGGCCAATCTGGTCTTGCCGCTGCCATCAACCCCATTAATCGCCACCCGTAAAATACCATCATTCTGCGCGGCTAAAATTCGGCCAACAAGCTGGTTTAGAAATTTCTGACGCTCAAGCATTTAGCGCCTCGTAAAGTTTTGAAATTTCAACTTTCCATTGCTGTTGCAAAGCAGGTTTTTGGTGTTTCGCTTTACGCCCCAAATCAGCCTCAAGCAGCTCTTCCAACTCTAGAACGCGTTCTAATATTTGCTCTTCATCATCCATAACAACATGATTAGAATCTTGTTTCGCCTCCGACACCGTCTTTTTAATGGTTAGGGTTGCGGACTGAAGGCTTTGGTAAAAAACCGAGCTATCATCTATTTCAACCAGCTTATTGCGCTCAATCATAAAAAACCGATTACCAACAATATTGCAGAATTTTCGGTCATGGCCGATGATCAGCAAAGTTGCGCCTGATGAGGTAAGTTGGCGGATTAATTGCTCGCGGCCATAAAGATCAATATGGTTGGTTGGCTCATCTAAAATGATGAAATTTGGTTGTTGTAAATTGAGCTTGGTGAATAGAATTCGCGACTTCTCACCACCCGAAAGTAGAGCGATTTTTTTGTCCATCTCGTCATAAGAAAAACCCGCTTGCAAGATGGCATGTTGAATGTCCAAATCAGGCATATCGAATAGATCGTTGAGATAATTGAAAATTGTTTTTGAGCCATCTAATTGCTCTTGTTCCTGATCATAATACCCCAGTGACACTTGCGGATTAAAACGAATGTCTTTGCCCGCTTCTTGCGCAAATTTTTCGACCAGATTTTTAACAAAGGTCGATTTGCCCAAACCATTAGCACCAAATAAAATAATCCGATCGCCATTATTGATGTAAAAGCCATTGACCTTAAAAAGATCACGCGCACCATCCAAAGTTTTGACCTGATAATTCTGCACTTCGAGCAAAGTCTTGGCGCGTAATTTATCAGTTTTCACATTCAAACTATACTTATTGCGGTTAAAAGTTTCGGTTTTTTGACCATCCAACTTATCGATTTTCTTTTCGATGGATTTGGCTTTGCGGGCGAACTTTTCATTGTCATGCTCGCGCCCCCATGTCGCCAAACGCTTGGCGGTGGCACTGAGCCGATCAATTTCTTGCTCTTCAAGCGCCCGCTGTTTTTTAAGAGCTTTTTCATAAGCCAAAAATTCAACCCGCGCCGCACTATAGGCCAACCCATATTGATAGGCTTTGCCATCCTTAATGAATATGGTTTTATTGGTTATTTTATCCAATAATTCAACATCATGCGAGATGATTAAAAAGGCATTCTTATAATGGTTGATAAAAAACTCTTCAAGCTTAACAATGGCTTCGACATCTAGATGGTTAGAGGGCTCATCCATCAGCAACAAGTCAGGATTGTTGATCAGCGCCCGCGCCATCAACACCAAATTAACTTGCCCGCCCGAAAGTTGGTTGATGTTTTTGCCAAAATCTGCCGCAGCAAACCCCATATCTTTGAGCATAATATCAACCAGATAAGCGCTTTCGTTGCGCATATCAGCAGGCAATTGCGCCAAGATAATCTCATAGATATTCTGGCTTTGCAGATGATCAGGCACAAATTGATCGACCACCGATAAAACCATACGGTTATTATTGATAATCTCGCCGCTAGAAACATCCAATGTCTTGCTAAGGATTTTTAGCAAAGTAGATTTCCCGCAACCATTCGTGCCGACCAGACCAACCCGATCATTGGCACCAATATGCAGGGTTAAATCATCAAACATTTTTTCGACACTATAGCCGAACTGAATATTTTGCGCGGCGAGGAGAGGCTTGGCCATCTTTACTTCTTTAGCTTATAGCGTGCGAGCCGTTCGTTAAGCGTGCCCGTATGCAATTCAAATAAATGATTGTCAAAATCATAAAAATATAATGATCTGCCTTCACCTTTTACCCGTGGGCGTGGTGGCAACATTTCGATTTTATGATCAATCAATCTTTGTTCATACATATCAAAAACGGCATCACTAATTTTAAACGCGACGTGATTATATGAGCGTTTAATATTATCCTCTGTCTGCATAATGGCAACCCAAATTTCACCAATCAGGTAAAATCTTTCAGGGCTTATCGAAAATTCCTGATCATCACTGGCATAAACTTGTTGGGCGGCAAAGATATTCTCCAGAAATTGCCCCATTTTAGCAAGGTCTTTCACCGCAAAAGTCATATGGCTTAGAGAGTCAATCATCTTATATTCCTACATTGTTTCGCTTGCGACTCAAATTTAAATATAAATAATGGCGCAATTGAGCCGATAGCCTTTATGAGTAAACTCGGCCCCCGTGACGCAGCCTGAAGCATAAGAGCCGCCGTCTAAATTCAATTTGCCATCTTGCCATTGATGGGCGGCAAATAAATCGTCAGACTTTTTGTAAGCCACGCGTTGTTGCGGTGTATGGCCATGCACCACGGTCAGGCCTTTATGGCCTTTAAAATCAACAGGGTTATGCAAAAAAGGCTCACGTATCCAGCACCAATGATCGCCAAAGCATTTATCCCATACCTGCGCAAAATGCGCCTCAAGGCTGGCATTGGGGTTGGTGCCAGCATGCACAAATAGCAGATTGCCAATATGATGGTGTGACGATAGGTTACGCAGATATTTCATGCGTTTTTTGCCTATATTTTTTTTCAATGAGGTTTTAAATTTAGCCTGACTGCTAAAATCCAAATTCTCTCTGCCAATTTCATCAATCACCGCTTGGCCACCAAATTGGTGCCATACGTCGTTAACGTCTGGCCTGTCTTGCTCAATCACAATGCGCAAAATCGCCTCGTGATTGCCTTGCAAACAGATCACTTCATCAAACCGTTTGCTGGCCGAAATAGCCAGGTCAAAACAGCCGAAGCTATTGTTGCCTCTATCGTTTAAATCGCCCAGCAGCACCAAGGTGGTTTTTTCATATTTGTCATTACGTGCAGCAAACCCATCAAGCAAAGCCGCCATGTGTCGATCATCGCCATGCACATCGCCAATGGCGCAAACGCGGTGGCCTTTCGCAAGCCCTGTGGCGAGTTTATATTTTGCAGAAGAGAATATTTGCACGGCTTTAGTCATTAATTTGGTTTAAAAAACCTTTTGATAATATATGGCCAATATCTTGGCGCAATTGTGGCAAAACAGTTTGTTTGTCGATTAGGCCAGAATGGGCAAAACTGAGCAAACCATGAGTGCATGACCATAACACCAAGTTAAGTCGATCTGGTGGTATGCGAATTAAGCCTGCAGCATAAGCCTTTTGCATGGGGCTCATCATGATTGACTGAAAACTATTTAGGGCTTGCTGCAGTTCAGGTGCCATCGGGCGCAGTGAAAAATCTGAGGTGAATACCAAGCGATATAGTTCGGGATGCTCTAGCCCAAAAATCGTATATATTTCGCCAAACATTCGCATTTGTGTGAGTGGTTTTTTTTCATCCACTTGTTTAAATTCAGCGATGATTCGGTTGAGTATTTGCAAGCGAATGCCGTTTAAAATGGCTTCTTTGTCTTTAAAATATAGATAGGGCGTGGTGCGGCTGATGCCCGCTTCCCGCGCCAAACCGCGGGCGGTTAACCCCGCCTCACCATCGCGCTCCAAAATGCTCGTGGCCAGCTCTATGAGCCTGTTGCGTTTTTCTAATTTTTGTTCTTCAGTTAATATTTTGGCCATTCAACACTCAAGATTTATTATTGACAGTGTCAATTTAAGGTGATAATTGACGTTGTCAACTATGTTTAAATCATACAATAACTCATATTCATGTCAAGGTTGTGTAATGTCAGAAAATCCACAAATACAAAACAAATATTTAATCGGCTCATTGCCAAAACTATTTTTTGCCACCGCCGCACCGATTATTTTCATCATGCTGGTCAACGGCACCTTCACTTTAGTGGACGCCTATTTTTTGGGTGAATTTGTCGGTGCAGACGCTTTAACCGCAGTGACGCTTATGTTCCCTGCCTTTATGATCATTGTAGCATTGTCCAGCCTCGTCAGTGGTGGTTTTTCGAGCGTTGTGGCGCGCCTGTTAGGCAGTGGCGATTTAACCGCCGCCAAACGCAGCTTTGTGGAGGCGATATTTTTAAGCCTAATCATCTGCGCCGCTTTGATTGTTTTATTTTTGGGCGGTGGCGAGTCATTGATCGTATGGGTGACTGCGGGTGATTCAACCCTCAGCCAGATGGGTTATGACTATATAAGTGTCTTAATTTTCTTCGCCCCCATCACCTTCTTGCTGGCCATTATGAGTGATACATTACGCTCCGAAGGCAAAATGGGCGCCATGCTGTTTTTCAGTCTATCAGCCGTTGGCTTGAATTTTGTTTTTAACTATCTGTTGATTGTGGTGTTCGAATACGGCGTGGCGGGTAGTGCTTATGGCACAATCTTGGCGCAAGCCTGTTCATTAGCCGCAGCGTTTTTCCATCGGAAATATGCCAATGTTGCGGTGAAAGTGAAAATATCGGATTTTAAAATCAGCACACAATATTGGCGCGAATTCATCGCTTTGGGCGTGCCTGCGAGCCTAACCTATTTGGGAATTTCGCTCATGTCGAGCGCCATTATCTATAACATCCAGAGTTTTGGCGTCGCCAATTACAGCGCGACAATTGCCGCTTACGGCATCATCAACCGCATGATGACTTTTTTATTCTTGCCATTTTTGGGCCTGAGCATGGCCTTCCAAAGCATATTGGGCAATAATTTTGGCGCCAAATTGCATGATCGAGCCGATGGCAGCGTGAAAATTGCCATAGCCACGGCGTTTATATATTGTGCAGGTATGCAAATTTTGGTTAACCTCATAAAATATGACATTGGCGGCATGTTTGTCGATGATGTAGTGATCGGCCTAGAGGTGGCGCGTATTGTGCCACTGACCACGCTCACCTTTGCTTTATTTGGGCCACTTATGATTATCTCGACCTATTTTCAAGCAACTGGTGATGCCAAACGCAGCGCCATATTGAGCCTAAGCCGCACCTATTTATTTGCCCTCCCACTGACCTTTATTCTGCCCGATTTTATCGGCGAAAATGGCATATGGTTAGCCGGCGCCGCAGCAGAAATTTTGGTTCTGATAATGACAATTTTTGTGTTATATACGCGTTATAATAAATACGGCAATAGGTTTGGATTATTGAGCACGAATGGTTAGATGGAATAAAACCCGAGCCAATTATTGGCGAGCAGGCGGACTGGAGCCCGCCACTTATTTGGCGCCCGCGCGGAGGCTCTCGCATAGCGAGAAATAGCCGCGAGCGATAAACGAGTATAACCGATGATACCGAGAAAAATTTTAACCAATTTAATCAGCTTTAATGGCGTGTCGATATTGGGCAATGCCCTCACTGAATTCGCCATTCCATGGTTGATTTTAGACATGACGGGCAGCCCCGCATATGTAGGTATATTGCTCGGTTTCAAGTTCATTCCTGTGTTTTTATCCTCGATCATTGGCGGTGGTTTGATAGACCGTTTCGGCAGCGTAAAAACCTCGCAATATTCTGATCTACTTAACTTTTTTGCAGTCGGCTTGATACCATTATTATTTGTCTATGATCAATTGGATATGAGCCTATTAGTAATTTTAATATTTTTAAGCGCGATTTTAGACAGCCCTGGTCGCAGTGCCAAAGATGTAATTTTTGCCACGCAGCTAGATGTAAGCAATGTCGCGCGCGAGAAAGCCAACGGGTTCAACTCGTTGGTTGAAAGTGCGATGGATCTTTGCGGCCCTTTGCTGGCGGGCATATTAATCAGCCTTTATGGGGTGATTAACCTATTGTGGTTTGATGCGTTTAGTTTTTTGATTCCAATCATCGGCTTGCTCTTGCTGCAAAAGCACTTGGCCAAACCACCACCCCAAGAAACCACACAAAACCTACGAGAATTCTTGGCAGGTTTTCGCTATATTTATCAGCATAAAGAAACCGCAATCATCGTGATTTTAAGTGCCATCATTTCAATGGCCTTATCGGTTTTATTATTTCTATATTTACCGATTTTTGCCAATCAGATTTTGCAATCACCGATTGATCAAGGCATCATCATGGTGTTTTTTGCCACTGGCACCATGTCATCCACTTTGCTCTATACATTTTTAGGCAATAAATTCGATTATCGCAATCTACTGTCATTTGGCTATGCAGGTTTGGCCTTCAGCATCATCGCCATTAACTTTGCCACCAGCCTTTGGCCGTTTGCCATCATCATTGGCATCATGGGCTTGTTTTTAGGTTTTTCGGGCCCGTTAGAGGCGACATATCTACAAAAGCACGTACCAGAAAATTTGCGCGGACGGGTGTTTGCCACCTATGGCGGATTGCGGCAATTATTAGTGCCAATATCCATGCCAATTGTCGGCTTATATTTGGAATATATGCGCCCGATGAACACAGCACCCAATGTGATGCTCTATATGGGGCTTTTATTATTGGCGATGGTGCTGATCTATAGCATAAAATTTAGGCGTTAGAGTTTTTTACCGTTTTCGAAATCCTCGTCATATTCAATTTCATCAGTTTTGCTATAGCGCTGCCAATTGCCATGTTTGGCATTATCGACAAAATGACCGATCTGCCATAATTTATTTTCATCGCCTTTTGACTCGCGGTAAAACATCCATTTGCCTTGCATTTGCTCGTTTACATATTCACCCTGCGCCTTAATTTTGCCAGTCTTAAAAAAATAGGTCAGTATATCACCATCCATTTTATGAGTGGCTTGGCCATTGGCATAATTTTTCTTTTCAAGCATTTTAAAGCCTATTTATATGAGTCTGTTTGAAACCGCTACTATATTTTAGCCCATATTGTATCGCTCTGTCCATACCGATATGCGCGAACCATATGATGGCAATGTGAATGAGTAGATTGTCACTCAAGTAAATACCCAGTGCGGCCAGAGCGGCAGGAAACACATAATTATGCCCTAAATTATAGCAAAAGGTGCCAATTTTAAGCCCGAATGCATAGCCAATCATTGTCAGGTCTGGCGCTAGAATCAACCCACCAAATAGCCACCATGAGTCACTAAGATTTGTGTAAATAAGTATCGCAAGCGCAAATATTGCAGCGCCTTCTAATTGTAAAATATATCTGATTTTCATAAGCCTCTCCATTATTTGAAAAGACTATAGATTATATGATTATGTTTGATCAGTGGCTAAATATGGTATCAAGCCATGCATTTATGAATAGAATCCAGTTTTTAATCCACCAACCCAATCATCTCGGCCATTGTTTTTGGCCATTTTGGCGGCCGAGAGATTATCATATTTTATATATTTAAAACTGACATTCCATTCATCGGCTCGTTTTTCGACAATGGCATAACATGCGTCGGGCGTGCCAGATTGCATAATGTGATAGACAGGACTGTCATCATCATAAGCGGGACAGCCCACGCTGCCAGGGTTGATAAGCATGCGCCCGCCCGACAAGCTGAGCAGGCGAGGCGTGTGTGTATGGCCACAAAGAATGATGGGGTAATCAACACCTTTGGCATGAGCTTCGATCTGGTGGCGCGGTGCGATGTTGACCACGCCCTCAGCACTCACCTGTTCCATCCAATAAGTGGTGTCGCTATCAGGTGTGCCATGGCACATATATATTTCGCCTTTATAGATATGTGTGGGCGTAAGGCTTTCAAGCCAATCAATAGCACGCGTGCTAAGTTGATCATAAGCGACCTTGTCCGAGGCACCCATATCATCTGGTGCAAGTTCAATCAATTGACGATCATGATTGCCCGCAATTGATATCATATCCGAATCAATCAGCTGTTCTGCTGTCGATTGGGCATCCAATGGCCCGCTGAAATGGTCACCGAGGTTGAGAATGTCATCAACATTCTGCTTGGCAATGTCGGCCAACACGGCCGTCAATGCCAAGGCATTTCCATGTATATCGGCAATGATGGCAATTTTAGCATTCTGCATCGGGCGAAATCTTATGTTGTGCATTAAACAGCAGCAAGAAATTACGTTTGAGTATGTTTTTCAAGCTTGATGCTTGGTTTGTTTTTAATTTAGCTTAAACCAAGTGAACGTAAAGTCAATTGAGATGAAAATGGAGATGAGTTTGCATAGAATTTCCGCTTTTCATACTTGCAGCATATTCTGGGTGAGATACTGGTAATGCTCTGGAAGTTTCATTTTTTCGTTCGGCTTCGCCTCTCTTTTATCGTTCGCGTTGCTCTCTATAAGCACTAGCGTGCGTTCGCTCCGCTCTCTTGCCACGCCTAACGGCGACGCGCAGTCGCGCTTGCCTCAGCCTAAAGGCTTCGGACCCTTTTCCCAAGCAAAACACACTGAGTAAACTATATGGCACCTATACTCGGAGTCTCACCAAACTCTAGCTAACTAAGCATAATGAGATTGGGTTGGGTGGTGAAACTGCGTTTCACCAGCGGCTGAGTGGCTTAGCTAGAGAGCGGAGCGAACGCACGCAGTGCCAAACAAAAATGCAAACTTCCAGAGCATCAACTACCAGCCAACTGTCTTTCAACAGCCAACACAGGGTAGCACTCCTGTTGATACTCGGGTACTTCATTTATACGTTCGCTTAAGCTCACTGTTGACACTTACGTGCGTTCGCTTTGCTCTCTTGCCTACCGCGCGTTAGACGGCAGCAGCTTCGAACAGCCGCTGTCGCACTCACTGGATGGCACGTTGTTTGGAAACAAGGAGGTAAATTAACCTACCGAAGGCAAGGCCACTTCTTCACAACCCGCATACATATCACCAAGCACATCTTCATCCCGCAGCTCATCTTGCCCACTGCCAAAATAAAAACCTTGCAAATAATCAATGCCAATCTTGCGCAGGGTAATCACATCTTCTTCATGCTCCACCCATTCAGCCACAGTTTTAATGTTAAAATGCTTGGCCAAATCATTCATCGTTCTCACAAAAAACTCATCATCCGCACTGTTACGCATATTGCTGATAAACGAGCCATCAATTTTCACAATATCTACATCCAGCATTTTCAAATTCTGAAAACTCGTATAGCCCGCACCAAAATCATCAATCGCCACTTTACAACCCAAAGCGTGCAATTTATTGACGAATTCATCTGTATAAGCCATATCACCCAGCAAAGTGGTTTCAGTAATTTCAATGGTCAAGCGTTGGCCAATTTGTGGCTTATTGCCAATGCTGGCCACCAAACAATCCAACCAGCTCGAATCTGCAATTGTATTGCCCGATATATTAATGCCCAAATTCACCTGCGGCTCATCTATTAATTTCTGCAAAGCAATCTCCAGCACCCTATTGTCAAGCAATCGCATAAGGTTGAGCCGCTCCGCCACAGGTATAAGCTGGCCATTCGGTATCATCTCACCCTGCCTGTCCATAATGCGGATCAAACATTCATAACTTTCAATTTGCCCGGTTGCCGCATGCACCAAAGGTTGGTAAACAATTTTCACCCGCCGCTCGTTCAGCGCACTTACAATCTCGCTCGCCACTTCAATATTATTTCTACGGTAATTGTCTCGCTCAACCGATGGCTCATAGATTGAGAAATTCTCCAGCGTACGATCTTTACAAACCTGCAAAGTTTCCTCAGCATATTGCATAATGTCCTGAGCTTCGCTCGAATGTTTAGGAATAGACACCGCCCCTGCCGATAAACTCACTGACACCGCTTCGTCTGCAGTTTTAATCACATCTTGACCAACCGCTTCAATTAACCGCTCGGCAGTAATACGAATATTCTGCTCAGAGCAATCATGCAAGATAACCCCAAATTTATTACCCGAATACCGCCCAATCACATCTGTTTTACGCATTAAGCCTTCAATGCGTTTGGCCACCAAGCCAATCACTTCATCCGCCACATCCATACCATAAGATTCATTAATCATGGCCAAATTATCAATGCCAATCAATAAAAATGCCACATTTTTTTGGCTTTTTTCAATGCCATCAATTGTGCGTTTTAAAACTTCACTCAATTGAATGCGGTTGGCAAAACCAGTCAATACATCATGCGTGCCATAAAGCGCCTGTTGCTGCTCTACATCTTGGCGCTTATTGACAATCCGCATCACGCCGCACGCACTTTCAGGCTGCCCATCTTTACCAGCAAACCACTTGCCTTTATCTTCAATCCAATAGCCACGGCGTATATTGTCGGAATGGCTCATTCTATAAGCCAATTCATAATCAACACCATCGCCAAAATCTTTCTCTAAGGAATGGCAGACAGCTTGCTCACGGTTGGTTACATTTTCAACATCCATCACCGCAGCAAAACCTTCAGCAGTGGCCACTTTGTCAATATCAATATATTCGGCAATCAACCCAATATTATCGCTATAGCTAATTTCGCCCGAGACAAGATCCCAATAATAGCAAATATCACCAATAGACGAAGCGATCTGCGAAATTTCGTTTACATCTAAATACTTCTTCTTCCCCACTATAACGTCATCATGTTTGACACGCTGATCAGATATTTGATCTTTATGACCAAAATCCACTTTTACCACTTTAATATCTGACATGGGTCCGTTACCGCTAATTAAAATATTCCCGAATTATCAAAGTTTTACAGCCAAAAGTTAAAATCAGAATAATTTTAGCTATATACGCGCGATTATCTACAAAGCGTATAGCCCAATTGGCTCATTTCCCAATTTAGCCCGCTTCCCTCCTATTTAGCTCCATCCCCCCTATTTAGCCATTTAACGCCAATTTAACCCCATTCAATGCCAAAACCAATATCTGGCCTCACTCTTGCAACCTCATAAGTATATATTTTAAGGAGCAAGTTATGCGTATCAATAAAATTCAAAATTCAAACTTTAATCATTCAAATGATAAATCTCGCGATGCCCAAGTGGCAAATGCTGATAATAACCATACTAACGAGCCTACAAAGCCTTCAACCAGCCGTGAGCTTGTTGTATTGCAACCTACTGAATATAAACGCTTTAATAGCGAGAAGCGTCATAGCTCAAACCCATTTTTGGCTCAATATATTAGCCAAACTACAGGTCAAACTAGACGTGCATTTATTGGTCGTAAACCTGCTTGGCAGGCCAAAACTACCTATGAAAACTCGGCCACTATACTTGAAAACACTTCAAGTCGCCAAGTAAACGTGTCTGCTTAAGGCTGTTTCATTTCAAGAACAATACCAAAGTGGAACAGTCATGTCTCAAATTGGCACACTATGCTTAATGGCATTAACACTACAAACCAAGCGCAATACCATCCTTGCGTGGGTCAGATGCACCTTTAAATAATGTTTGATCAGCATTTTTGCAAATCTCCACCACTTGCGCACCACCCCATGGCGTATCCACTTCAAAAACCTCATGGCCTTTATTTTGCAAATCCGCTCTTAGCTTTTCACTGATAGTATTTTCAACCGCTAATCTTTCGCCTTCCATAAACATCCGCGGAAAATCAATCGCCGCCTGAATGTCCATGCCATAGTCTAAAACATTGCTCAAAAAATATGCATGCCCACAAGGTTGATAAGATCCACCCATCACCCCAAAGGCCATTTTCAACTCGCCATCCTTTTCCAACATGGCAGGTATAATCGTATGCATTGGGCGTTTGCGCGGCTCAATCTGGTTAGGGTGGCCACGCTCAAGCGTAAACCCCGCACCCCGACATTGTAAACTAACGCCATATTTATCAGTCACAATCCCCGTGCCAAACGGCATAAATACCGAGTTAATAAAGCTAATCGCATTGCCATTACCATCCACCACCGACAAAGTAATCGTATCACTCTTAGGCAATTCAGGCAGAATATGCTCATCAACTTTTTTATCTATATTTATTTGCGCCGCAATCATCGTCGCCACCTCATCGCTTAGCAAGCCATCAACAGGCACATCAGCAAATTTAGGGTCAGCCACATATTTATCACGCAGGGCATAAGCAAACCGCGTGGCTTCCATATGTATATGATGGCGCTCGGCCGAACCAGCAGCATATTTTGCCATGTCAAATTTAGCCAATATATTCAGCAATATCAACGCCGTCACCCCGTGGCCATTAGGCGGAATCTCATAAACATCATGGCCTTTATATGTGCCCTTAATCGGCGTCACATATTCGCCTTTATAATCCGCCAAGTCTTCCAAAGTCAGCAAACCGCCTTCGGCATCCAACGTATCAATAATTTCCTGCGCCACCGCACCCTTGTAAAATCCGTCACGGCCATGCTCAATAATCATCTGCAATGCAGCGGCCAATCCAGCCGATTTAAACAATGTGCCCTGTTGCGGCGCTTTGCCATCAACCAATAAGTGCTTCTGCGATCCAGCTCTTTTAACCAATCTCGCCTCATTACGCTGCCAATCAAATGCCACCCGCGGCAACACAATAAACCCTTCAGCCGCAATTTTCTGGGCAGGTTTTAAAGCCTCAGCCAAACTCATCGTGCCATAATCTTCAAGCAATCTATCCCAAGCATCAATCGCCCCCGGCACCGTTACGGCTTTGCCCGTTGTATAGTCAATCTCTCTCAGCCCCTCGGCCAACAAATCATCAACATTAGCTTTACTGCCCGCATAGCCCGAACCATTAAAACCCACAATCGGCTTGTCACCAACTTTTAACAAAGCAAAACAATCACCAGCAATGCCAGTTGATTGCGGCTCAACAACACATAAAATGGCCGATGCTACAATCGCCGCATCAACCGCATTACCACCCGCAGCCAAACAATCACGCGCCGCCAAACTAGCCAAAGGGTGCGATGTCGCCACCATAGCTTTGCCACCATAAGCAAGCGAGCGCCCACCCGCTTGAAAATCTCTTAACTTAGATTGATCTGACATAACGCCCCCTAAAAATCACGCAAACAATACCCATCAGGTAAACAATACACTTTGCCGCAAACCAGATAATATAAATTCAATGCTCAACGCCGCCAACAAAACCCCCAGCAACCGCGTCGCCACCCTAGTCACTTTAGGCGTAATTATTTTATCCAACTTACCACTTAATCTAAACATAATAAAACAAGTCAACAAACAAGTCAGCATCACGGCATAAATAGCCAATTGCGTCTGCCATTGTCCTTCATATTTACTCATCAACAAAATAATCGTTGCCATCGAGCCTGGCCCCGCCAAAAACGGCACAGCCAGCGGAAACACCGCCACATCGCGATTCTCATCTTCGTCTTCATCTTCTGCTTCATCATCATCAGTTTCAGAGGCAACATTCTTTTTGCGCCGTTCTGTACGTTTTTCAAACAACATTTCAACCGCAATTAAAAACAATAAAATGCCGCCCGCAATACGAAAAGCCGATAAGCTAATGCCCAATAATTCTAAAAAATTCTTGCCGACCAAAGCAAATATAGTCAAAATAACCGTAGCAATCACCACCGACCGCCGCGCGATTTTGGCCTTAGCCTTCTTGCTTTGTCCCTCAGTAAGGGTCATATAAAACGGCACCAACCCAATCGGGTCAATCACCACAAAAAATGTCACAAAGGTTGGTAAAACAATCGCCAATAATGCTGTCCAATCCATAATCACTCCACCCAATTTAATTTATCATTTCCAAAGCCTAACTCAACTTTGCATAAAGTCAAAAAAAAAGCCAAAAAAAAAGACAGCCAAAGCTATCTTTCTTTAAATCATTTCAACCAAGTGAAGACTATAGCTCTTCGCTGGCTTTCAAAATTTGACGACCACGATATTGACCAGATTTCAGGTCAATATGATGCGGACGGCGTAATTCGCCACTGTCTTTATCTTCAATATAAGTTGGGTTTTTCAAGGCATCATGAGAGCGGCGCATGCCACGTTTAGAGCGCGTGATTTTCGACTTAGGTACTGCCATTTTAATGACTCCATCAAATTATCAGCCCAATATACCGAAGGGCAAATATTGTTCGCATTCGAACATTGGTTAAACGAACACTGGTTAAACACTGCCTCAAAACCATAGTTTCAAAACAAATATCAAGAATTTGCGCTGTTATAACTCCGAACAGCTCAAAAATCTAGCCTTTTTTATAAAATCGGGCAAAAACCTGCTTATAAACCATCAAGCCGCCGCAAACAGACTGTTTCTTTCATAACCACTATCAACTATTGCACCAAATTTGTTTTTCTGCAATAAGCATATTAAATATACTTTAAGGATTTTGCATGCCGCCCGTATTCTTATCAGCCTCAAATTTAACCGATCAACTTGCCCAAACCCAAGTCGTTATAGAAACGCGCATTGCCGAAATTTTGGCAGGTCAAAAACAAAAAAATCAGCTAGAAGAAGCCATGCGTTACGGCGCATTGGCAGGTGGCAAACGTCTACGGCCTTTTTTAATTCTAGCCGCAGCAAATCTTTTTGAAGATGATGTCAGCAATGCGCTCGATACCGCTGTCGCGCTCGAGCTTATCCATTGCTCCTCACTCATCCATGATGATTTACCTGCTATGGATGATGATGATTTGCGCCGCGGCCAACCAACCTGCCACATTCAATTCGATGAAGCCACCGCCATCTTAGTCGGCGATGCATTTTTATCGTTAACCTTTGAAATGATGAGCACCGATCCAAAAATCCCCCCCAACACCCGCTTAAAGCTCATCCATGTCCTCACCCTAGCCTCAGGCCGCTACGGCATGATTGGCGGGCAGATGGATGATATAGAGGCCGAAAAGAAAAGCCTAACCCTCGATGAGATTATTTCTCTACAGCAAAAGAAAACGGGCGCTTTGTTCGAATATGCGTGTGAAGCAGGCGCCATCATTGGCGGCGCGACCGAGCAACAACAATTAGCGCTTAAAAATTATGCCAAACATTTTGGCTTAGCCTTCCAAATCACCGATGATATTTTAGATGTCACAGGCAGCGAATCAGAGGTCGGCAAACGCCTCCATAAAGATGAGGAAGCTGGCAAAGAAACTTTCGTTTCACTCATCGGCCTAGAAGCCGCGCAAAAAGCCGCGTTGGTTTCAATTAATGATGCCAAACGAGAAGTCGCCATTTTTGGCGACAAAGCTAAATTGCTGATAGAATTAGTAGATTTACTCAACAACCGTAAGAGCTAATCATTTCCGATCATAATGCTCTTCAATATAAGTCTCAACAATCCCTTGGAATTCCGAGATAAGCGCACCCAAATTCTCGCCGCGCAAAGTCATAGCCTTCGCCCCATCAATAAACACGGGCGCAGCAGGGTTCTCCCCCGTACCGGGCAAACTAATGCCAATGTTAGCGTTTTTACTCTCACCAGGCCCGTTTACAATACAACCCATCACCGCCAAAGTTAAATCTTCAAACCCAGTATATTCTTCTTTCCATGTCGGCAAACGATCGCGAATATAACCCTGAATGTCCTCAGCCAAGCTTTGGAATGTCGTGCTCGTCGTACGTCCACACCCCGGGCAAGCCACCACCATCGGCATAAATGAGCGCACGCCCATACCCTGTAAAATCTCTTGCGCCACCAGCACTTCTTCGGTGCGCGATGCATTGGGCGCAGGGGTAATCGACACCCGTATCGTATCACCAATGCCTTGCTGAATTAGGCACGATAAAGCCGCTGCCGAATAAACAATGCCCTTAGATCCCATGCCCGCTTCAGTCAGTCCCAAATGCAAAGCATAATCACAGCGTTTCGATAGGGTTTCATAAACCGCCACCATTTCCTGCACCACACTCACTTTGCCGGATATAATAATTTTATCCGCACTCAAGCCAATTTCTTCGGCGCGCCGCGCACTCGCCAACGCACTTTGCACCATAGCTTCACGCGCAACCTCATAATTAGGTATCGGGTTGGCCGAAGCATTATTCTCACCCATTAATTTGGTCAATAATTCTTGATCAAGCGACCCCATATTCACGCCAATGCGCACAGGTTTGTTATTTTTAATCGCACATTCAATCATCAAGCCAAATTGCGTATCACGGCGGTTTTTAAACCCAACATTGCCGGGGTTAATGCGGTATTTACCCAAGGCTTCGGCACAAGCAGGGTGGTCAGCTAACAATTTATGGCCGATATAGTGAAAATCACCAATCAATGGCACGTCAAAGCCAGCTTTGTCCAATTTCTCACGAATATGTGGCACCGCCGCCGCCGCTTCATCACGATCAACAGTTATACGCACAAGTTCAGAGCCGGCACGCGCCAATTCAATCACTTGTTTAACAGTGCCGTCAATATCAGCCGTATCAGTATTGGTCATCGATTGCACCACAATCGGCGCACCTCCACCAACCAAAATATTACCAATTTTAACCGCTGTCGTATTCCTGCGCTGCTGCATATTTTCAATCCACCTATAAACTGCGACAAATTGTCTATTTCGCGGTTTATGCCTATTATAAATTTAACTTTGCTATATTTTAGCTTATAGACTTAATTTTATAAATAGGTAAAAAAATGAAAAAAATTCTTACCCTTGCCACTATTTTCATACTGGCTTTCACCAACATCGCCTTGGCAATGGATAAAATTGTCATCACCGACAGCTGGCTATGGGTTCCACCCAATAAAGTAGCGGGTGCTTTTTTTGAAATTAAAAACAACACAGATAAAACTCTCAACATCGTTTCCGCCACCACCAAAGGCGCTAAAAAAATCGAGCTACATAACCACATTATGGCCGATGGCATTATGAAAATGCGCCAAGTGAAAGCCATCGAAGTGCCAGCCAATGGCTCAACAAGCTTTAACCCGCACGGCTTTCATTTGATGATGTATAGATTAGACAAAGATATGTTCGCCGCAGGCAATATGGTCGAAGTTAACTTTACATTTGATGACCAATCAACCGCCAGCGCCAAATTCCACGTCATGCCATTCGGCCAACCGATGGAAAAAAGCATGGATCATCAGAATATGGATCACAGCAAGATGGATCATTCCAAAATGGACATGGGAAAATCTGACGCTAAAAAATAGCTCAAAATACTTGCGCAGGATGGTTTTTTCACTATCCTGCACTCATGCACCATAAATTCGTTCAAAAACTAAAATCATTCAACGCCCTACCCTATGCCATCATGTTCATTATGGCGCTCATATTGGGCCAAATCGCCCCCTATAATAGCGATGAAATTCAGAATTTTAGCTTACGAGCCTTTTACTGGGCAGCCATCCTCATTGTCAGCTATATGGCATGGAACATCATCGAAAAATTCTTCGCACCCAAGCTGAGTTGGCATTATTTCTTTGTCGGCAGCCTGTGTAATTTTTTAATGACCTTGCCACTATTTGGCTTTATATTGCTGCTCAATCTGCTGTTCTTCAACCTGCACAATACATGGCTCGGCCTATTTTATTTCTGGCTACAATTGGCCATCACTTGCCAGTCCATATATATCCTTATCTATGTGATCATTTCTCAGGTCATCAAAACAGGTGTCGATAACGAGGAAAATTGCCCGCCCGAAACCACCCCGCATTTCCTTGAAAACATCGGCGGCAAACTACTCTACATAAAATCCGAAGATCACTATCTACGCATTCAAACCACCGCCCACAGCAAACTAATACTTTATAAAATCAGCGATGCCATCAAACAATTGGATGAATCTGACATAGAAGGCAAACTTGTCCATCGCTCGCATTGGGTGGCAAAATCGGCCATTGAATCGCATGTTAAAAATGGCCGCAAAAACTTACTCAAACTCACCAATGGCGATCAATTGCCAATCAGTGCCACATACTTAAAAACCTTAAGGTCCGAAGGCTATATTTAATGAAACCCATACTACACACCGAACGCTTCACGCTTTACCCGTGGCAAAACACGCTTGAGCAAAACCAGCATCTACGCCAAATGATGCAAAATGAAGACGTGCAAAAATACATTCGCGGCCATGCCTATTCGGATCAAGAAGTTACCGAAGCTTTCATAAAAATGCAAAAAAACACCACCGATCAATTCGGCATGTGGATGATATATCAAGACGATATTTGCGCAGGCATGTGCTTGCTCAAAGCCCTGCCCACCGAAGCCAGCCTTGGCTATTATGAAACAGGCTATTGGCTCAAACCCAGCCATTGGGGCATGGGCATAGCAGGCGAAGTTGCCAACCGCATGGTAAAATACGCGTTCGATGAGCTTAACCTGCCCTGCGTGGTTGGCGTCACCCATGAGGATAACATTGCCTCACAAAAATCACTCGAAAAGGCGGGTCTCAAACGCCAAACCAACATAAAAGCCTATGAGCAAGACCTGCCATTCTTTATAATCAACAACCCTCATCACATGCAATGCATCAAGCCCACCATTCAAACCAAGCGGTTCAGGCTCATCCCTTGGCGCAACAACCCCACACAAAACAAACAGATGATCTGGATGATGAAATCACCAGAAGTGCAAAAATATGTCAATGGTCAGCCCTATTCAGATAGCTTTATCAATCAGGCCATACCCAAAATGGCCACTGCCAGCAACCAATTGCGCGGCTTTGGCATCTGGATGATTTATGACATGAGCGCCGCACAAGATATATTTGTCGGCACCGTTTTCCTCAAATCCACCCCAGCAGATGAGCCATTGCCCTATGAAATCGGCTTTTGGCTCAAACCAGAATTTTGGGGCAAAGGCATCGCCGCCGAGGTCGCTGGTCACATCGTCACTTACGCCTTCGAGCAACTAAACTTACCCCACATCGTTGCCACCGCAGAGGCCGAAAATATAGCCTCACAAAAAACCTTGACCAACATCGGCTTCACCCAAATTGCCGATGCCATCGAAGACGGCCAAAGCCTACCACAATATAAAATCACCAATAAAAACCATGAAAAATCCAACAAACCCATTTTACACACCGAGCGATTCACTTTATTGCCGTGGGTTTATTGCACCGAATTCACCCATCATATGTCCGAAATGATGCAAGATACCGAAGTGCAAAAACACGTCTATGAACACGCACTTTCAGATGACGAAATGACCGCGCAATTATCACGCATGACCACAATCTGCCAACAGCCAGATTTAGGCTATTGGATGATATTTGACAATGACACCTGTGTTGGCATGGCACTATTAAAACCTATAGAAGCCGAAAACGGCGCATATTCAGCCGAAGTCGGCTATTGGCTCAAACCAAAATTTTGGGGGCAAGCCATTGCTGCTGAGGTCACAAAACAATTGGTTAAATATGGCTTCGAAATGGCTAAATTAGACGTCATAAATGCCGTCACCCACGCCGATAACATCGGCTCGCAAAAATCTTTGCTAAATGCTGGCCTCACACGTCAGGGAACCGTCGACGCTTATGACCAACAATTACCTTATTTCGAGATTCGAGCTTCAAATTATAAAACTAGCTCATAATCTGTTTCAACTGCCCGACCTTTTCGGCCGATGCCACACTGATTGAAAATTCTTCCTTGCGCAACGCCCCACCCATAAAAGCCGCAGCATGCTGATAGTCCATCCCGCTCGCTTGGCTCACATGCGCACTCATATGCAATTCAGAAACACCCGTTATGTCGATAATCTTCTGCATATTACGGGCATTTATCCCCCCGCCAGGCAAAATAACCAGCCGATCACCAGCTTGCTCAACCATCTGAGCAATCCGCTCAGCCCCTTCAAACGCACTAATTTCTTGCCCCGATGTCAACAACCGCGAACAGCCAATATCAATTACATCCTCTAGAGCTTGCTCATAGTCAACCGCCATGTCAAACGCCCGATGAAAAGTAATGTCCAAATCCCCCGCTGCATCGACCAACCGCTTGCACAATTCAACATCAACATGCCCATTAGCCTTTAAAGCCCCAATCACCACACCTTGCACACCCAAATCACCTGCCATTTTCACATCATCCAGCATCACCTGCACTTCATCGGCATTAAACAAAAAGTCACCCCCACGCGGGCGAATAATCACCATAATGCCAATCGACAATCTCTCAGCACATAGTTTAATCGCCCCATAACTCGGCGTTGTGCCACCTTCAAATAAGTTATCGCACAATTCAACACGGTCAGCCCCGCCCGCTTGCGCGTTAATGGCACTCACCACCGAACCAACACAAATTTCCAACTTCATAATGCCCTCATTTCAGTCATGATCACATTATTCACTGCGCAAAATTTGTCTAGCTTCTTAATAAAATGGTATTATGTGTAACCTCTATCGAGCAAACATACATTTTCAAACCCACCATCACGCATTATTTGCGCGGCATTACGCGCCCGCATACCTTTTACACAGTAAAGTATATATGTATGAGTTTTGTCAAAGCCCTGCATCACATCTACAGTTAGACTTAATTTAGACAAAGCAACATGCTGCGCATTGTCAAAACACCCAGCTTCAAATTCACCAATTTCCCTTACGTCTAGCAGGGTATCACCGCCAATATCTTCAAGAGCTACAATTTCAAACGTCATTTCATATCCTTATTTTTTTATATTAGTTTTTTCTAATATAGTGAAAATTTCCCTAAAATCAAGTAAAAATTAGCATTCAACTTTAAGACTAATACTTGAACACTATAGGGTAAACCAATAGGTCATTACGATTTGTTTACTATTTTGGTTAAACATATAAGACAATTCAAAACAACTAAGGCTCCCTTCACTATGTTTAACACTGTCAAATCGAAACTATATAGCTTACTAATTCTATTTAGTTTGATATTCTTCTCATCTCTGGGTTATGGATTCTATAATGAATATAACGTTCGGCATAACTTAAACCAGCAAGCCCTCATCCCGATTGTTGAGCAATCCATTTCCATCATTAAAACCAATTATGATGAGTTTAAAGCGGGCACAAAAACCGAGCAAGAAGCCAAAACAACTGCCTTAGAAATAATTTCCAAATTACGCTATGGCACAAGCGGCTATCTTTGGGTTAACGATTCCAATAACGTCATGATCAGCCATGGTGCCAAAGCCGCACTGAACGGCAAAGATCTTTCAGGCTTACAAGATCCTGATGGCGTTTACATTTTCCAAGAAATGATGAAAGTCATCAATGCCACAGGCAAGGGTTTTGTGGGCTATAAATGGGATAGACCCGATAGCAACACCCCCATCGCCAAAGTTTCTTATGTAGACCGCTTCGCCCCGTGGGATTTCATCGTCGGCACAGGCGTCTACACCGATGATGTGGTAACGGCTTTCCTCGCCGATCTGCAAGTCCCTCTCATCATTTCAATTATCCTATTTCTGGTTATTGTGGCGGTCGCTTATAGAATAATCAATTCAATCGTCACCCCCATTAGCAACATCACCAACGCCATGCAAAACCTTTCAGCAGGCAATACAGATGCCGAGGTTAGCGACCAAGACCGCAGTGATGAAATCGGCGAAATGGCCAAAGCCGTCGAAGGTTTCCGCCAAACTGCCATTGGGCAAAAAGCTCTTGAAGTCGAAAAAGATGCCACCAGCAAATCTGGCCAAGAGCGTCAAGTTTATATTGATGGCTTAATTTCAGAATTCAGATCCACCATCACTGATGGGCTTGAGAATGTCAGCAAAAACAGCTCAGATATGAAAAACACCGCAGACGCATTGTCCAGCATTTCAAACGCCACATCCGAGCAAGCCAGTGCAGCTTCCAGCGCCTCAGAAGAAGCGTCAACCAATGTCGGCACAGTAGCCGCTGCCGCCGAAGAGCTCTCAACATCCATATCCGAGATCACTCGTCAGG